>NZ_VCKW01000558.1 GCF_005889715.1 Actinomadura soli
CAGTAACACCGGCGTCCGCGGCGTATCCCGCCGGGCCCGGGACGTCCGGCCCGGTCGCCGGGTGATCTTGGGTGGGGCGCGGGCGGGGCGGCGGCTGAACTACGGTTGGCGCGTGACCGAGTCCCCGGCGCCTCCCGAGCGCCAGCGCCCGCCCCCGGGCGCCGTCCGCGCGGCGGTGCGGTGGCCGCGCGGGCAGACCGCCGACGCGGTGTTCGCGGTCGCGGCCATGGTCGCCACGCTGGTGATGAGCGTGCAGGCCGAGAAGCCCGAGGACCGCGCGCTGTGGCCGGGCGGGTTCGCGATCATCCTGGTCGCGACGCTCGCGCTGGCGGTGCGGCGCCGCTACCCCATCGCGGTGCTGGTCGTGGCGACGATCGCGCCGCCGATGTACTACCCGCTGGGCTATCCGGACGGGCCGATCGCGCTGGTGCTGTGGGTGGCGTTGTTCACCGCGGCCGTGGAGTGCGGGCTCGCGGTCGCGCTCGGCGCGGTGATCGTGGTCAACGCGGGGTTCCTGGCCGTGTCGCTGGCGCGCGGCGGCGAGGACGGCGGCGACCCGGAGGCGGTCGTGGACGCGCGGGGCGTGGCGTCGCTGTCGCTGGGGCTGCTGCTGGCCGTGGGGCTCGGGCTGCACGTGCGCAGCCGCCACGCCCGGGCCGAGGCAGCCGAGCGGCGCGCCGCCGAGGCCGAGCGGACCCGGGAGGAGGAGGCGCGCCGCCGCGCGATCGCCGAGCGGCTGCGGATCGCCCGGGAGCTGCACGACGTCCTCGCCCACCAGATCTCGCTGATCAACGTGCAGGCGGGCGCGGCGCTGCACCGCCGCGACGAACCCGACCGCGCCTACGCGGCGCTGGAGGCGATCAAGGCGGCGAGCAAGGAGACGCTGCGGGAGCTGCGCGGGGTGCTGGGCGTGCTGCGGCAGGTCGACGCCGCCGACGCCGACGCGGCGGGCGGCGGGCCGGTGGCGCCGCAGCCGTCGCTGGCGCGGGTGGTCGAGCTGCTGGAGCAGACCGCGGCGGCCGGGCTGACCGTCCGCCGGGCCGGCGACCTCGCCGGCGCCTCCGAATCCGGCGCCGCGCCTGCCGACGCCGGTTCCGCAGGCGCGGGGGCGCTGGCGGCGCTGGAGGGGCTGCCCGCGCCGGTCGGGCTTGCCGGGTACCGGATCGTGCAGGAGGCGCTGACCAACGCCGTCCGCCATTCGGGCGCCGCTACGGTGACCGTGGAGGTGCGCCGGGTGCCGGGCGCGGTGATCGTGCAGGTCGACGACGACGGCTCCGGTCCCGCCCCCGGCTCGGGCGACCCGGGCGGGAACGGGCTGCGCGGCATGCGCGAGCGCGCCGCGTCGGTCGGCGGGGAGATGACGGCGGGACCGGGCCCGGCGGGCGGGTTCCGGGTGTGGGCGCGGCTGCCGCTGGGCGGGCCCGGCGAGGAGCAGGAGCAGAGGGAGGGGATCGCGTGATCCGGGT
>NZ_VCKW01000559.1 GCF_005889715.1 Actinomadura soli
GGTGAGGTGAGTGCGGGACGGGCGTGAGGGCCGGCCCTGGCGGAGTCGGAGGTGAGGCGGCGATCGCTTCCGGTCCTGCCGCCGAACGCCGGACCGGCGCCCCCAGGCCCACCCGCCGCGTCACTCCGGCGGCCGGCGGGGGGCCCGGAATCCGCGAGGCCGCCCGTCCCGTCATCGCAGGGCGGGGATCTGCATGACCTTCGCCAGACGGTTTCGCCGCCTGGCGCTGAACCGGGTAGGCGGTTCCAGGGAACGGAGGCGCGGACCGGTCGGCCTGGGCCTGCGGTGGAGACGCTCCCTGCCGGCCGGAGTCGGCGCGTGGGGCAGCACTCGGTTCCGTGTGTCGTGCCGCTGAAGTCTCCGTCAACGGCGCGGTCTGCGGTGCGGCTGGAGGAAGGGACGGCCCCGCAGACGGCGCGGGAGGTGCGCTCGGCCCGCCATCGTGGGCGATCCCCGCCGCCGGCGCCTTGCCCTTCCGCTGAATCGGACGGGCCGTACCGGTCGGCGAGGTTGCGGACGGCGGACGCGCGGGCTCCTCAGCCGGTTCTCCTCCAGGGATCTCAGCACCGCCGCGCGTAGGCGAGGGCGGAGTGGGAGCGACCTTGCGCTGGACCGGGGGCCCTGCTGCCGGCGAGGTGGGCAACGGTGCGCCCAGCCCGGCACGTCGCGCGGGCGGCGAGGGGTTGGAAGCGGAGGGCGCCGTGCGTTCGGGCCGGGGCTTCGCCTGCCCGGCGGGCGCGTTCTCGGCCGCGTCCTCGGCTCCACGCGCCGCTTTCGCCCCCGCCTGCGGGACTGGCGACGCGGGGGCGGGACCGCCCGTCGGCGGCCCGGCGCTCGGCCCTGCCGGGTGCGTCCGGGGCGGTGGCGCTGACTCGGGTGCCGGGTCCGCGGCAGCGCGCGAGGTCTTGGCCACCGAGGCGGGCGGCGCCGCGGCGGAAGGCTTCGCGGGCGTCCCCCCGCCCAGCCCGGTCGCCGGGCGAGGTGACCGCGGCCCAGCGGGAGACTGCGGCCCAGCGGATGACCGCGGCGCGGCGGAAGGCTGCGGCGCGGCGGAAGGCTGCGGCCCGGCGGAAGGCTGCGGCCCGGCGGAAGGCTGCGGCCCGGCGGATGACCGCGGTCCTGTGGACGGTGACGGTCCGTCCTCCCCCCGACCGCTTTCCGCCGGGCCGCTCTCCGCCGGGGGCGGCGGAGGAGTGCCCGGAGCCGCGCGGCGTGCGGGGTGCGCCGCACTGGGAGTGCGCGCGGCTCCGGGAGTCGTCGTGCGCTGCACGGGGCGCGGGGCGCTCCGCGATGCGGGTGCCGGTGCGCCGGTGCCGCGCGGCGCGGGGGTGCCGCTCGGCGCGGGGGTGCCGCTCGGCGCGGGGGTGTCGGGAACGCCGGGTGCGGCGTTGCCCGGTGGGATGTCCGCCGGTGGGCTCGCCTCGTCGTGCCGGGCCAGGCCGCGTTCCGAGGGACGGGGCTCAAG
>NZ_VCKW01000560.1 GCF_005889715.1 Actinomadura soli
CCCTACGACACCCCGGAGAACGTCCCGCCACCCCACCCGGGGCGCGATGCAGACGGCCCAACGCGATGCGGACAACCTAGACCCCCATGCGGTAGCCCACGCCAACGCGGCCGCCTGAAGCAAGCGTGGGCGGCCGGGCGTGGGCGGCCCGGCGCGCTGCGGTGTGGGCACCCAACGTGATGCGAGCAGCCCGGCGTTGTCCGGCGCGACGCGGGCAGCCCAGGCAATGCGGTGGCTCGACGCGGGGCGCGGTGGTTTGACGCGATGCGGTGGCCGGGCGAATGCGGGCAGCGGGCGAATGCGGGCGGCGGGCGCTAGAGGGAAAAGCCGCCGTTGCTCAGGGCGAAGGCGGCGCCCATGAACGAGGCCACCATGCCGATGACGTTCAGCCATCGTTCGTTCGTCGTCGCGGAGATCATCTGGGAGTAGAGGGCGAGCGGCAGGCCGATCACCCCGGCGACGGCCCCAGGGAAATGAGTCGCCGGGATCCAGCCGAGGACGAGGGCTGCGAGACCGATCGTGACAGCGACGACGGCGAGCACGTCCTGGTACCGGTGCGACTCGGTCCGAGCGCCGACGGGCTCCGGCTTGGCGCCTGCTGCCTGCTGTGGCATCGGGATCCTCCTCCAGGCCATCTCCCGCGCCGGGGGCACAAGGTACGCGCGGGACCGGACGGACCACCCCATAGGGGTTCCCGGCGAGGCCGGAGATCAACCGGCGAAGCGGGGCGGAAAATGTCGGCGGGAGGCGGTACGGTCGAACATGGATTCGAGAACACCGGCTCGGTCCGGCCCCCGAGGGGAAGCGGGGGAGAGCAGGAGGTGCACCATCGTGACGAAAATGGAGTTGGGGCTCGTCGGTGACGCGGAGCTCGTCGAGGAGCTGTCAGTGCTGACGACCCAGACCGCCCGCATGCGCGCCCGCATGGCCGACATCATGGCCGAGCTGGAACGGCGGCGCTGCGCCAAGCCCGTCCATCCGAGAGCGAGACGCTGAAGCCCCGCCACCACGCCGACCCCGGCGCGGCTGGAGCTTCCACGCCGACCGACGATCTCGCCCACGGTGCCGCCCTCCGCTCGTGGCGCAGGGCTCACCATCGACAACTCGGAAAAGCGATCAGCACCGCCCTGCCGCCCGGCTCCTGGCGATGGCGCGGCACTGCAGGCCGCATCGACCGCAGGCGGATCGCATCAGCCGCAGGCCCAGTCGGTTGTGCCCGCAGGTCGCGCCGGACCGGTTGGGCCCCGGCACGGCCCAGTCGGCTCGAGCCGGCTGGCCCGCCGGTCGGGTCGATCGTTCCGCAGGTCTGGTCCGGCCGGTCCGGCCGGGTCGGGTCGGTTGTGCCCGCAGGTCGTGCTGGGCCGATTGGGCCCCGGACCGGCTCGAGCCGGCTGGCCCGCGTGGCCGGTCGGGTCGGATTCCGCGGGTCCGGTCGGGTTGGGTCGGTTGGCCTGCGGG
>NZ_VCKW01000056.1 GCF_005889715.1 Actinomadura soli
GGTGGAGGGCGCCTACGGGATGTAGGGCTTGCCGTCGTTGACGAGGACCATCCAGACCTGGCCGGGGGCGAAGTTCATCGGCTCGCCGGTCTCGGTGGTGAACGTGGTGCCCTTGTCCTCGGATGTGCGGGACCACTTGGCCTTGTACGCCTTCCCGTCGCGCAGGACGAGCGCCCGTCCGGTGCCGGTGGTGTCGATCAGCGGGGTGTAGCTGCCGAGGAAGTCGTGGAACTTCGACCGGGTGGTCTTGGCGTACTGGACGACGACCGTCTGCCCGCCGAGCCGCCCGCCCTCGGCGGCCCGGCTGGGGCTCGCGCCCCAGCTCGCGAGCCACCGCTTGTGCTTGGCCGACCAGGTGAACCCCATCTTCGCGGACGGCCACCGCGCGGTGAACGACCTGACCGGCTTGCCGCCGGCGGGCGCGTCGCCGAAGCGGAAGCCGACGTCCTGCGGCGGCGTGGCCTTCGGCGCCCGCTTGAGCAGGGCCTTCGGGTCGGCGTAGAGGTTGTACGGGGCGGGCTTGCCGCCGAACCGGTAGTAGGCGCCGCCCGCCTTCTCCTGGGAGACCTCGTAGGCGGGCGACTTGCGGACGTACTTCTTCATCTTGCTCTGGACGCCGGAGAACGCGAAGGCGGGCCGGCCGAACTGCGGCAGGATGTGCAGGTCGGAGATGCGGGCACTGCGGACGGGCCCGACGCGCTTCGGCAGCCTGGACGAGTACACCGCCATCAGCCGCGTCTCGCCGCCCTCGACCTGCTCGACGTACACGATGTCGGCGGCCGACACCCCGCTCTGCGGGAACGCGGGCCGGGTGTTCTCGATCTTGACGGCGAGGACGGGGTTGGTGAGGCCCTTCGTGCCGCCGGTGAACGGGTGCGTCGCGGGCACCGGGGTCTCCGACTCCGCCGGTCCGCCGGTGCTGCGCGGCGGCGGCGCCGATGTGGGGTCGCCGGAGTCAGAGCAGGCCGGCAGGACGGCGCCGGCGGCGAGGACGCCGAGCAGCGCCGCCGTCCTGCGCCGGCCGGTGGTGCCCCAAACGAATCGCACGATGTGCCCCTCCTTCGGACGGTCTGCCAGAGGGTAGCGAACACGGCCGGGTCGGCCCCGTCCCCGGCAGCGGTACGGTTCCGCGGGCCGCAACCGATCAAATCCCGGGCGGCCGGCCGGTCAGATGCCGGGCGGGTCGTCGTCGATCTCGAAGAAGTCCGGGAGCGGGGCGCGGCCGGCGAGCGGCAGGATCCGGATGAGGGGCTTGCGGCGCGCGATCCTGGCCTGGGAGACGGCGTCGTTGTAGAAGCGGCGCGCGTAGGCGACCTTCGCGGCGGACGAGGACAGCTCGTCCAGCACCGCCTCGCCCTCGCCGGCGCCGTGGGCGGTGAGGGTCCCGACGAACTCGGGCTGGTCGACGACGGCGCGCAGCGCCCGGGACAGGTCGCTCTCGGCGAACTCGCGGTTGTCGGCGTCGGCGGTGCGCGCCTCGTGCGCGGCCGTCGCCAGCACGAGGCTGGCGGCGGGGTCGAGCAGCCGGGACGCGGCCAGTTCGAGCGCGGCCGCGGCCCGCCTGACGAGCGCGGCGTCCAGCGCCGCGCGGGCGGTCTCGACGCGGACGTGGAGCCGGTCGAGGCGGGTGGCGCGCCACGACACGTACACGGCGACCAGGAACGCGACGGCGACCCAGAACAGGACGTCGATGATCCAGTCGTAGGACATCCGCGATCACCTACGCGCCGAGGCCGGACTCGACGACGCCCGCGCCGCTGAGGGCGACCGTCTCGTACACCCTGAGCACGTCGCGGGCCACGGCCGACCAGTCGTAGACGCGCACGGCGGCGCGGGCTTCCGCCGACAGCTGCTTGCGCCGGGCCGGGTCGTCGAGAAGGGCGGCGGCGGCGGACGCGAGCGCCTCGTGGTCCCCGACCGGGAACAGCGCCCCGGCGCGCCCGCCGAGCAGCACCCGGTCGAACGCCTCGATGTCGCTGGCCAGGATGGGCGCGCCCGCCGACATGGCCTCCACGAGGACGATGCCGAAGCTCTCGCCGCCGAGGTTCGGCGCGACGAACACGTCCACCGAATGGTAGGCGCGGACCTTGTCCGCCTCGCTGACCATGCCCAGGATGACGACCCGGTCGCGCAGGTCGGGCGAGACGCGCGCCGCGACGTCGTCGGCGTCGCCGGGCCCGGCGAGCAGGAGCCGCAGGTCCGGGCGCCGCCGTCCGAGGATCTCGAAGGCGCGCAGCAGCACGTCCAGGCCCTTGCGCGGTTCGTCCATCCGGCCGAGGAAGCCGAGCGTGCCGCCGTCGCCGTGACCGCGCGGCTCGGCGCCGGCGGCCGGGACGCGGCCGGGCCAGCCGGGGAGCGGGTCCGCCATCGCGTACCGCTCGGTCGCGACGCCGTTCGGGACCAGCACGGCGTCGCCGCCGAGATGGTCGACGAGGCTGGTGCGGGCGGCCTCGGACACCGCGATCCGGCCGGTGATCTTCTCCAGGGCGCTGCCCAGGATCGGCGACATGACCGACAGCGCCCGCGACTTCACGAACGACGCGTGGAAGGTGCCGACGATCGGGCCGTCGGCCGCCCAGCAGGCGAGCAGGCCCAGCGACGGCGCCGCGGGCTCGTGGACGTGCAGGACGTCGAAGCCGCCCTCGTGGATCCAGCGCCTGACGCGTCCGGCCGACAGGAACCCGAACGCCAGCCGGGCGACCGAGCCGTTGTAGGGGACGGGGACCGCGCGACCGGCCGACACCGCGTACGGCGGGAGGCGCGCGTCGTCGTCCGCGGGCGTGATCACCGACACGTCGTGGCCGAGCGCGATCAGCGCCTCGGCGAGGTCGCCGATGTGCTGCTGGACGCCCCCCGGCACATTCCACGTGTACGGGCAGACGATGCCGACCCTCATATCGTGCCGACCCTCATCCCGTGCCGACCTTCATCGCATGCCGACTCTCATCAGGCCCCGTCCGCCAGATCCTCCACCCAGACCTTCTGCAGCATGTGCCAGTCCTCGGGGTGGGCGGCGATGCCCTCCTCGAAGACGTGCGCGAGCTTCTGGGTCATGGCCTGGATCTTCTCCTGCCTGCCGCCCTCGTCCGGTACCCGGATCTCCTCGTGGACGCGCGCCGCCCAGTACTCGCCCTCGTACCAGAGTGTCACGGGTATGAGGGCGGCGCCGGTCTGAAGGGCGAGCGCCGCCGGAACCGCGGGCATCCTGGCGGTGGCGCCGAAGAACTCGACGTCGATGCCGCTCTCGGTCAGGTCGCGGTCGACGACCAGGCACACCGGCCTGCCCGCGCGGAGCCGCTGGGCCATGCGCCCGTACGCGGACGCGCCCCGATGAGCGAGGACCTCCATGCCGAGACCCTCCCGGAACTCGACGAACCGGTCGAAGAGCGACTCGGGACTGAGCCGCTCGGCGACCGTGGTGAAGGGATACCCGCAGTGCACGAGCCATGCGCCCGCGTGCTCGTAGTTGCCCATGTGCGGCAGGGCGAGGACGACGCCGCGGCCGGAGTCGAGGTTGGTGAAGATCTTCTTCTCGCCGGTGATCCGCATCCGGCCGAGGACCCGCGCCCGGTCGTACTCGGGCAGCCGGAACACCTCCAGCCAGTAGCGGAAGTAGGAGCGCAGCACCTTCTTGCTGAGGACGCGGACCTCGTCGTCGACGGCGTCCTTGCCGAGGACGCGGCACAGGTTCTTCTCCAGCTGCCGGACGCCCGCGCCGTAGCGGTGCCAGGTGCGGTCGGCGAGCGCGGTGAACGCGAGCCGGGCCGCGCCCTCGGGCATCTTCCGGACGACCGTCCAGCCGAACGCGTAGGCGGCGTCGGTCACCTCGTCCCGCAGTTCCGCGGCGCGGGCCCGCGGGCGGGCGGCGTTCACGGTCGCGGCTCCGGCGCGGAACCTCTCGCCTGGGCGGCGTCACCGGACTCGGCGGCATCCTCGGAATCGGCGGCGGCCTCGGCCTGGGCGTCCCTCGCCTGGACGTGGACCGTCGCGAACCGCTGCCCGATCGTGATCGTGCTCAGCCCGGCGAGGGCCCACAGCGCGACCGCGAGGATGAAGGGGACGCCGAGCCCGTCGAACCCGGCGGCGACCAGCGCGACGATGAGGCGTTCGGCGCGCTCGGCGATGCCCACGTTGCAGGTGTAGCCGAGCCCCTCGGCGCGGGCCTTGGCGTAGGACACCACCGCCCCGGAGACCAGGCAGTACAGCGCGACCCAGGCGAGCGTCTCCTGCCCGTCCCGGTACAGCCCGATCATCAGCCCGGAGAAGATCGCGGCGTCGGCGACCCGGTCCATCGTGGAGTCCAGGAACGCGCCGAACTTGGAGATCTTGCCGGTGACGCGGGCGACCGCGCCGTCCAGCATGTCGAACAGCACGAACGCGGTGATGACCATCGTGCCCCAGAAGAACTCGCCCCGCGGGAACAGCACGAGCGCGCCCGCGGCGACGCCCAGCGTCCCGACGACGGTGATCGCGTTCGGCGACGGCCCCATCCGCGCGACCGCGTGTCCGACGGGCGTGAGGGCGCGTTCCAGTCCGGGCCTGATCTTGTTGAGCATCGCCGTCCGTTCTGCTGGTCTCGGGGCGCCAATCGTAGTGCGGCGGGCACGCAGCGGTGGTCAGGGCCGGGTTTGGGCCCGCCGCGCCGCGGACAGATCACGGTTGATTGTCCTTCACCCCTTGTGGTCCCGCTCGTCACGGGAAAAGGTGGTGGTACGGGTGTGACGTCGGTCACGCACGTTGGACGAGGTCGGACGCCGCACTCGGACGTCAGGGCCGGGCCCCGCGCGGGCCGGGCCCCAACCGCACGCGGTCCCTGCACGTGAGCGACACGCGCGGAGACCCCTCCGAGGAGGTAGTCATGGCGGACAAGGGAGGCCACCCGGGAGCCCCCGGCAGGGCACCGGAGGCCGGCGGGTGCGACAAGGTGCGCAATGTCGCGCTGGTCGGCCATTCCGGGGCCGGGAAGACGACGCTCGTGGAGGCGCTGCTCGCCGCCGCGGGCACGCTGCAGCGGGCGGGCAAGGTCGAGGACGGCACCACCGTCAGCGACTTCGACGAGGTCGAGGTGCGCCAGCAGCGCTCGGTGAACCTCGCGCTCGCCCCGTTCGAGCACGGCGGCATCAAGATCAATCTCATCGACACCCCCGGCTACGCCGACTTCACCGGCGACCTGCGGGCCGGGCTGCGCGCCGCCGACGCCGCCCTGTTCGTGATCTCGGCGGTGGACGGCATCGACGGCGTCACCCGGATGCTGTGGGAGGAGTGCGCCGCGGTGGGGATGCCCCGCGCGGTCGTCGTCACCAAGGTCGACCAGCAGCGCGGCGACTTCGACGACGTGGTCATGGCCTGCCAGGACGTCTTCGGCGAGGGTGTCGCGCCGCTGTACTTCCCGGTCAGCGACGGGGACGCGCTGAAGGGCCTCATCGGGCTCCTGACGCAGCGGTGCCTCGACTACTCCACCGGGCTGCGCACCGACTGCGATCCCGACCCGGAGTACCTGGACCAGATCGAAGAGCAGCGCGCGTCGCTGATCGAGGGGATCATCCAGGAGAGCGAGGACGAGTCCCTCATGGACCGGTACCTCTCCGGTGAGGAGCTCGACGTCAAAGCGCTCATCGAGGACCTGGAGACCGCGGTGGCGCGCGGCAGCTTCTATCCCGTCCTCGCGACGTCGGTACCGCACGGCGACCATCCGGGGCCGGTCGTCGGCATGCTGGAACTGCTGGAGGTCATCACCCAGGCGTTCCCGTCCCCCCTCGAACACGGCATTCCGTCCGTGACCCCGGTGAAGGGCGGGCCGCCGAAGGACGTCACCTGCGACCCGGACGGGCCGCTGATCGCCGAGGTGATCAAGACCACGTCCGACCCGTACGTCGGGCGGATCTCGCTGGTCCGGGTGTTCTCCGGGACGCTGCGCCCCGACACGACCGTGCACGTGTCCGGGCACGGCATGGAGGACCGCGGCCACGAGGACCACGACGTCGACGAGCGCGTCGGCGCGCTCACGTCCCCGCTCGGCAAGGCGCAGCGGACGGTGTCGTCCTGCATCGCGGGCGACATCTGCGCGGTCGCGAAGCTCACCCGCGCCGAGTCGGGCGACACCCTGTCCGACCCCGGCTCCCCCATGGTCATGGCCCCCTGGACGATGCCCGACCCGCTGCTCCCGGTGGCGATCCGGGCGAAGTCCAAGGCCGACGAGGACAAGCTCAGCCAGGCGCTCGGCCGGCTCGTCGCCGAGGATCCCACGCTGCGGCTGGAGAACAACTCCGAGACGCGGCAGCTCGTGCTGTGGTGCATGGGCGAGGCCCACGCCGACGTGCTGATCGACCGGCTCAGGTCCCGGTACGGCGTCGAGGTCGAGCGGGTCGGCCTGCGCGTCCCGCTGCGGGAGACGTTCGGCGGGTCCGCCAAGGGCCTCGGCCGGCACGTCAAGCAGAGCGGCGGGCACGGCCAGTACGGCATCTGCCACATCGAGGTGGAGCCGCTGCCGTCCGGCGGGGGCTTCGAGTTCGTCGACAAGATCGTCGGCGGGGTGATCCCCCGGCAGTTCATCCCGTCGGTCGAGAAGGGCGTCCGGCAGCAGATGACGCGCGGCGTGTCCGCGGGGTATCCGCTGGTGGACATCAAGGTCACCCTGCGCGACGGCAAGGCCCACTCGGTCGACTCGTCGGACATGGCGTTCCAGGCGGCCGGGGCGCTCGGGCTCAAGGACGCGGCGAGCCAGGTGCCGATCCTGCTGCTGGAGCCGGTCGACGAGGTGGACGTGCTCATCGCCGACGAGTACGTGGGCCCGATCATGTCCGATCTGTCGTCGCGGCGCGGCCGGGTCCTCGGCTCCCAGGCGGTGCCCGGCGGCCGCACGATGATCAAGGCCGAGGTGCCGCAGCTGGAGATCGTCCGGTACGCGATCGACCTGCGGTCGATGTCGCAGGGCACCGGCACCTTCAGCCGGACGTTCCTGCGCTACGAGCCGCTCCCGTCGCATCTGGCGGAGAAGGTCGCCGAAGAGTCCAAGGACGGCTGACCCGCCTGCGGGATGCTCCGGTACGAGGATTCCTCGTACCGGAGCATCATCCCCAAGGTTGATCGAGGTTCGGCCCGAAGGGTGAGGCCGAGCCGTATACGGCCATGGGACTCTCGTTTCGAGATGAGAAAATCGGGGGAACGAGAATCGGTGGCCCGGCCCATGCGCCGCAAGGTCATCAAGGGGCTGGGCTTCGCCGCGACCGGGCTCGCGCTCGGTTCCGGGATCAGCGCCGCGGCGCCGCGGCGGGATGTCAAGGCCTCGGCGACCGCCGTCCCGGACGCCGCGCCCTGGAGGCCCTCGGCCACCCACGGGCACGTCGAGGTGACCTGGTCCGTCGACACCTCGCAGAAGCTGGTGGCGCTGACGTTCGATGACGGCCCCATGCCGAAGTGGACGCCGATGGTGCTCGACGTCCTCGACGCCGAGCGTGTCAAGGCGACGTTCTTCATGGTGGGCGAGCGGCTGGTCCGCAACGCGCGGCTGGTGCACGGGCGGATGGACCGCCACGAGGCCGGAAACCACACCTGGGGGCACGCCGACCTGGCGCAGCTCTCCCATCAGGACGTCTGCCGGCAGATTCACCGGGCGCACGCGGCCATCGCGACGATCACCGGCAGGGAACCCCTGCACCTGCGGCCCCCGTACGGCCGGCTGGGCGGCGCGACGCTGAGCGCCGCCGGGCAGCTCGGCTACGACATCACCATCTGGTCGATCAAGATGCTGGAGAAGACGTACCGGCACGACCCGCCGCGGCTGGTCGACTACATCGTCGAGAACACCACACCCGGCACCATCGTGCTCGCCCACGACACCGGCGAGCCCGACCGCCTGGTCGCGCTGCGGAACCTCGTCCCCATGATCCGGGGGCTGCGCGCGGAGGGGTTCGAGTTCGTCACCGTCTCCGAGCTGATGGCGGCGTCCGCACCGCTCGTGACGCGGCCGATCACCCCGTGATCCCGGCGCCCGCGCGGGATGCCGCCGGTACGGGCACGGGCCCGTACCGGCGGCGATCCTCCGTGCGGATCTGGATCAGGTCACCACCGCGGCGCCTTCCGGACCGGGCGAGGACCGGCGCGCCGCGTTGTCAGCTCAGCTGCCGCAGGGCTTGCCGAGCTTGTAGGAGCTGATCTTGTCGTTGATGCTGTAACTGCGCAGGTCCGCGATCTTGTTGCGGGGCCGGAGCGCCCAGCGTCCGACGCAGACCTTGCGGCCCTTGTAGTTCTTGCTCTCGTAGAAGCGGACCGTTTTCGCGGCGTTGTTGATGACCGAGCTGGCCTTGTCATTGGCCGCGTTGCCGATGTACGACTTGTTGCGGTCACCGCGCCACGACCATAACGTGCCGCGGTAATTGGTGTTCCGGTACAGGCACACCCAGCCCTTGGGGCATGCCACCTGCACGTTCTGGTTCGCCGGAACGATCACACGCACCGTGGCGGATTCGTAGGAGGTCGCCTGGGCGTTGGCCACTCCACCGGGGACCAACGGGGTGAGGACCGCGGTGGCGGCCATCGTGGACAGCACCAGTCTGGACTTGCGCATATCTCTCCTCATGAGGAGCAGGGATGTGCGATCCAATCGGCTGGCGGGGTCGTCCGAGAGATTTTCGTAGGCGGACGTCGATCGCAGACTCAGTTTGATCGGTCGGCGCGGAAAAGATCAATGGGCATATCGCGATCACCCTGACACCGACCGTGACTCATGACAGAGCGTGTCAGCTTTCCGTTATGTCCGCGCTGATCGGAATGATCTCTGACACATATAGTTATGGCTGTAGGAAACTCAGTCAGAAGGCGTCCTAATGTGGCCATGCGCCTATTTCCGGCCGGTGGGTCATGGTCGTCACCGGGGCGGGCGGGAGCCGCCGGGACGTTCGGCCGCCGGGAGGCTGCAGGCCGCCGTCCCGCCCGGCATGCGGTGCCGGTTGGTCGCGACGAGCCGGTAGACGGCGCGCGCCGCCCAGCTCACCGGCGCGACCCGCATGACGACGCCGACCGCCCGCCAGGCCCCGCCGGCGTCGGTGAGCAGCCGTCCGACCGCGTCCGCGCCGCCGCTGACCCGGCCCAGCCGGTCGACCCACAGCACCTCGTGCTCGGCCCGCTCGACCGTCGTACCGAGATCCTCCAGATCGGCGAACTGGAACGGGACGAACTCCGCCCGGACGGGCACGTGACGCTCCAGGAACCGCGCCGAGGACGTGCAGAAGCCGCAGTCGCCGTCGTACACCAGCACCGGACGATCACGCCGCCTCAGCGGGCTCATGAGGCGGGCCAGGCGTCGGCGAGCATCTGCCGGGTGTCGCGCAGCAGCTGCGGCAGCACCTTGGTGTGCCCGACGACCGGCATGAAGTTGGTGTCGCCGCCCCAGCGCGGGACGACGTGCTGGTGCAGGTGCGCCGCGATCCCCGCGCCCGCGACGAGCCCCAGGTTCATGCCGACGTTGAAGCCCTGCGCGCCGCTGGCCTTGCGCAGCGCGGTGAGGGAGTGCCGCGTGAACACGGCCAGCTCCGTGTACTCCGCCTCGTCGAGGTCGGCGTAGTCGGCGACGTGCCGGTACGGAACGACCATGAGGTGCCCGGAGTTGTACGGGTAGAGGTTCAGCACCGTGTACACCGACGCGCCGCGGGCGACGACGAGACCGTCCTCGTCGGGCATCTTCGGGATCTCGCAGAACGGGCAGCCGTCGCCCGAGCCCGCACCCGTGGGCTTGTTCTCGCCCTTGATGTAGGCCATCCGGTGCGGGGTCCACAGCCGCTGGAACTGGTCGGGCTCGCCCGCGCCGCCCCTCTCCTCCTCGAAGCGGGGCCCAGGCTGGTTCTCTGCGCTCAAGGCGGCGGTCTCCTTTTGTTCACGGCCTGACCAGCAGCATAGAGAGAGCCGCCCGGGATGCTGTAGCCGGGATCCCCGGCGGGCCCGCGCGAAGGACGCGCCCGCGATCACACCCGTGCGTGACGTCCCACGGGTCCCTCCGCCACCATGGTCACTCCACCGACCCCCAGGGAGCGATCATGACCGGGCTCGACAAGGGCTCCGCCGGAAGCGGCGAGCCGAGACCGGAGCCCGGTGCCGGGCCGTTCTTCCCCGGGCCCGCCGCGCGGCGGGGGCCCGTGCCGCCGCCGCGGGGGCCGCTCGCCGCGCCGACGTCCGCGGTGTCCTCGGGCGCGAACGTGCTGCCGATGACGCTGCAGGGCACGCCCGGCGACATCACCACCGCGGTGGACGGCCGCATCACGATCGAGAACGGGGTCATCGGGAAGATCGCCGCGCTGGCCGCGCTGGAGGTCGGCGGGGTCGCCGCCCTCGTCCCCCGTCCGGGCACTCCGGGCCCAGGCGCGCAGGGCCCGGACGCGGAGCGGGCGCGGGCGGGCGTGCGGGTCGACTTCGACGAGCACGCGGACGAGGTCGCCCTCGACGTCGCCATCGCGGTCGAGTACGGCACCGTCATCAAGGACGTGGCCAGGCTGGTGAAGGCGAACGTGGCGCGGGTCGCGGGCCTGATGCTGGGGATGCGGATCGCCGCGGTGAACGTGTCCGTGGAGGACGTCCGCATGCCCGGCGATCAGGCCGCCACGCGGGCGTAGCACGTCTGCATGGCGACCCCGACCGACACCGTGGTGACCTTGACCCGCTGGACGAGCCCCGGCGGGACGCCCCTGAAGTGGAACGTGTGCGGCCCGCCGCCCTTGACGGTGGTCTGCTGCGACGCGGAGCGCCCTCCGTCCAGGGACATCTCGGCCCGCAGCGCCCCGCTGGACGACACGGTGATCACAACGTCGACCCCGTCGCGGACCGCCCGGTAGTACGCCGTCCCCCGCGGGCACCACGACAGCTCGGCCGGCCCGTTCTGCTCGGGGATCTCGGGCCCGCCGCCCGCCCCGCCGGGATAGGTCTCCCCCTGGCCGTTCTGCTGCGGCGTGGGCCGGGTCGGGGACCCGGGGCCGGTGCCGCCGGGGGCGCCCGCCTGCCCGCCGGTCGGCGCGGCGGACGGGCTCGCCGGGCCCCGGGCGCCGGTGGCCCCGGCACCGGTCCGGTCGTCCAGCAGCGGCATGAGGAGCACCGCGACGGCGGCGGCGGCCAGCAGCACGGCACCGCCGTAGCCGCCGATCCGGTACCAGACCGGCCGGGGCCGCCGCACCGGCCGGTTCCGCCGCGCCGGGCGCCTGCCCTTCATCAGCCGTCTGCTCAAACCCGGGGCCTCCAGCCGCCCGTCAGATCTGCACGCGGGCCTCGACCGCCTTGACGATCTCGTCGGCCGCCTCGGCGATCGGGACCCCGTTCCTCTGCTCGCCGTTGCGGTACCGGAACGACACGGCGTCCTTGGCCACGTCGTCGTCGCCCGCCAGCAGCATGTACGGGATCTTCTGCTTCTGCGCGTTGCGGATCTTCTTCTGCATCCGGTCGGACGAGGCGTCGACCTCGAACCTGATCCCCCGGTCGCGCAGCGCGTCGGCGACCTTCTCCAGGTGCGGGACGTGGGCGTCGCCGATCGGGATGCCGACGGCCTGCACCGGCGCCAGCCACGGCGGCATCGCGCCCGCGTAGTGCTCGAGCAGCACGCCGAAGAACCGCTCGATCGACCCGAACAACGCCCGGTGGATCATGACGGGCTGCTGCCGGGTGCCGTCCGCCGCCTGGTACTCCAGGCCGAACCGCTTGGGCTGGTTGAAGTCGACCTGGATGGTGGACAGCTGCCAGGTGCGGCCGATGGCGTCCTTGGCCTGGACGGAGATCTTCGGCCCGTAGAACGCGGCGCCGCCCGGGTCGTCGACCAGGTCCAGGCCGGACTCCTCGGCCGACTCGCGCAGCGCGGCGGTGGCCTCCAGCCATTCGGCGTCGGAGCCGATGAACTTCTCGGAGTCGTCCTTGGTGGACAGCTCCAGGTAGAACTCGTTCAGCCCGTAGTCGCGGAGCAGGTCGAGCACGAAGGCGAGCAGCTTCTTGATCTCGTCGACCATCTGCCCGCGGGTGCAGTAGATGTGCGCGTCGTCCTGGGTCATGCCGCGGACGCGGGTGAGGCCGTGCACGACGCCGGACTTCTCGAACCGGTACACCGACCCGAACTCGAACAGCCGCAGCGGCAGCTCCCGGTAGGACCGCCCGCGCGCCCTGAAGATCAGGTTGTGCATCGGGCAGTTCATCGGCTTGAGGTAGTAGTCGCCGCCGTCGACCTCCATGGGCGGGAACATGTCGTCCTTGTACCAGCCGAGGTGCCCGGAGGTCTCGAACAGGTCGCCCTTGGTGATGTGCGGGGTGTTGACGAACTCGTAGCCGCTCTCCTCGTGCCGCCTGCGGGAGTAGTCCTCCATGACGCGGCGGACGACGCCGCCCTTCGGGTGGAAGACGGCGAGGCCGCTGCCGATCTCGTTCGGGAAGGAGAACAGGTCGAGCTCGGCGCCGAGCCTGCGGTGGTCGCGCTTCTCGGCCTCCTCCAGGAACCTCAGGTACTCGTCCTGCTTCTCCCTGGACTCCCAGGCGGTGCCGTAGATCCGCTGGAGCTGCGGGTTCTTCTCGCTGCCGCGCCAGTAGGCGCCGCCGGTCCGCATCAGCTTGAACGCGGGGATGACCCGGGTGGACGGCAGGTGCGGGCCGCGGCACAGGTCCTTCCAGCGCAGCTCGCCGGACTTGGCGTCGAGGTTGTCGTAGATGGTCAGCTCGCCGCCGCCGACCTCGACGCTCGCGCCCTCGGCCGCGTCCTCGGCGCTTCCCGCGCCCTTCAGGCCGATGAGCTCCAGCTTGTAGGGCTCGGCGGCGAGCTCGGCGCGGGCGTCGTCGTCGGAGACGGGGCGGCGGGAGAACCGCTGCCCCTGCTTGACGATCTCGCGCATCCGCTTCTCGACGCGCTTGAGGTCGTCGGGGGTGAAGGGCTCGGCGACGTCGAAGTCGTAGTAGAAGCCGTTCTCCACGGGCGGCCCGATGCCGAGCTTCGCCTCGGGGAACAGCTCCTGGACGGCCTGCGCCATGACGTGCGCGGCGGAGTGCCGCATGATCGCCCGGCCGTCGGCGGAGCCGATCTCGACGGGCTCGACCGCGTCGCCGTCGTGCAGCCCGGCCGCGAGGTCGCGCAGCCCGCCGTTGACCCGGGCCGCGATCACGGTGCGGCCGTCGGCGTCCAGCGCCTGGCCCGCGGTGGTGCCCGCCGGCACCGCCCGCTCGCCGCCGTCGAGGGTGATGCGCAGCTCGGACACGGATTCTCCTCGTGGTGATGGGCCGGGATCAGCGGGTTCCGATGGTATCGACTCGGGGTGGGCCCCGGACGCATCCGGTTTCATCTCTGGCGCTCCTCTCGTCGTGGAGGGCCCGCGGCGATCCCGGTCCGCGGCCTGAACGCGAAAGGCCCCGGGATCGCTCCCGGGGCCCCACCGCGTGCAATGTCAGGACATGCCGCCGTCGCGCCGGGAGTGACCCGGCGTCGTCGTCTCGAACACGTGCGGCATGCCTCCAGACTAACCGATGGGACGAACCGGGCGCACGGGGGTAAAGCAGGCTCAGGCGCGGGTTCCGGGGGTGGTGAGCTTGTCCATGTCCTCCAGCTCGCGTCCCTTGGTCTCGGGAACGGCGCGGATCACGAACACGAACGCCAAGACGGAGGCCGCCGTGTAGATCCCGTACGCCAGGCCGAGCGAGAACCCGGAGATGCCGGGGAACGTGGTGGTGATCACCCAGTTGGCGAGCCACTGCGCCGACGCGGCGACGGCGAGGGCGGACGCCCGGATGAAGTTGTTGAACATCTCGCCCAGCATCACCCAGACCACCGGGCCCCACGTCGCGGCGAACGAGGCGACGAACACGTTGGCGGCGACCAGCGCGACCGGCCCGGCGAGGTCGCCGAGGCGCGGCTCGCCGCCCACGACGGGCGCGGTGGCGAAGCAGACCGTCAGCAGGCCGAGGGAGACCGCCATGCCGGCGGCGCCGCCGAGCAGCAGCGGCCGCCGCCCGACCCGGTCGACGAGCGCGATCGCGACCAGCGTGAACAGGACGTTGACCAGCGAGTTGATCACCGAGGTGAGCATCGCGTCGTCCTCGGAGAACCCGACGGCCTGCCACAGCGAGGACGAGTAGTAGAAGATCACGTTGATGCCGACGAACTGCTGGAACACCGACAGCAGGATGCCGACCCAGACGATCGGCAGCAGTCCGAGCCGCGGGCCGCGCAGGTCGCGCAGGTGGACGGGCCGGTCGCTGGCGATCGACCGGACGATGTCGCCGATCTTGGCGTCCACGTCGCCGTGCCCCATCACGCGGGCGAGGACCTGCCGGGCGCGGGCCATCTCGTGCTTCTTCACCAGGTACCGGGGCGACTCGGGGATCATCGTGGCGATGATCCCCCACAGCACAGCCGGGGCCATGGCGCTGGCGAACATCCACCGCCACGCGCCGCCGCCCCAGGGGAACGTTCCAGTCGCGCCGCCGTCGGACACCTGGGCGATGACGTAGTCGACCACGAGCGCGGCGAAGATGCCGAGGACGATCGCCATCTGCTGGAGCGACCCGAGGCGCCCGCGCAGCTCGGCGGGCGCGATCTCGGCGATGTAGGCGGGCGCGATGACGGACGCGGCGCCGATCGCGACCCCGCCGACCAGCCGCCAGAACGTCAGGTCGACCGGGTTGAACGCCAGCGCCGAGCCGAGCGAGCTGAGCACGAACAGCAGCGCGGCGAGGTGCATCACCCGCACCCGGCCGACCCGGTCGCTGAGCGGCCCGGCGAACCAGGCGCCCGCGGCGCAGCCGAGCAGCGCGGCCGACACGACGAACCCGACGGCGAAGCCGCCGAGGCCGAACGTCTCCTTGAGCGCGTCGACCGTCCCGTTGATGACCGAGGAGTCGTAGCCGAACAGGAACCCGCCGAGGGCGGCCGCGCCCGCGAGGAGCACGGCGGTGGCGACGGAGTGGGACGGCCCGTCCGGCCGCCGGTCCGCGGCGGGCCTCGGTTCGCTGTCCGGTGTGGTCATGGGGCCTGATCTTCCCCGGGAGGCGGGCCTTAGTCGCGGACGGCGACCCCGATGACGTGCGGCGAGGCCGGGTTAGCCCGGGCGGACGCCGGGAACTCGAAGTGCCGCTCCTCCCGGACGGTGAACCCGGAGCGGCGGATCAGCTCGTCCGTCGGGCGGGTCACGTGGCAGCCGGCGGAGAGGAACGGCCACACCAGGTCGGCGTAACGCTGGAACCGCACCTTCCGCGGCGTGCGGCCCCGGACGTGCTCGTAGTAGCGCAGCTCGCCGTCCGGCTTGAGGGCGCGCCGCAGCTCGGCGAGCGCGCGGATCGGGTCGCGCACCGAGCACAGCACGAGGGACGCCACGGCCACGTCGAAGGAGGCGTCGTCCACGTCGAGGTCCTCGGCGAGGCCGGGCCGGACGGTGACGCGGACGGGCGCGACGGCGGCGGCGCGGGCGGCCTTCGCGCGCAGCCGCGGCTCGGGCTCGACGGCGACGACCTCGCTGACCTCGGGCGGGTAGTGCGCGAAGTTGGCCCCGTACCCGGCGCCCACCTCCAGCACGCGGCCGGACGCCCCCGCGAGCAGCTCGGCGCGGTGCGCGGCGCCGCCCGCCTTGGCGCACCCGGCGTCCAGGCGCGGGTAGAGCCGGGCGAAGATCGGATGGCTCAGGTCGCTCATTCCCGCAGTCTCCGTCGCCTTGGCGATCACCGCAAGATCACCTGCGGTGGGCGGCGGCGCCCGCGCGGCGGGCTGATACCCAGGGTGCGGGTCGCATCTCCCTCCGCCGGGTCAGGCCGTTCCGGCGCCGGTGGTCCTAGGCTCGACGCAAATGAACGATCCAGACCACGCCGCGCCCGGGGCGAGGAACCGGCTGATCGCCGGCGTCCGCTCCGCCGTCGTGCCCGGCCGCGACGACCCGGACGTCACGCTGCTGCCCGGGAACCTCTCGCTGCGCGTCCCGATCCTGGCGATCCTGTTCGCGATGACGATCGGCTTCACCGCCGGGTCGATCGCGATCGCGATCGTCGACTACCACGTCCGGCCGGGGCTCGCCTGGCCGCTCGGCGTGCTCCAGGCGGCGCCGCTGATCTTCGCGGCGCGGTGGCCGCTGGCCGCGTGGCGGGTCGCGGCGGCCGGGCTGCTGCTGACCGTCGTCGTCCGGCACGGGACGGGGTTCATGCCGTGGCCCGTGACCGCGATCCTGGCCCTGATCGTCATCCTGTTCTTCACCGGGGTCGGCTCCGACCGGCAGACCACCGTGGGCGTCGGCGCGGTCACGATCGCGGGGGTGCTGCTGCCCGCCGTGGTGTTCGGGATGCCCGGTTGGTTCGGCATGATCCTCGCCGGGATCGCGGCGGTCGCGCTGACCTTCGGGGACGCGGTCGGCGGCCGGCACTCGGCCGTGGAGGAGCTGCGCCGCCGCGAGGAGCAGCACCGGCAGGACCTCGCCCGGCAGGCGGTGCTGGAGGAGCGCGCCCGCATCGCCCGCGAGCTGCACGACGTGGTGGCGCACCACATGTCGGTGATCGCGATGCAGGCGGAGGCCGCCCCCTACAAGATCCCCGACCTGCCGGACGCGGCGAAGCAGACGTTCGGGGTGGTGCGGGACGCGGCGCGCGAGGCGCTCACCGAGACCCGCCGGGTCGTGGGGCTGCTGCGCTCCGACGACGAGGGCGCCGAGCGGGCCCCGCAGCCCGGCCTGGACCGGCTGGACGACCTGGTCGCCGCGGCCCGCCGCTCCGGGCTGTCGGTCGCGAGCGTCGTCGTCGGGATGCCGCGGCCGCTGCACGCTGGCGTCGACCTGTCGGCGTACCGGATCGTCCAGGAGTCGCTGAGCAACGCCTCCCGGTACGCGCCGGGCGCGCAGGTCCAGATCGAGATCAAGTACAGCGCGGAGGCGCTGAGGGTGTCGGTCACCGACGACGGGCCGCGCAGCACCCCGGCGGAGTCGCAGGGCGGCGGGCACGGCCTGGTCGGGATGCGCGAGCGCGTGACGATGCTCGACGGCCGCTTCGAGGCGGGCCCGCGCGACGGATCCGGCTGGTCGGTCGTCGCGGAACTGCCGTATGGGGACCCCGACTGATTTCGGGCCGTAATGTTGTCGTGTGACGATTCGGGTGCTGATCGCCGACGACCAGGTGATGATCCGCGACGGGCTCGCGGCGCTGCTGTCCTCCGATCCCGGGATCGAGGTGATCGGGCAGGCGGGCAACGGCCGCGAGGCGGTGGAGATGGCCCGGCGGCTCGACCCGGACGTGATCGTCATGGACATCCGGATGCCGGAGATGGACGGCCTCGCCGCCACCGCCGAGCTGGTCGGCGCGCCCGACCCGGACGCCGACCCCGCCGGGGCGCGGCCGAAGGTCCTCGTCCTCACGACGTTCGACCTGGACGAGTACGTGTACGAGGCGCTCGGCTCCGGGGCCAGCGGGTTCCTGCTGAAGGACGCGTCCGCCGCCGACCTGGTGAACGGGGTGCGGGTCGTGGCGGCCGGGGACGCGCTGCTCGCCCCGTCGATCACCCGCCGGCTGATCGGCGACTTCGCGCGGCGGCGCCGCCACCAGCGGCCGAGCCCGAAGGCGACGGCGGCGCTGACGCCGCGGGAGCTGGACGTGCTGCGGCTGATCGCCCGCGGGCTGTCCAACGCCGAGATCGCCGGGGAGCTGGTGCTGGCCGAGCAGACGGTCAAGACGCACGTCGGGCACGTGCTGACCAAGCTCGCGCTCCGCGACCGCACCCAGGCCGTCGTCTACGCCTACGAGAACGGGCTCGTGGGCTGATCCGGGCTGCCCCGCCGGTCCCGGTTCAGCGGGACGGGTCGAGGACGAGCTTGCCGGTCGTGCGGCGGGCGCGCAGGTCCTCGTGGGCGCGCCTGGCCTCGGACAGCCCGTACTCGCCGCCGGCGACGACGCGGAGCCGTCCGGCCACGGCGAGGCCGAACAGGTCGTCCAGCGCGGTGCGCATCACGTCGCCGGGGAGCCGGAAGACGTGCGCCAGCCACATCCCGGCGATCGTGGTGGAGTGCGCCATCAGCGTGGCGGGCCGGACGGGCGACGGCTCCGTCCGCGACGCCATCCCGTAGAAGGCGAGGCGCCCGAACGGCGCGAGGGCGCGCAGGCTCTGGTCCGTGACCGTCCCGCCCGTCATCTCCAGGACGGTGTCGACGCGCCGCCCGCCGTTGGCCTCGATCAGCGCGGCGGTGAGGTCGGGCTCGTTCGCGTCGACGGCGACGTCGGCGCCGAGGTCGAGGGCCAGGTCGCGCTTGTTCGCGGACGAGGCGGTGGCGATGATCCGTCCGGCTCCCCGGGCTTTGGCGAGCTGCACGGCGAGGGACCCGACCCCGCCCGCGGCGGCGTGCACGACGACCGACTCGCCCGGCTCCAGATGGACGCTGCGGCGCAGCAGCAGCCACGCCGACGCGCCCTGGACGATCATGCCGAGCGCGGTGACGTCGTCGACGGCGTCCGGGACGTCCCATGCCAGCGCCTCGGAGGCGACGGCCTTCTCGGCGTAGCCGCCGGTGCCGACGAGCGCCACGACGCGCCTGCCGCCGGTCGTGGTGCCGACGACCTCGCCGCCCGGCACCATCGGCAGCGTGGACGCCGACACGTAGCTGTCCTCGGCCTGGTGGGTGTCGGCGTAGTTGACGCCCGCCCGTGAGACGTCGATGAGCAGGTGCCCGGGCCCGGCGGCCGGGTCGGGCAGCTCGGTGACGGTCAGGACCTCGGGCCCGCCGAACTCGGTGATCTGGATCGCGCGCATGACTCTCCTGTCGGGCTCTCGTGCTCAGCGCGGGCCGGGGACGCCGCGGAACCCGAACGGTTCCGCCGGGCGGCCCGGCACCACGTACCACGCCTCACCGGTGCCGTCCCCGTCCAGGACCTGCATGAACGCGGTCACGACGTCGTCCACGCCCAGGATCGGGAACCCCGTCTCCTGGAGATGCCCCTTGATCGGGACGAGGATGCCGGTGTCCGCGAACGACGGGCACAGGGCGTTCACCCGGACGCCCTCGCCCGCCAACGCGGGGCCGAGCGCGCGGACGAGCCCGACCACGGCGGCCTTGTTCGCGCCGTAGACCGGGTCCAACGGCGTCGCGGTGAGCGCGGCCATGCTGGCGGTCGCGACGATGTCGCCGCCGCCCCGGGCGCGGAGCGCGGGCAGCGCGGCGTGCACGCCGAACACCACGCCGTCGAGGTTGACGCCCATGGCCCGCCGGTACGCGGCGAGGTCGAAGTCGTCGCCGACTCCCCCGCTTCCGGCCACACCGGCGTTGAGGAACGCCACGTCGAGGCCGCCGAAACGCTCCACGGCCGCGGCGACGGCGGCCTCGCTGTCGGCGGGCTCGCGCACGTCGCAGCGGACGAACGCGCCGTCCAGCTCCTCCGCGAGCGCAGCCCCGGCCTCCGCGTCGACGTCGGCGAGGACGACCCGGGCGCCCTCCCGCGCGAGCCGCCGCGCCGCGGCGGCGCCGATGCCGTTGGACCCGCCCGTGATCAGCGCGACCTTCCCGGACCCGTCGAACGGCGGCATGGGGCCTCCCTCATGAAGTAACTGACCCGTCAGTTACCATAACGGAATGGACTTCGGTTTGAGCGAGCGGGCCCGGGAGTACCAGGGCCGCCTCCAGGAATTCATGGACACCTGCGTCTACCCCGCCGAGCCCGTCTACGCGGCTCAGCGGGCGGAGCTGCGCGCGGCGGACCGCGAGCACCACGTCCCGCAGGTCGTCGAGGACCTGAAGGTCGAGGCGCGCAAGCGCGGCCTCTGGAACCTCTTCCTGCCCGACAGCCAGGACCCGGCGCACGGCCTCTCGGTCACCGACTACGCCTCCCTCGCCGAGACGCTGGGCCGCTCCCCCGAGCTCGGCCCCGAGGCCACGAACTGCGGGGCGCCCGACACCGGGAACATGGAGGTCCTGCACCTGTTCGGCACGCCCGAGCAGAAGGAGCGGTGGCTCGCGCCGCTGCTGGACGGCGAGATCCGCAGCGCGTTCGCGATGACCGAGCCGGACGTCGCCAGCTCCGACGCCACCAACATCTCCACCAGCATCGAGCGCGACGGCGGCCACTACGCGATCAACGGCCGGAAATGGTGGATCACCGGCACCGCCGACCCGCGCTGCAAGATCATGATCGTGATGGGCAAGACCGACCCGGAGGGGCACCCGTACCGGCAGCAGTCGATGGTGCTCGTGCCGATGGACACGCCCGGTGTGGAGATCGTCCGGCCGCTGCCCGTGTTCGGCTACCAGGACCAGCACGGCCACTGCGAGATCACGTTCACCGACGTCCGCGTCCCGGTGGAGAACCTCGTCGGCGAGGAGGGCGGCGGCTTCGCCATCGCCCAGGCCCGCCTCGGCCCGGGCCGCATCCACCACTGCATGCGCGCGATCGGCGTGGCGGAGCGGGCGCTGGAGCTGATGTGCGAGCGCGCCGTGTCCCGCGAGGCGTTCGGCGGGCCGCTCGCCAAGCAGGGCGTCGTGCAGGCGCAGATCGCCGAGTCCCGGATGGCGATCGAGCAGGCCCGGCTGCTCACCCTCAAGACCGCGTGGCTGATCGACGAGCACGGCGTCCAGGCCGCCAGGTCCGAGGTCGCGGCGATCAAGGTGATCGCGCCGCGGGTGGCGCTGGACGTCGTCGACAAGGCGATCCAGGTGCACGGCGGCGCCGGCGTCAGCGCCGACACGCCGCTCGCGGCCATGTGGGCGGGCCTGCGCGCGCTCCGGCTGGCGGACGGCCCGGACGAGGTCCACGTCCGGTCCGTCGCCCGCGCCGAACTGGGCAAGTACACCGGCGCATGACCGACGCCGCGGAAGGGGCGGGGCCGGGCGCGCGGCGGCGGATGCCGCACGCCCGGCGGCGCGAGCAGCTGCTCCAGGTCGCGCTGGCGGAGTTCGGCAGGCGCGGCTACCACCTGACGCAGATGGAGCACGTCGCGGCGGCGGCGCAGGTGTCCAAGGCGCTGCTCTACCAGCACTTCGCGTCCAAGGAGGAGCTGTTCGCCGAGGTCACCGAAACGATCGTCGCCGAGCTGACCGGCCGGCTCAACGCGGCGGTGCTCGCCGCGCACGGCTCCGCGGGCGGCATCCGCGCCATGATCCGGGTGCTGTTCGACTACGCCACCGAGGAGCCGGACGCATGGGCGCTCGTCGTACGGCATCTCGACAAGCCCGAGGTCGGTCTTGAGCTGCGCGAGCTGCGCGACCGGCTCGGCACCGCGTTCGCCGACCTGCTGCTGCGCCGCCGCCGCGCCGACCCGAGGCTGTCGCGGGCCGCGCTGGAGGTGAACGAGCGGCGGGCGCGGCTGCTCGTCCCGCTCATGTACGGGTCGATGCTGTCGATGGTCTCGTGGTGGCTGGAGCACCCCGACACCCCGCGCGAACGCGCCGAGCAGATGGCCGTGGAGTTCATCTGGCTCGGCCTCGACCGGCTCCGCACCGGCGAGCGGCTGCCCAGGGCGGACGAGGCCCCGCAGGCGGAGGGCTAGCGGAACACGCCGTCGCGCCGGGCTGGTCCAGGAAGCCGCGGACCGCTCCCGAGCCCGCACTCAGTTCAGGAGCCTGACGAAGGCGTCGGCGGCGCGGTGGCAGTCGTGGAAGGTGCAGTACAGCGGGACGGGGGCCAGGCGGACGACGTCGGGTTCGCGGGCGTCGGCGATCACGCCGTGCGCGTCCGCGAGGCGCCGGACGAGGGCGCCCGCGTCGTCCACGCGCAGGGAGAGCTGGGCGCCGCGGGACGCCGGGTCGGGTGGGGTGATGATCTCCAGGCCGTTCAGGGGGGCGAGCCTGGACGCCAGGTGGGCGGTCAGGCGTTCGCTCTTGGCGCGCAGGGCGTCCATGCCGACACGGTCGAAGATCTCCAGGGAGGCGAGGACGGGCGCCAGCGCCAGGATCGGCGGGTTGGACAGCTGCCAGGCGTCGGCGGACGCGGGCGGCGCGATGTCGGGGTCCATCCGGAACCGGACGGACGGGTCGGTGCCCCACCAGCCCGACAGCTTCGGCACGGACGCGTCCCGGACGTGCCGCTCGTGGACGAAGCAGCCCGCGACCGCGCCCGGCCCGCCGTTGAGGTACTTGTAGGTGCACCACGCCGCGAAGTCGACGTCCCAGTCATGCAGGCGCAGCGGGACGTTCCCGGCCGCGTGCGCGAGGTCCCAGCCGACGACGGCCCCGGCGGCGCGGCCCGCCTTGGTGATCGCGGGCATGTCCATGAGCTGGCCGGTCAGGTAGTTGACGCCGCCGAGCAGCACGAGCGCGACCGTGCGGCCCTCGCGTTCGAG
This sequence comes from Actinomadura soli, assembly GCF_005889715.1. Lineage (GTDB taxonomy): Bacteria > Actinomycetota > Actinomycetes > Streptosporangiales > Streptosporangiaceae > Spirillospora > Spirillospora soli. Next base: position 22,238 of record NZ_VCKW01000056.1, read on the forward strand.
GAAACCGAGGACGTCCTCGGTGCGCAGGTTCTCCTCGTCGGGGCGTGGTTCGAGGCGCACGACCGTCGTGGACGGGTCGAGCCCGTGGTGGACGGCCTGGCTGGCGACCGCGTACGAGTCGGACGGGAACGCCGAGTCCTCGATGACGATGCGCGTGCGGGTCCCGGCGGGCCGGTAGAAGCTCGCCATCAGCAGGTGCAGGTTGACCGTCAGCGAGTTCATCGCGACGACCTCGTGCGGCAGCGCGCCGACCAGGCGGGCCGCGGGCTCGCGGAGCAGCTCGTGGTAGTCGACCCAGGGGCGGCGGCCCTGGGTGTGGGCCTCGACGGCGAGCCGCGCCCAGTCGTCCAGTTCCTCGGTGAGCCGTTCCGCGACGGTCCTCGGCTGGAGCCCGAGGGAGTTCCCGGCAAAATACGCCGCCTCGTCGTAGGTCCCCCCGGGGGCGGGCGGGACGAGGAACTCGTCGCGCAGCGTCGGCAGCGGATCGCTCGCGTCGAGCCGCCGCGCCTGCTCTTCCGCGTTCACGGGGCGCTTCCCTCGGTCACCAGTTCCTCTTCTTCGACGGCGGCGGCGAAGAACGCCTCCGCGTTGCCGCCGAGCAGGAGGGCGCATTCCGTGTCGTCCAGCCCGGGGCAGTCGCGGATCGTCGCGCCGGGCTCCATCTCGCCCAGCGGGAACGGGTAGTCGGTGCCGAGCATCACGCGTTCCGGGCCCATCACGTCCACGAGGAGGCGGAGCGCGCGCGGGTCGAAGACCGCTGAGTCGACGTGGAAGCGGTCGACGTACTCCGATGGGGGGCGCGGTGAGGCCGCGCGGACGATGTCGCGCCGGTGCCAGGCGTTGTCGGCCCGTCCGAGCAGGAACGCGAAGCTGCCGCCGCCGTGGCAGAAGCACAGCCGCAGCGACGGCGGGATCCGCTCGAACGCCCCGGACAGCATCAGCCCGAGGATGCTGAGCTGCGTCTCCGCGGGCATCCCGCACAGCCACGGCAGCATGTGGCCGCGCATCCGGTCCGCGCCGAACATGTCCCACGGGTGCGCCAGCACCGGCAGCCCGAGCCGGGCGCAGTGCGCGAGGAACGCGGTGATGCCCTCGTCGTCGAGGTTGCGGTCGCCGACGTGGTTGCCGATGTGGACGCCGCGGTGCCCGGCCACCTTCGCGCGCGTCGCGACGTCGCAGGCGAGCGCCGGGTCCTGCAGCGGGACCTGGCACAGCGGGAGCAGCCGACCGGGCGCGTCCGCGCAGAACGCGAGGATGCGCTCGTTCACAAGGTCGCACCAGTCGGCGGCGCGGCCCGGCTCGGCGGCGTAGCCGAACATCAGCGGGGTGGACGAGACGGCCTGGACGTCCACGCCCGCGGCGTCCATGTCGGCGAGGCGGCGCGCCGGGTCCCACAGCGCCTCCCCGACCGGGCGGTACTCGTCGTCGCCGCTCATCATCATTCCGGCGCCGCCGCCGTCGACGCGCAGCCACGGCTGCCCGTCATCGGAGAGGAGGGCGCCCTCCCGGCAGGTGATCTGGGGGAAGACGTGCGTGTGGACGTCGATGACCGTCACGGGAAACCTCGTCACACCCGCGGCGCGGTGGCCGGGATCATGGTCTGCGGCCACAGCTTGCCCGGGTGGACGGCACCGCAGTTCGGGCACTTGCGGTCGCCGTCGTAGAAGCGCTGGAACACGGGCGGCAGGTCGTCCACGATCGAGCGGACCTGCAGCTCGGCGCGGTGCACCAGGTGGTGGCACTCGGTGCAGTACCACTCGAACGCCTCCCGCTGGCCCTCCGGCCGCGGGACCTCCACGACGAGGCCGATCGACCCCGCCTCGGGCCGCTGCGGCGAGTGCCGGACATGCGGCGGCAGCAGGAAGATGTCGCCCTCGTTGATCTGCAGATCGGTCGGCGGGCGGCCCTCCTCCTTCATGACGCGCAGCACCATGTTGCCCTTGAGCTGGTAGAAGAACTCCTCTTTCGGGTCGTCGTGGAAGTCGGTCCGCTGGTTCGGGCCGCCCACCACCATGACGATCAGGCCCGCGTCGTCGAACACCTGGACGTTGCCGACCGGCGGCTTCAGCAGGTCGCGGTGCTCGTCGATCCAGGACTCGAAGTTGAAGGGGTGTCCGAAGGACAGCTGCGGCAGGGTCATGCTCCGGCCTCCTTGGCGGGAGTGCGGTCAGTGGGGATGTGCGCGACGCACGAGATCTCGATGAGCAGGTGGGGGTGCGGGAGCTGGTGCACCGCGACGGTGGTGCGGGCGGGACCGGTCTCGTCGAAGTACTCGCCGTAGACCTCGTTGTACCCGCCGAAGTCGTTCATGCTCACCAGGTACGTGGTGACGCTCACGAGGTCGGCCAGGTCGCCGCCCGCGGCCCTGAGCAGGTCGCGGACGTTCTCGATGACGGCGCGGGTCTGCGCCCGGATGTCGAGGTCGGTGACGCCCATCGGGTCGGCGCCCGCCCCGGCGAACGTCCCGTCCGGGCGGCGCGAGCTCGTCCCGGACACGAACACCAGGTCACCGGCCCGCTTCAGGTGCGGGAACCGTCCGCGCGGCGCGGCCCTGCCTTCGACGAGGATGGCGTCGTCGCCCGGGCTCATGTGGTCACCTCCACGCTGCCGAGGCCCGCGCCGGTGACCCGCACGTGCGCTCCCTTCGGCAGCGGGACGGCCGCCGTCGCCGCGCCCGCGAGGACGATCCACCCGGGTTCGAGCTTCAGCCCGGCGCCGAGCGCGAGCCGGGCCGCGGCCCGCAGCGACCGGGCCGGGTCGCCGAGGATCGCCGCGGACGAGCCCGTCTGCACCGGACGCCCGTCGATCTCCATGAGCAGGCCGATGTTGGACACGTCGTGCGGCGCATGCCAGGCCCCGAAGCCGAACCGGGCGGCGGAGGCGTTGTCGGCGATGACGTCCGGGAGGGTGAACTTGAAGTCCCGGTAGCGGGAGTCGAGCACCTCGAACCCGACCGCGACGCCGGTCACGGCCGACTCGACCGCCGCGGCCGAGCGGACCTCCCGGCCGATCAGATAGGCGATCTCCGGTTCGACCCGCGGATGGATCAGCTCCGACACGTCCACGGCCGACTCGGTGAGCATCGCGTCGGTGAGCAGGCCCCAGATGACGTCGTCCACGCCCATCTGCGCCATCTTCGCGCGGCTGGTGAAGCCCATCTTCACCCCGGCGAGCAGCTCGCCCCGCCGGCGGCGCCGCTCGATCCCGGCGCGCTGCACGGCGTAGGCGGTCGCCACGTCGAACGGCGTCCGCTCGGTGAGCTTCGCCACGGGGAGGGCGTCCCGGGCGGCCTTGTCCAGCCGCTCCGCGAGCATGTCCACGTCCACCATCAGCCCCTGCCTTTCTGGGGGGCGGCCCCCGGACCCCCGAGGAGTCGGCCCGAAGATCCTCGCTTCGCTGCGGTCATCGGGCCTCCTTTCCGAACGCGGCGCGGACGTCGCCGAGGCCGTCGATGCGGGCCTCGAACACGTCGCCGGGGGCGGCGGGGACGACCGGGCCGAGCGCGCCGGTCAGCACCGTGTCGCCCGCGCGCAGCGGGCGCCCGACGCGGACGAGCGTGTCGGCGAGCCACAGCGCCGCGTTCAGCGGATGCCCGAGGCAGGCCGCGCCGGTGCCGGTCGAGACCTGCTCGCCGCGGCGCTCCACCACCATCCCGCACAGGCGCAGATCGACGTCCTTGAGCGGGACGGGACGGCCGCCCAGCACGTACAGGCCCGACGAGGCGTTGTCCGCGACCGTGTCGGCGAGCGTGATGTCCCAGTCGCGGACGCGGCTCCCGACGACCTCGATGGCGGGCAGCGCGAACGCCGTCGCGCGGATCACGTCCGCGACGGTGTGCCGCTCGTGGACGAGGTCGTGCTCGAGCACGAGCGCGACCTCCGCCTCCGCCCGCGCCTGCAGCACCGCGCCCGCGGGGATCTCCGCCCCGTCCGGGACGGCCATGTCGGCGAACAGCATCCCGAAGTCGGGGGTGTCCACGCCGAGCTGCTCCTGGACGGCCCGCGACGTCAGGCCGATCTTGCGTCCGGCGAGCCGGCGGCCCTCGCCGAGCCAGCGCCCGGTCAGCCGGTCCTGGACGGCGTAGGCGTCGTCCGCCGTGGTGATCAGGTCGCGGACGGGCTCGCACGGCACGCCGGACGCGTACGCCCCGAGAAGCCGCTCGGCCGCGGCGTCGATGTTCGTTGTCACTGGTTCGCCTTCAGATCTGGATGCACACGTTCACGGGCTCGGAGAAGAAGTCCAGGGAGTACTCTCCCCCCTCCCGCCCGATCCCGGACGCCTTGACACCGCCGAACGGCGTGCGCAGGTCGCGGAGGTTCCAGCAGTTCACCCAGACGATCCCGGTCTCGACGCGCGGCGCGACCCGGTGCGCCCTGGACAGGTCGCGCGTCCACAGCGTGGACGCGAGCCCGTAGGGGCTGTCGTTGGCGAGCGCGAGCGCCTCGTCCTCGGTGTCGAACGGCGCGACGTGGCAGACCGGGCCGAAGATCTCCTCGCGGACGGCGCGGGCCGTCTCGGGCAGCCCGGTCAGGACGGTCGGCTCGACGTGGAAGCCGCCGTCCCGCTCGTCCCCGAAGGCCGGGGCCCCGCCGCCCGCGACGACCGTGGCGCCCTCCTCGCGGGCGAGCCGGTAGTAGGCGAGGACCTTGTCGCGGTGGTCGGCGGAGATCATCGGGCCGTAGCCGTCCAGGGCCGCGGCCCGCTCGCCCAGCCGCACGACGAACTCGTCGAAGACCGGCCGCTCGACGTAGACGCGCTCGGTGCACAGGCAGATCTGGCCGGAGTGGGTGAACGAGGAGCGGACGGTCCCGTCCACGGCGGCGTCGAGGTCGGCGTCGGCGAACACGAGCGCCGGGTTCTTGCCGCCGAGCTCGAACGAGACCGGCGTGACGTGGTCGGCGGCGTTGCGCATGATCGCGGCGCCGGTGGCGGACTCGCCCGTGAACGCGATCGCGTCGACGCCCGGATGCGCGGTGAGGAACTCCCCCGCCGCGGCCGGGCCGTGCCCGTGGACCAGGTTGAACACGCCGTCGGGGAGCCCGGCGTCGTCGATCACGCGGGCGAGCAGCGTCGCGGTGGACGGCGTCTCCTCCGACGGCTTCAGCACGACCGTGTTGCCGCAGGCCAGCGCGGGGGCGATCTTCCACGTCGACAGCAGCAGCGGGAGGTTCCACGGGGAGATGATCGCCACCACGCCCAGCGGGCGGCGCACCGTGTAGTTGAGCGCCTGCCCCGCTCCCGTGCTCCAGCCCGGGACCCGCGTCGTGTAGGCCCGCTCGGGTCGTCCGTACAGCAGCTCGGCGTAGGCGCGGAAGTTGCCGACCGCGCGCGGGACGTCGACGGTCCTGGCGAACTCGCGGGACCTGCCGGTGTCGGCGACCTCCGCGTCCACGAACTCGTCGAACCGCGCCTCGATGCCGTCGGCGACGGCCCTCAGCGCGGCGGCGCGCTCCTCGGCGCCCGTCGTCCCCCAGGGGCCGCGGAGCGCCGTGCGGGCCGCGGTGACGGCGTCGTCCACGACGTCGCGCGTGGCCTCGGGGACGGTGCCCAGCTCGGAGCCGTCCACGGGCGCGATGAGCGGGAAGGACGGTCCGTCCGAACGGAACCCGCCCCCGACGTAGTGCTCAGCCTTCATCGCTCTCCTCCCGCGGCCATTCCTGCGCCTCGATCCTCCGCCCCCGAAGCTATGCCTGGCAAATACCAATCGACCATGGAGATATGACGAACATGTGATAGTAAGGCGGCATGCGCGCGATCGACCTGCTGAACGGGCGGCTGAAACTCCGCCACCTGATCCTCGTGGTCGCCATCGCCGACCAGGGCAGCGTCCTGCGCGCCGCCGAGCACCTCCACCTCGCCCAGCCCGCCGTGACGCGCAGCCTCCGCGAGGTGGAGGGCATCCTCGGCGTGGAGCTGTTCACCCGCGGCCCGCGCGGCGTGACGCCGACCCTGTTCGGGGACGCCTTCATCGAGCACGCCCGCACCGTCCTCGCCGAGCTGCGCCGCGCGGGCGAGCGCATCACCGGCCTCGCGGACGGCGAGGTCGGCACCGTCACCATCGGAACGCTCCTCGCGGGCTCCAACGTGCTGCTGCCCCGCGCGATCGCCGCCCTGAAACGGGACCGGCCCGGCATCACGGTGATCGTCCAGGAGGCCACGTTCGACGCCCAGGTCCCGCGCCTGCTCGACGGCGAGATCGACCTGATCCTCGGCCGCCTCAACCCGATCGGCGACCTGCGCGGCCTCCGGCAGATCACCCTCTACGGCGAGCCGGTCCGCCTCGTCGCCCGCCGCGACCACCCGGCCCGCGCCCGCGCGGACCTCCGCCTGGAGGATCTGCTCGACTATCCGTGGGTGCTGCCGCTGGAGCAGACGGCCCTGCGCACCGAGCTGGAGCAGGTCTTCCGCGCGGAGGGGCTCGTCCCGCCGGGGAACCTGGTCGAGTGCACCTCGGTGCTGACCGTCCGGACCCTCGTCCGCGACACCGACATGATCGCCGCGCTGCCCGAGCTGGTGGCCCGGACCGACGCCGACATCGCGCCGCTGCCCGTGCCGCTGGAGACCGTCCGCCGCCAGGTGGGGGTCACGCTCCCGGCGCACCGCGCCCCGACGCCGTCCGCGCGGCTGATGCTCGACCACCTCCGGCAGGAGGCCGCCGAGATCACCGGCGCGGTGAGCTGATCACACGGCCCGGACGAGATCGACCAGCGTCCTGCCGAGGAGGGACTCCGCGTCGCCGAGGTCGAGGACGACGTCGAAATGGTCCCGGTCCGGGACGACGATCAGGTCGCCCGCGTCCCAGTGCGGCTGGAACCGTCGCGACTGCGCCAGGAAGCCGTCCCCGTCGTTCTCCGCCACGGCGAACACGGCGGGACACCGCCGGTCGGCGGGCAGCAGGGCGGGGCTCAGCGCCGCCGCACGCTCCTCGTCCAGCCGCAGGTACTCGTTCACGTAGATGCGGGTGATCGGGCGGATGTCGAACAGGCCGCTGACCGGCATCGCCGCCTTGACGACGTCGCCGGGGAGCCCGAATCGCTCCTGCCAGCGGCCCGCCATCGTCATCCCGGCCAGGTGCCCGCCCGCCGAACTCCCGCCGACCACGATCCGGTCCGGGTCGAGCCCGTGCTCGCGCCCGTGCCGGTACACCCACGCGACCGCCGCCCGCGCCTGCCGGACGATCTCCTCCAGCGTCGCCTTCGGAGCGAGCGTGTAGTCGGGGACGACGGTCGCGATGCCCTGCTCGCAGAGCATCCGCGCCATGAAGGACGACTCCTCCCGCGAGAGCGCGAACCAGTATCCGCCGTGGAAGAAGATGAACACCGGTCTGAGGCCGTCGCCGTCCACGCCCCAGACGTCCAGCCGCTCGCCGCTCGCCTCGTCGTAGCCGACGCCGAGATGCCCGGGAAGGCCCGCGACGGCCCGCTCCGACTCGGCCCGGTAGCGGGCCAGATGCCGCTCCATCAGCTCCGTTCCGGCCTTCCGCCGCACGTTGTACGCGACGTCGAGTTCCTCGTCGCTCAACTCGCTGCCCGGCCAGTCGCCCACATCGTCCCCCTCGCGGTCAGGCCCAGCCTCTCCCCGGGAGGCGGGACGATCAAATACCGATCCTTGTGCCCGGTATCACAATCCGGCCATGTCGGCGCTCCAGATCGGGGTGTCGGACTCGTGGACTTCGCCGTCGGTCCCGAAGACGAGGTAGCGGTCGAAGTCGGCGGCGAACCAGCGGTCGTGGGTCACCGCCAGAACGGTGCCCGAGTAGGACGCCAGCCCCTCCTGCAATGCCTCGGCACTGGCCAGGTCGAGGTTGTCGGTCGGCTCGTCCAGCAGCAGCAGGGTCGCGCCCGACAGTTCCAGCAGGAGGATCTGCAGCCTGGCCTGCTGGCCCCCGGAGAGGGTCTCGAACGGGCGGGAGCCCGCGGGAGCCAGTTCGTAGCGGGCGAGCGCCGCCATCGCGTCGTTGCGGGTCAGCGCGTTCTCCGCCATGAGGATCTGCGCGGGCGTGCGGCCTTGCAAATCGGGACGCGCATGCGTTTGGACGAAATGGCCCGGCACGACCCTGGCCCCCAGCCGGTGAACGCCGTCATGCGGAATGTCGTCCCCGGCGAGCAGGCGCAGGAATGTCGACTTGCCCGAGCCGTTCGAGCCGAGAACGGCGACGCGCTCGCCGTACCAGACCTCGACGTCGAAAGGACGCGTCAGCCCGGTCAGTTCGAGCGACTCGCAGATGAGCGCGCGTTTTCCGGTACGGCCGCCCCGCAGGCGCATCCGCACGTTCTGTTCCTTGGGGGCGCTCTGCGGAGGCCCCGCTTCCTCGAAGCGCTGCAACCGGGTGCGAGCGGCCTGATAGGACGAGGCGACCGCGTCGTTGTTGGTGGCGCGCTGGCGGAGCGTGTGGACGAGCCGTTTGAGGCGCGCATGTTCGTCGTCCCATCGGCGGCGCAGTTCGTGAAGGCGTTCGGTGCGGTCGCGGCGGGCCTGGGCGTAGCCCGCGAATCCGCCTCCGTGCACCCAGACGTCGCGTGATTCCACCGTGACGATCCGGTCGGCCGCGTCGGCGAGCAATTGCCGGTCGTGCGAGACGAGCAGGACGGTCTTGTTCACGCCGCGGAGTTTCTCGGCCAGCCATTCCTTGCCGGGCACGTCCAGGTAATTGTCGGGCTCGTCCAGGAGAAGGACCTCGTCCGGGCCGCGCAGGAGGGCCTCCAGGACGAGGCGTTTCTGCTCGCCGCCCGACAGCGTCGTCACGAGCCGGGCCTTCGCCTCGTCGAAGCGCAGCCCCAGCGCGGCCGTCGTGCAGGTGTCCCAGACGACCTCGATGTCGTATCCGCCTGCGTCCGTGTAGGTGGTGATGGCCTGGGCGTAGGCGAGTTGACTCTGCTCGCTCTCGCCCAACGCGGACTCTGCCCTGGCCAGTTCTCGTGCTGCGATGCGCACGCGGTCGGGCGCCACCGACAACAGCAGGTCGTGGACGGTGCGGCCGTCGCGGATATTGCCGATGAACTGGCGCATGACGCCGAGGCCGCCGGAACTCGTCACGACGCCGTCCGATGGCTGGACGTCGCCCGCGATCAGCCGCAGCAGCGTGGTCTTCCCTGCGCCGTTCGGGCCGACGAGCGCCGCCTTGGCTCCGGCTCCGATGCGGAACGAGACGTCGTCCAGCAGGAGCCGGCCGTCGGGCGGCGCGTAGGTCAGGCGGCTCACCTCGATATGCCCCACGGCGCTCCCTAGCTCGTACAGTGTTCGAGGTACTCGACCGTTGATCTGGTTCTCGTCCAATGTACTAGCCTGGCGCGCATGAGCGAGAGCGTGTGGCTGCGGAAGGACCGTCCCCGCCGGGAGGCGCCGCCCCTGACCCGCGAGCGGATCGTCGCGGAGGCCGTCGCGCTGCTGGACGAGGAGGGCGCCGGGCGGCTGACGATGCGGCGGCTCGCCGAGCGCCTGGACACCGGGTCCACGACCCTGTACTGGCACGTCGAGACGAAGGACGACGTGCTGGAGCTGGCGCTCGACGCCGTCTTCGGCGACGTCCCGATCCCCGGCGCGGGACCGGACTGGCGCGCCGACGTGGTCGCGCTCATGTCCGGCTGGCGGCGCGCGATGCTCGGCCATCCCTGGTCGGCGTCGATCCTCGGCGGGCGCCCGCTCCTCGGCCCCAACGTCCTCGCCCGCACCGACTTCCTGTACACCGCGCTGGCCACCACCGGCGTCACCGGACGGGAACTCGCCGCCGCGGCGTACGCGGTCGCCAACTACGTCATCGGCTCGGCGCTCATGCAGATCGGCGGCCAAGGCGACGAAGAACCCGCGACGCGGAAGACGGCGGAGCATCTCGCCCGCAACCGCGACCGGTATCCGGCGCTCGCCGCGCACGGCCACCTGCGGGGCGACGACTGGGACGCCGCCTTCGCGCAGGGCCTGGACTACATCCTGGACGGCCTGGCGCGCCGCCCCTGACGGGCTCGGCTAGGGGACGAGCCCGGAAAGGTCTGCGGCGTGGTCGTGCAGGTAGGCGGCGAGCATCTCGGGGATGAGGGTGATGGACGCCAGCCCGCCGGGCGTGCAGGGGACGAGGTCGACGTCGTAGCGGCCGTTGGCGGGGTCGTCGAACTCGGGGCCGTGCCTGCGGGACAGGTCCATCGTCGCCAGGCGGCACACGTAGAAGGTGTTGAGGCGGTGCAGGCCGGGGCTCTGCTCGCCGCACGCGAAGACCTGGCGGACGGGCCCGGCGGTGGCGCCGAGTTCCTCGTCCAGTTCGCGCCGCAGAGCCGCCTCGGGAGTCGCGTCCGTGGGCTCGATCTTGCCGCCGGGGGTCGTCCAGTACACCGGACGGCCCGGACGCGTGCGGCGCAGCAGGACCAGCGCGTCTCCGTCCAGCAGCAGGGCCCGCACCGCCCGCCGGACCCGCGGCGCGCCGCTCGCGAGTTCAGGGGTCACGAGTTCAGGTAGGCGAGGACGGCCAGGACGCGCCGGTGACCGCTGTCGCTGGGCGGCAGGCCGAGCTTGGCGAACACCGCGCCGATGTGCTTGCTGACCGACCGCTCGGTGATGACCAGGGTGGTGGCGATGGTGGCGTTGTCGAGGCCCTGCGCCATCAGGCCGAGGACCTCGCGCTCGCGGGGCGTGAGCGCCTGCAGCGGGTCGCGCCGGGACGTCATCAGCTGGGACACGACCTCGGGGTCGAGGGCGGTGCCCCCGGCGGCGACGCGGGCCAGCGCGTCGAGGAACTCGCCGACGCGGCTCACCCGGTCCTTGAGCAGGTAGCCGACGCCTTCCGCGCCGCCCGCGAGCAGCTCGGCGGCGTAGGTCTCCTCGACGTACTGGGACAGCACGAGGACGGGCAGCCCGGGCAGCTTCCTGCGGGCCTCGACGGCGGCGCGCAGGCCCTCGTCCCGGAACCCGGGCGGCAGCCGGACGTCGAGGACGGCGGCGTCCGGACGGTGCTCCAGCAGCGCGGGCAGCACGCCGGGCCCGCTGTCGGCGACGGCGACGACCTCGTGGCCGTCCGAGGTGAGCAGCAGGACGAGGCCCTCGCGGAGCAGCACGTTGTCCTCGGCGATCACGATCCGCACGGCAGGTCCACTTCGAGCGTCGTCCCTCCCCCGTCGGGGCTGTCGATGCGGGTGGCGCCGTCGAGCGCCGCGACCCGGCGGCGGATGCCGTCGAGGCCGCTGCCGCGGCCGGGGTCGGCGCCGCCCTTGCCATCATCCCGCACGGTGATCGTCAGCCGGGCGGGTTCGCGGCGGACCGCGACCCACCCGTGGCGGGCGCCGCTGTGCCTGGCGATGTTGGTGAGGGCCTCGGCGACGACGAAGTAGGCCGCGGCCTCGACGGCGGCGGGTGCGCGGCCCTCCGCGTCCAGGTCGGCGCCGGTGTCCAGCTCGATGGGGATCTGCGCGGTGGCGGCGAGCGCGCGGAGCGCCCCGGCGAGGCCCCGGTCGGACAGGATCGGCGGGTAGATGCCGCGGATCACCGTCCGCAGGTGGGTGAGGGCCTCCTCGACGCCGTCCCTGGCCTCCAGGAACAGCGCGCGGGCCGCGCCGGGGTCGACGTCGAAGCGGCGGTCGGCGAGGCCGAGGCGGAGCGCGGCGGCGACGAGCTGGGCCTGCGTCCCGTCGTGCAGGTCGCGCTCGATGCGGCGCAGCTCGGCGCCGTGCGCCTCCAGGGCCTCGGCGCGGGTCTCGGTGAGCTCCTCGACCCGTTCGGCGAGGCTGGTGCGGCGCGTGGGGCCGAGCAGCGCTTCGGCGAGGCGGGCCTGCCAGCGGGCGAGGCGCGGCACCAGCCACAGCAGGAGGGCGAGGTCGAACGCGCCCTGGAGGAACGGCATCGTCAGCGCCTTCGGCCAGCTGTCCAGTGTGATGAACGCCGACGTGGACCCGTCGGGCGCGGCCCACCACCACAGCGGCAGCGACAGCGTGTACGGGATCGCCGGCCAGATCGCCACCGCGAGCACGGCGGCCTGCAGGCCGGTGAGACCGTGGACGACCATCCAGGCGACGTCCCGCCAGGTGTCCGGCGACCGGACGAGGCGGCGCGCCTCGCCCGCTCCCTCCCCGCGCATCGGCCCGTACGGTTCGGGGATCTCGCGGCCGAGGATCCGGCCGGCCCGGCGCCGTTCGGCGTTCGCGAGCGCCCGCAGCGGCTTCACGGCCGCCGGCAGCCACGGCAGCACGAGGACGATCAGCACCAGGAACGCCGCCAGCGGGGCGAGCCCGAGCAGCGCGGGCACGGCGGTGCGCAGCCCGCCGGCCAGGTGCCCGGTCGCGTGCGCGCTGCGCCCGAAAGCCCTCTTCACTGCGCTGGTCATGTCACCTCGCCGCTCACCGTAGGGGACGCCGCCGCCCCGCGCATCCGGGCGTGCACCCGGACCGGTGGTGTAGCCCGCTACACCACCGATTCGGGAGTCCGCGCCCATGTGCCCGGCCCCCTCCGAAACCTAGGTTCGACCAGGTGAGAGGCGCCATCCGACGGAGGGAACCATGACGACGATGACGGCCGGGACCACCACCGCCGGAGCGGCCGGCTCGCAGGTGGCGGTGGCCCTGGAGTCGGTCACCAAGACCTACGGTCCGGTGCGGGCGCTGAACGGCGTCAGCCGGACGTTCCGGCGCGGCACCTTCACGGCGGTCATGGGGCCGTCCGGATCGGGCAAGAGCACGTTCCTGCACTGCGCGTCGGGGCTGGACCGTCCGAGCGGCGGCGTCGTGCGGTTGGGCGGCGTGGACATCGGCCGGCTGAGCGAGACGAAGCGGACGAAGCTGCGCCGCGAGCGGATCGGGTTCGTGTTCCAGGCGTTCAACCTGATCCCGTCCATGGACGTCGAGCAGAACATCACGCTTCCGCTGAGGCTCGGCGGCGCGGAGGCCGAGCCCGCATGGCTGGACGAGGTCGTCCGGCGCGTGGGGCTGGCCGACCGGCTGCGGCACCGTCCGTCGGAGCTGTCGGGCGGGCAGCAGCAGCGCGCGGCCCTCGCCCGCGCCCTGATCACCCGTCCGGAGGTCGTCTTCGCGGACGAGCCGACAGGCGCGCTCGACCCGCGCACGGCCCGCGACATGCTGCGCATGCTCCGCGAGGCGGCCGATCTGACCGGGCAGACGATCGTGCTCGTCACCCACGACCCGGTGGCCGCCGCGTGGGCCGACTCCGTCGTGTTCCTGAGCCGCGGCCGCATCGTCGACGAGCTGACCGCCCCGAGCGCCGCCGCCGTCATGGACCGCTGGGAGACACTGTGAGCCGCAACACCGGCCCGAACAGGGGCCTGTTCACCGGGATCTTCGCGGCGCTGCTGTTCGCGGCCACGCTGGTCGGCGCATGCGGGGTGCTGCTGGAGTCGGCGCTGCGGGCGCACGCGCCGGTCGAGCGGTTCGGCGGCGCCGCGGCGGTCGTGACGGGGCCGCAGAGCGTCGAGCGGCGGATGAAGCGGCTCGGGTCCGAGCCCGAGGCGGAGAGCCGGCGGCTAGCCGAACGCGCCAGGATCCCGGTCGCCGCCGCGGCGAAGCTGCGGGCCGTGCCCGGCGTGCGGGACGTCGTCGCTGACGTCTCGTTCCCGGTCGTCCTCTCCTCGGGGCGGGCGGTGACGGGCCACGGCTGGGAGTCGGCCGGGCTGCGCCCGTACGGGCTGAGCGCGGGCCGCGCCCCGCAGGCGCCGGACGAGGTCGTGCTGAGCCGCGCCACCGGAGCCCGGCCGGGCGAATCGGTCCGGTTGCAGACGAACGGGACGTCCCACTCGTACCAGGTCGTGGGCGTCGTCGGGAAGGGACCGGGCGCCGCGTTCTTCACTACGCCGACGGCGACCGCCCTCTATGGGCATCCCGGTCAGGCCGACGCGCTGGTGCTGATCGGGGGCGACCTCGACGAGAGGGCGCTGCGCGAGGCGGCGCCCGGCGGCCTGACCGTGGCGACCGGCGCGGCACGCGGCGACGCCGAGAACCCGGCCGTCGCCGCCGCGCGGCCCGACATGGTGGAGATCTCCGTCTCGCTCGGCGGTGTCGCGATCATGACGGCGCTGGTGGTGGTCGGCGGCTTGATCGTCCTGTCGGTGCGGGAGCGGATGCGGGAGTTCGCGCTGCTCCGGACGGTGGGCGCGACGCCCGGGCAGGTCAGGGGGCGTCTCGTCCGCGAGACGGCGAGGATCGGGGCGCCGGCCGCGCTCGCCGGGGGCGTCCTGTCCCTGGGGCTCGGCGCGGCGATGCACGGGGCGATGGTGCGCGAGGGCGTCCTGCCGGACGGGTTCGGCCTGTCGCTCGGCCCGCTCCCGGTGCTGGCCGCGTTCGCCGTGATGCTGCTCGCCGCCGTCGCCACCGCGTTCCTCGCTTCGCTGCGGGTGTCACGGATCCGTCCGGTGCAGGCGCTCGGGGAGGCGGCCGCCGAGCCCGCCCGGCTGTCCCGCTGGCGCGTCATCGCCGGCGTGGCGTTCCTCGTGCTCGGCCTGAACGCGCTCGGGTTCTCGACCACGGCGACCGGGCCGGACGCCGCCGCGTCCGTGGGCGGCCTGGTCATGGCGCTGATCGTCGCGACGGCGCTGCTCGGGCCGCTGGTGGCGCGGGCCGGCAACCGGGTGCTCGGCCGCGCGGCCCGGACGGTCGCGCCGGTGTCCGGGCGGATGGCGCAGCACTCCGCCGGAGCCGCCGCCCTGCGCGCGGGGTCGCTGATCACGCCGGTGGCGCTGGCCGTGGCGTTCGCGAGCGTCCAGCTGTTCGCGCATTCCACGGTCGCGCACGCTACGCGCGGGCAGGCGGAGGCCGGGAACCGCGCCGACCGGATCATCGTGCCGGCCGGGCCCGGTCTCCCGCGGGGCGTCGCCGAGGCGGCGCGCCGCGCGCCGGGGGTGACGGCCGCGACCCCGGTCAAGCGGACCACCGTGATCATGCCGGTCACGGCGCTCGGCGAGCAGAGCCTCCAGTCGCTCAGCGCCCGCGGCGTCGGCGCGGACGCCACCGCGACCATGGACCCGAAGGTGACGTCCGGCCGCCTCCGCGACCTGCGGGGCGACGCCGTCGCGCTCAGCCGCGACGTCGCGGGCGGACATGACGTCGGTTCCACGGCGTCGCTGTCGCTCGGCGACGGGACGGCGATCAAGGCGAGGGTCGTCGCCGTCTACAATCGCGGCCTCGGCTTCGGCGACGTGCTCCTCCCCCACGACCTGGTGGCCGCGCACGCGTCCTCGCCGCTGGACGATCACGTCCTCGTCCGCGGGAAGGACGCCGACCTGCGGGCGGTCATCGCCGCCCACCCAGGCGCACGGGTGGTCACGCACGACGCGTTCGGCGCGAGCCTGTCGCGGGAGATCCGGCTCCAAGGCTTCGTCAACCAGGTGGTCGTCGCCTCGATCACGGGGTTCATCCTCATCGGCCTCGTCACGACGCTGGCGCTGGCGACGGCGGCGCGGCGCCGCGAGTTCGCGCTGCTGAGGCTGGTCGGCGCGACCCGTGGCCAGGTGCTGCGGATGCTCCGGCTGGAGGCGGCGATCGTCCTCGGCACGGGCGTCGCGGCCGGGGCGCTCATCGCCGCGGTGACGCTGCCCGCGTTCGCCGCGGCGGTCACCGGCGTCCCGCTGCCGTGGGCGCCGCCGCTGACGGCCGCGGCGATCCTCGCCTGCGTGGCCGGTTCCGGGGCCGCCGCGATCCTGCTGCCGGCGCGGACCGTCCTGCGCCGGCAGCAGG
>NZ_VCKW01000561.1 GCF_005889715.1 Actinomadura soli
GCGCTAGTGAGGGGCTCGCGGCGCCCCCTATGAGGGGTCAGCCGCTGCTGGCGGCCTGCGCGTCCCCCTTCTTGCTGCCGGCCATTTCCGGGTCGGCGGCGGGGTCGACGGCCGCGGTCTCCTCGCCTTCCGGTTCACGTCCCGGGGTCGCGAAGTTGAACTTCTCGATCAGGAACTTGAAGATGAAGTAGTAGACGAAGAAGTACACGACGCCCAACCCCAGGATGAGCGGTAGCTGCTCCGTGTTGTCCTTCGTCGCGTTCAGCAGCAGGTCGATGCCGCCGGCCGAGAAGCCGAAGCCGAGCTGGGCCCCGGCGGCCTCCAGCACCGCCATCGAGATGCCGGTGAGGACGACGTGCACCCCGTACAGGACGGGCGCGACGAACATGAACGCGAACTCGATCGGCTCGGTGACGCCGGTGACGAACGCGGTGAGCGCCGCCGACAGCATGATGCCGCCGACCGCCGGACGCCGGTGCGCGGGGGCTGCGCGCCACATGGCGAGGGCCGCGCCGGGCAGGCCGAACATCAGGACCGGGAAGAACCCGGCGAGGAAGCCGCCCGCGTCCGGGTCGCCGGCCAGGTAGCGGTTGATCTCGCCGTGGACGGCGCCGTCCGGGCCCTCGTAGGTGCCGAACACGAACCAGATGAGCGAGTTCGGGATGTGGTGCAGGCCGAACGGGATGAGCAGCCGGTTGATCATGCCGTAGATGCCGGCCCCGGCCGCGCCCGCGCCGGTGATCCACTCACCGAACTCGGTGAGCCAGTTGCCGAGCACCGGCCAGAGGAAGCCGATCAGGACGCCGAGGAGGAGGCCCGCGAAGGCGGTGACGATCGGCACGAAGCGGCGTCCGCCGAAGAAGGCCAGCCAGGTCGGCAGCTTGATCCGGTAGTAGCGCTGGTAGAGCAGCGCCGCGACGACGCCCATCATGATGCCGCCGAGCACCTGGGTCGGGTTCGTGGCACCCCAGTCGATGGCCGGGGCGGGCTGCCCGTCGACCACCTTCGTGATGGTGACGTTGCCCTTGAGCTCGTCGGAGTGCGAGAACATGACCTTCGAGACGCGGTCGAAGACCAGGTAGCCGACCACCGCGGCGAGGGCGGTGGAGCCGTCCGACTTCTTGGCGAAACCGATCGCCACACCGACGGCGAAGAGCAGCGGCAGGGCGGCGAACAGCGCACCTCCGGCCTCGCCGACGACCTCGGCGACCCGGTTCCATTCGAGGCCGTCCTTGCCGAGCATGTCGGGCTGTCCGAAACGCAGCAGGAGTGCCGCGGCGGGCAGGACGGCGATCGGCAGCATGAGGCTGCGGCCGATGCGCTGTAGCTGCGCGAGGATGCTCGACCCTCTGCGTGGTGTGTTATCCACTGTCGTGGCGGTCATGGTGAGGTTCCTCCTCAGGGGATCCAGGAGTTCTCAGGTGTAGGGGCTGGGGGATCAGGACTGGGGC
>NZ_VCKW01000562.1 GCF_005889715.1 Actinomadura soli
CACCTCACCCACCCCGCCCGGACGGCTGTCCATGCGCGGCGCGCTGGCCGCCGACGCCCAGCGCGCCGCCGGGACCATCCCGACCGCCGAACCGTTCACCCGAACGGTTCGCCGCCACGTGCCCGCCCCGCCGCTGCGCGTCGGCATCGCCTGCGACGTGTCCGGGTCCATGAACGCCATGGCCGAGCCAGTCGCGTCCGCCGCCTGGATCATGGCCCGCGCCGCCGGGCACCTGCCCGACGCCGTCTCGGCCACCGTCATCTTCGGCTCCCGCGTCCGTCCGGTCACCCATCCCGGGCGCGCCCCGGCCACCGTGACCGAGTTCGCCGCCCGCGATTCCCGCGAAGACTTCGTCCAGGCCGTCGACGCCCTCACCTCGGCCCTGGACCTGACCCGCCCCGGTGCCGCCCGGCTGCTGGTCATCGTGTCCGACGGCCTTTTCAAAGACGACCAGCCCACCGAAGGGCAAAAGCGCATCGACCGGCTCACTAGCGCCGGATGCGCCGTGCTGTGGCTGTCCCTGTCCGCCCGCACCAGACCCATGAACGGCGCGCACCTGGTCACCCTCACCAATCCCGCCACCGCCGCCGACACCATCGGCACCGCCGCCGCCCGCGCGCTGCGCACCGCGTGACCACCCCGCTGCCCGGTGCGCCCCGGTGAAGCAGGGCGCACCGGGCGGCATCCGCTAACCCGCGCTTCTTCAAACCACTACCTGAACGGAGGCACTCGTGGCCGATGAGATGTTCGTCCTGCTCGGCTGGGCATGGGACATCGACACCGCCACCCGCCTAGCCGCCCGGCACCAGTCCCAACGCGCTGATATCCGGCCGCTGGCCTGGGCCCGCGCCGTGATCCGCATCAACCCCGACCACGCCGCCACCGTCGACCTGGCCCGCCCACTGCTGACCGTCCCGATCCCCGACGCCGACACACCCCTGGTGATCGACGGGTGGCACCGCATCCACCGCGCCCTGACCACCGGCATCCACCGACTCCCGGCCATCCACCTCGACGCAGACGACGAACGCGCCTGCCGCATCCGAGGCGGCGGACTGTGACCCGGCCACCCCACTACCCGAGGAAACAAGGCGTGCGCCAGGCGGCCGCCTCGGCCTCGGCGGGAGTCGAGCCACGCGCCACACCAAGGGTCCCGCACGCGGGGGTTGACAGGGGGCCGTCGCGCGTGCGGCAGCGTCAGCCAAAGCGCGGAGGCCCTATTTGACGGCACCGTTCTTGACCGCACCGTACCGAGCCACGCCGACCGATCGCCCAAGGCCAAGACCTCGGCCAATCGTCGGGGAAGCTAGACGAGTAGTTCCGAAGTGATCAGTGGTCGAACGCGGTCAGTGACCGGGTGATGGGCTGGCCGGTGCGGTGGTTGTGCCAGATCGCTGCGGCCATGGCCAAGATGCGCTGGGCGACCCGTACCG
>NZ_VCKW01000563.1 GCF_005889715.1 Actinomadura soli
GCCCTCCCGAGCCGTATAGGCCCAGGGGGCGACCCCTTCGCCACCCCGGCTTGTGTTCCGTCCAGTGGTGTGACCTGCGTCGTCGAGGGCGGGATGATGGGTGTCGGTGGGGCGGATTATGATCGATGCCGTTTTGGGGTGCGGTGGCGAACACGGGGGAAACGACTGATGATCATCGATGGACGGTTCCACGGGCCGGACGGGTCGGGGAACGGCGGGTACGTGGCGGGGCGCCTCGCGGGGCGGGTGCCGATCGACACGGTGACGGTGACGCTGCGGCAGCCGCCGCCGCTGGACACCGAGCTGACCGTCACGGCGGAGGACGAGCGCGGGCACAGCGTGCGGCTGTGGGACGGGGACCTGCTCATCGCCGAGGCGCTCGCGGGGGCGATCGTGGTGCCGCCGATCGCGCCCGTCCCGTTCGAGGAGGCCCTCGACGCGGCGGAGAAGTTCCGGGCGGTGGAGAATCATCCGTTCCCGCGCTGCTTCGTCTGCGGGCCCGACCGGGAGCCGGGCGCCGGGCTGCGGCTCGAACCGGGTCACGTCGCCGACGGCACGGTCGCGGCGCCGTGGACGCCGGAGCGGGTGCCCGAGCGGGAGCTGGTGTGGGCGGCGCTGGACTGCCCCGGCGGCTGGTCGTTCGACGTGGCGGGCCGCCCGGCCGTGCTCGGCACGATGACCGGGCAGGTCATGGACGTCCCGGACGCCGGCGAGCGGTGCGTCGTGATGGGCCTCGCGCGCAGCCGCGAGGGCCGCAAGATGCACGCGGCGACGGCGCTGTACGGGGCGGACGGGCGGCTGCTGGGCCGCGCCGAGCAGATCTGGATCGAGATCGACCCCGAGCGGTTCGGGCACTGACCGGGCCCCCGCGGCCGATAATCCGTCGGCCGTGAACCATGTCCGGTTCCGCCTGAATTCTCGAAATGTGTCGCCGGACATGGCCAGGCGGCCCGCTCCGGGTGTTCAATCTGAGCTTCCGCGACAACGGAGGCGGGTCCATGGGCGGAAACGCGTTGCTCCTGGTCGGGGTCGCCGCCCTGGCCATCTACACGGGCGTCCACTGGGAACGCGCCCGCCGCGCCGTGCGGGACCTCGAGCTCGGCCGCAGGCGGGTCAACGGGCTGAAGCAGGCCGTGACGCGCGAGCGCGGCCACGTGGCGATCATCACCGTGGTGGTGGTGCTGGCGCTCTACGTGGTGACGAGGTACGGCTAGGCCCGGTGACCCCGGGCCCGCGCGGTGCGTGCGTCAGGGTCCGGCGAAGAGGGGGTCCTCCCGGTCGGCGCCGTTCAGCGGCCGGCCGCGGTTCGGCGGGCCGGGCGGGTTGGCGCCGTGCGGCGGGCGGTTCCCGGTGCCGGGTCCCTGGCCGTCCGGAAGGCTGTCGCTTATACACATCTGGCGCGGCCGACGAATTAGACAGCG
>NZ_VCKW01000564.1 GCF_005889715.1 Actinomadura soli
AGTCGACGTCGACCCAGTCGAGGGTCCGGGTGACGGCTTTCTTCCAGCCGGCGTAGCCGTGGCGGCGCTGGTCGTCGTTCCAGGTGGGTTCCCAGCGGCGGTCCTGGTTCCAGTTGCGGCGTAGTTCGTCGGTGGTGGTCCAGAACCCGACGGCCAGGCCGGCGGCGTAGGCGGCGCCCAGGGCGGTGGTCTCGGCGACGACGGGGCGTGAGACCGGGACGCCGAGGATGTCGGCTTGCAGTTGCATGCACAGCTCGTTGGCGGTGACGCCGCCGTCGACCTTGAGCACGTCCAGCGCGACGCCGGAGTCTTCGCGCATGGCCTCGACGACGTCGCGGGATTGGTAGCAGATCGATTCCAGGGTGGCGCGGGCCAGGTGGGCGTTGGTGTTGAAGCGGGACAGCCCGACGATGGCGCCGCGGGCGTCTGAGCGCCAGTAGGGGGCGAACAGGCCGGAGAAGGCGGGGACGAAGTAGACGCCGCCGTTGTCGTCGACCTGGCGGGCCAGGGCTTCGCTTTGCGCGGCGCCGGAGATGATGCCGAGCTGGTCGCGCAGCCATTGCACCGCCGACCCGGTCACCGCGATCGACCCCTCCAGCGCGTACACCGGCGCGTGGTCGCCGAACTGGTAGCACACCGTGGTCAGCAGGCCCCGCGCGGAGCGGACGGGCTCGTTCCCGGTGTTGAGCAGCAGGAAGTTGCCGGTGCCGTAGGTGTTCTTGGCCTCGCCGGGCGCGAAGCACACCTGCCCGACCGTCGCGGCCTGCTGGTCGCCCAGGATGCCGGTCAGCGGGACCTGGCCGCCCAGCGGGCCCTCCGCGCGGGTCACCCCGTAGGGTTCGGGCGCCGAGGACGGTTCGATCCGCGGCAGCATCCGGCGCGGGATGCCGAACAAGGACAGGAGCTGGTCGTCCCAGTCCAGGGTCTCCAGGTCCATCAGCATGGTGCGGCTGGCGTTGGTGGGGTCGGTGACGTGGACGCCGCCGTCGGTCCCGCCGGTCAGGTTCCACAGCACCCAGGTGTCGATGTTGCCGAAGATCGCATCGCCGTTCTCGGCGGCCTCGCGGGCGCCGTCGACGTTCTCCAGGATCCACTGGATCTTGCCGCCGGAGAAATAGGTGGCCGGAGGAAGACCGGCCTTGCGGCGGATGACGTCGCCTTTGCCGTCGCGCTCCAGGGCGGCGGCGATGCGGTCGGTGCGGGTGTCCTGCCAGACGATCGCGTTGTAGTACGGGCGGCCGCTCCGCCGGTTCCACACCACCGTCGTCTCACGCTGGTTGGTGATCCCCAACGCGGCCAGGTCGGCGTGGGTCAGGTGGGCCTTGTTCAGGGTGGTCTGGATGACGGCGCGGGTGCGTTCCCAGATCTCGGTCGGGTTGTGCTCCACCCATCCCGCC
>NZ_VCKW01000565.1 GCF_005889715.1 Actinomadura soli
CGCCGGTACCGCTCCCGTCTCATCCGCCCCGCCCGCTCCCGCAGCCCGCTCCCGCGCGGGGCCACCGCCGGGACGGCAAACGCGACCTGCCGCCCATCCAAGCGGACACGATGAGGGTGACGGTCCTGATCCCCGCCCACAACGAGGCAAAGCAGATCACCGAGACGATCGCCTCGCTGCGCAGGCAGGAACGTCCCCCGGACCACATCGTGGTGATCCTCGACAACTGCACCGACGCCACCGCCGCGTTGGCGCAGCTCTGCGGCGTCGAGATCGTCGGCACGCGCGGGAACGAGCACAAGAAGGCGGGCGCGCTGAACCAGATCCTCGACCGGCTGCTCCCGATCTTCGGCCCGGACGACGCGATCATGGTGATGGACGCCGACTCGGCGCTCGATCCCGGATTCATCCGGCACGGGGTCGACTTCCTCGCGTCCGGCCACTACGCCGCCATCGGCGGTACGTTCACCGGCAAGCCGGGCGGCGGCGCAGTCGGGATGTTCCAGCGCAACGAGTACGCCCGCTACGCCCGGGACGTCCGCAGGCTCCAGGGCAAGGCGCTCGTCCTGACCGGTACGGCCACCATTTTCCGCGCCGCCACCCTCCAGGAGGTGGTCGCCGCCCGCCGCGAACGCCGCCTCCCCGGCCGTCCGCACGTCTACGACGTGCGCGTCCTGACCGAGGACAACGAACTCACCCTGGCCATCCTGCATCTCGGCTTCCGCATCCTCTGTCCCAGGGAATGCACGCTCACCACCGAGGTGATGCCGACCTGGCGGGAACTCGCCCAGCAGCGGCTGCGCTGGAAGCGCGGCGCCCTGGAGAACCTCATCGACTACGGCTGGACGCCGATCACCCGGCCCTACTGGGGCCGGCAACTCCTCTCCCTGATCGGCATCCTGGTGATCAGCGCCTACCTCTCCTCGCTCGTCTACTCGGCCATCTGGCTCGGCGGCATCCAGTTCAGCCCGATCTGGGGCGCCATCACCGTCATCTTCATGGTCGAACGCGTGGTCACCGTCCGGCAGCGCGGCCCCGCCCAGATGGCCCTCGCCGGCACCATCGTCGTCGAAATGATCTTCGACGTCTTCCTCCAGTTCGTCCAGGCCCGTGCCTTCTGGCAGGCCGCTTGGCGCAAAGAAAGGAAATGGTAGATATGTACAACACTCCCCCCATCGGCGGCGTGGCCGCAGGCTTCGGCGGCGCCGCGGCCGCCTCGCCCTGGCTCGGCTTCCAGGCCCTCTGGATCGGCCTGGCCCTCTTCACCGTCGTCTCCGCCGCCCTCGCCGTGAAGCGCATCCTCCCCGCCCGCAGGGGCTAGACCCTCCAGAAGGCCGGGGCCCACACCACCCCGGCCCTGTCTCTTATACACACCTGACGC
>NZ_VCKW01000566.1 GCF_005889715.1 Actinomadura soli
ACCCCGCCCCCCGTGACCCGGCACCGGGTCAGGTCGTGCTGGGGACTCGGTCGTCGACCGCAAGGGCCGGTTGTGTAGTAGAGGTGCTAGAGGTGCGGCGGAGGAGCAGCGGGACGCAGAGGAAGATGGACGCGCCCATGACGGCGAAGTACGCCATGGTTCCGGCGTCCAGCAGGAAGCCGCCGGCGAAAGGGCCCAGGAAGAAGCCGAGCTGGCGGACCTCGGACAGGCCGAAGTAGGCGCCCTTGTGCTCGTCGTCCGCCATCTCGTGGACGGCCATGTCGGGCATCGGCAGCAGGATGCCCTCGCCGATCGTCCAGAACACGATCCCGACGTACAGCCAGGCCAGGCCGGACGGGCTCGCCCAGAAGCAGGCGAACGCGACCGTGAAGCTCACCGCGCCGGCGACGACCATGACGTTGCGGCCGAGCCGTCCGGACACCCGGTCGATCGGAAGCTGGAAGGCCAGCGCGAGGACGGCGTTGGTGATGAACAGCGCGGCGAAGTACTCCTCGGTGCGTTCGCCGTACCTGCCTTTCATATAGAGCGGGATCATGGACTCCATCTGGGAGAAGACGAAGAAGACCACGATCCCGGCGGTGACGACGGCGAGGAGGCGGCGGTCGCGCAGCGTCGCCGCGACCGGATGCCGGGACGATGCGCGTCCGCGCGCGGCGGATGCAGCTTCTTCGCGCCCGGCTCCACCATCAGCCGCGCCACGCCGAGCAGCAGGAACAGGACGATGATCGCCGGGGCGGAGCGGGCCGTGGCCAGCAGGGCGTAGACGGTGACGTAGAGCAGCAGGCCCGCCCGCATGAGCGGGACGGCGCCGAGCCGGTCCACGATCATTCCGCCGAGCAGGCCGCCGAACGCGGCGGTGAGCGCGACCGCCCCGACGACCGCACCGACCGCCGGCGTGCCGAGGCTCGTGTGCTCGCTCAGGTACAGCGGCGCGAACGGCATGGCCGCGAAGAAGGCGAGCGAGTTCAGCAGCGCGCCGCCTTCGAGCAGCCGCTGCGCCGGACTGAGCCGCCACAGCGGCGCCCGCGCCCGTCCCCGTCCCTCACCCGCCACGCTGCGCACGGTACGCGCCGCCACCGACACCCCACGGCGAGGAGGCGAGGAGAGCGAGGAGGCGAGGAGAGCGAGGAGGCGAGGAGAGCGAGGAGGCGCTTGAGGCTTGGAGGCGCTTGACGCCCGGAGGTCCGGAGGCCCGAACGCGTTTGAGGCCCGGCCGCGCTGAGGACCGGACGCCCTCGAAGCCCGCACGCGCTGAGGCTCGGATGCGCTCGACGTCCGGGCGCGCTGAAGGCTCGGAGTTTTGGGGCTTTGAGGGCTCTGGGGCATTGGGCGGGGCGGTATTTGGT
>NZ_VCKW01000567.1 GCF_005889715.1 Actinomadura soli
GTTCGCCACCATCACCGCGGCCATCGTCGCCACCGGTTCCTTCCTGGCCATCACCAGCGCTCCGGCGGCGGCTCAGGATCAGCAGGGCCTGATAGACCAGGCCCGTTTCCACGCCCAGACCGCGCTGCTGCGGGCCGACTGCAAGCAGTACCTGACCGGCCCGAGCTTCCAGGCACCCGACGACCGCGATCCCCAGCAGGTCGCGGGGCGCGTGCCCATCGTCTCGACGCCGGTCCCCGCCGGCCAGCCCGCAGGCGCCATCGCGTCCTCACCCTTGTTCCGCGGGGTCCGTGGCACGATCTCCGTGCACCCCAACTTCTTCACCTCCGACCCCGGCCTGCCGGTCGCCCCCGCCGCGTTCGACCCATCGGCCGAGCAACAGCGCACCATCGCCATCCTGCACGAGATCGGTCACCTGACCGGCCGGGAAGGCGACCACAACCAGGACCTGCCACGGCAGTTCGAGTACAACGCCACCATCTTGAACCTGTGCCTGGCCGGACCGCCGCCGCTGACGCCCCTACGGATCATCCGCTTCACCTGCAGCCCGCTGCCGCAGGGCTTCAACTACATCAACTGCGAAGCGTTCTGGACCGGCGGAGTCGACCCGGCCTCCGCCCAGTGGTACACCCCACGAGCGCCGCGCCAGCCCGTCGTGACCACCGATCCGATCAACCACGTCACCACCGCCTCGTTCGACTGCAACAACCCCGGTGAAACGGAGCTCACCTACACCACCTCGGTCCAGATCACCGACAGGGCCGGCGCCACCGCATCCTCGGGCCTGACCATCCCCTGCGGCTGGTAACACCCAGCACGGCCCGGTGGGGCCGGATTGCCGAACTTGATCTGCGGCGTCCGCGCGGTTTCGAGGATGCGGCCGTGAGAGCCTCGTGCATCCCACCGAGCGGCCCGCCACCCACCCGCGAGGCGAGCCGTGTCTCAATCGTGACCGCCGCACAGCCGCGACGATGCTCCGGTCAGCATGGCCAAAGGACGCCCACCTAGGTGGGCGTCCTTTGGCGTTCGGGGACGCTACTTGAGGACGGGGAGGCGCTTGACCAGGCGGGTCTCTCCCCACCAGCGGCCGAGGCCGAGGGTGTCGCCGGCGCTGACGAGGGCCAGGCCGACGATCAGGATCGCGTAGATCAGGTGGTCGTCCATGAAGGGGTTGTTGTCCGGGGGGAGGACGGCCGTCCACATCATCACCAGCAGGGCCGCGCCGGTCACAGCGGCGATCCGCATGCCGATGCCGAGGATGAGGGCGCCGCCGATCGCCGCCAGGCCGAGCATGAACAGCCAGTCCGCCCAGGCCGCTCCCGCGATGTCGTTGTAGAAACCGGCGAACGGGCCGGTAG
>NZ_VCKW01000568.1 GCF_005889715.1 Actinomadura soli
ATATGTGTCCGGCGGTGTCCTACTCTCCCACACAGTCTCCCATGCAGTACCATCGGCGCTGAAGAGCTTAACTTCCGGGTTCGGGATGGGACCGGGTGTTTCCCCTTCGCCAAAACCACCGAACGCCCAACGCACCACCCCACGACGGGGGTGGGCAAACTCGCGGAGGTGTCCGAACCAGCAGCACCGACACATCAATCTTCAATTATCTGTGGTGCGGGTGCCCGGGTTGTTTCCTGGGAACCACACAGGGACGCGAACAAACTCGCACAAGCGATTTGGATTGAACGTTTAGTGTGTTCAAGCCACTCGGCCTATTAGTACCGGTCGACTCCACACCTTACGGCGCTTCCATCCCCGGCCTATCAACCCAATCGTCTCTTGGGGGCCTTACACCCACGAGGGGTGGGAGAACTCATCTCGAGGAAGGCTTCCCGCTTAGATGCTTTCAGCGGTTATCCCGACCGAACGTAGCCAACCAGCCGTGCCCCTGGCGGGACAACTGGCACACCAGAGGTCCGTCCGTCCCGGTCCTCTCGTACTAGGGACAGACCCTCTCAATTCTCCTACGCGCGCAGCGGATAGGGACCGAACTGTCTCGCGACGTTCTAAACCCAGCTCGCGTGCCGCTTTAATGGGCGAACAGCCCAACCCTTGGGACCTACTCCAGCCCCAGGATGCGACGAGCCGACATCGAGGTGCCAAACCATCCCGTCGATATGGACTCTTGGGGAAGATCAGCCTGTTATCCCCGGGGTACCTTTTAGCCGTTGAGCG
The DNA here is from genome assembly GCF_005889715.1 of Actinomadura soli. Classification (GTDB taxonomy): domain Bacteria; phylum Actinomycetota; class Actinomycetes; order Streptosporangiales; family Streptosporangiaceae; genus Spirillospora; species Spirillospora soli. The sequence continues at coordinate 778 of NZ_VCKW01000568.1, forward strand.
ACACCGCTTCCACACGCCGGTGCCGGATCACTAGGCCCTGCTTTCGCACCTGCTCGACACGTCCGTCTCACAGTCAAGCTCCCTTGTGCCCTTGCACTCACCACCTGATTGCCAACCAGGCTGAGGGAACCTTTGGGCGCCTCCGTTACCCTTTAGGAGGCAACCGCCCCAGTTAAACTACCCACCAGGCACTGTCCCCCACCCCGATCCAGGGGCGCGGGTTAGACGCTCAAAACGACCAGAGTGGTATTTCACCAACGACTCCACCGACACTGGCGTGCCGGCTTCACAGTCTCCCACCTATCCTACACAAGACGCTCCAAACGCCAATGCCAAGCTATAGTGAAGGTCCCGGGGTCTTTCCGTCCTGCTGCGCGAAACGAGCATCTTTACTCGTACTGCAATTTCGCCGGGCCTGTGGTTGAGACAGCGGGGAAGTCGTTACGCCATTCGTGCAGGTCGGAACTTACCCGACAAGGAATTTCGCTACCTTAGGATGGTTATAGTTACCACCGCCGTTTACCGGCGCTTAGATTCTCAGCCTCGACCC
>NZ_VCKW01000057.1 GCF_005889715.1 Actinomadura soli
CTGTACTACGACGACAGCCAGGCCGCAGAGTTCCAGGACGCGGTGGCCGCCGGCGTCAAGGTGTGGAACGACAACGTCCAGAACGTCAAGCTCGTCGAGGCCCAGCCCGGCGGACGGGCGGAGATCCAGATCATCGCCGACAACGGCTGGCCGCGCGCCATCGTCGGTCCCGTCCGGCCCGGTGGACGCGTCCAGGTGTGGTTCGGCCGCCAGGCGGTCACCCAGGGATACGACACCACTCGGATCGCCTCCCACGAACTGGGCCACAGCCTCGGCCTGCCCGACATGAAACCCGGTCCGTGCACGTCGCTGATGTCCGGGTCCACTGCCGGGGTGGGCTGCAAGAACCCCATCCCGAACAGCACGGAGAAGTCGCGGGTGGAGGCCAACTACCGTGCCCGTGCCGCCACTTCCTCCCCCTTCGCCGGGAGTCTCGTGGTCGACGCGCCGTGAGCGCGCACCAGCCCGTGACCGGCACCGGCGGTAGCCGTCACACGGGTGCTCACGCCCTGGTCCCGCGACGGCTCGGAAGCATCGCGAGATCAACACGGTAGAGCGACATCGGGCCGCCACGGCGTTCTTCCGCGAGCCGGGAAACGCCGTGGCGGCCTCCGCCTTAGAAGAGCTTTCGCCGCCTTCCGGCACCTTCCACCTCGGCACGGCGCGGAAGCATTTCAGCGAATTATCTGAGTACGACCCAAACGGGCATCGCCCAAAAGAGAGGCCGACTGCGGTGTGCCCGTCCTCTCCCATCCCGGCTGAAGGACGTCTCCCCCGATCCGGCGAGGAACAGGGGAACATCCGAGTTCGGCGCCTCGCAGGCTCCATTCCGGTTGCCCGATCTGCTACAAGCGTAGTTAAACTACCTGCCGTTCCGGCAGTTGTGGCGATCAGTGCCAGCGGTTCGTGCGGGAGGCGACCGTGGAGGGAGAAGCCGTTGTCGCGTAGGCCGTTGGGGCAGCTGGAGGCGGAGGTGCTGGCGGCGCTGGCCGGGCTCGGCGGCTCGGCGCGGACCGCTGAGCTGGTGGAAAGGCTCGACGGGAATCCGGCGTACACGACGGTGAACACGATCCTGCACCGGTTGTACGAGAAGAAGCTGGTGTCGCGGACGCGGGCCGGTCGGCACTATCTGTACCGGCTCGCCGTTGACGAGTCGGAACTCGTGGCGGGCCGCATGCGTGAGCACCTCCGTCACGCCAGTGACCCCGGCGGCGTGCTGAACCGGTTCGTCCGGACGCTCACGGACGAGGAGGCGCGCCAGCTGCGCGGATTCCTCGACCGACCGGAGGACGGCAGGTGAACTGGTTCACCTTCGTGCCCCTCGCCCTCATGCTGGCGCTGGGTTCGGCGCTCGGCCGGACGCGGCTGCCGCTGCATCCGTCCTGGTCGGCGCGGTTGCTGGCCACGACCGGGGCGATGACGGCGGTCGCCGCGCTCGGCACCGGCGTCTTCGTGGCGATCAACTACGCGGCGACGCTCGCGCCGTCCGCCGCCGCGCACGTCCCCGAGTGGGCGCTGTTCGGCGATGACGCGCCGGTCCCGGGCGTGGTGGGGATTCCGGCGATCGTCCTGTCCGCCGCCGGGCTGCTCGTCGCGACCAAGGCGGCGGTCGGCTGGCTGGACGAACTGCGCACCGCGCGCCGGACACAGGCGCGCGAGCCGCTGGAGACCGAGGTCCCGATCGCCGTCGCGGTGCCGGGCAAGCACGGCGGTGTGCTGCTGTCGAAGGGCATGCTCCGGACGTTCACCGCCGAGGAACTCCATGTCGTCTTCCAGCATGAATCGTCCCACCTGCGGCACCGGCACCATCGCTACGCGGCGGCCGGCGCGCTGGGCGCGGCGGTGCTGCCGCCGCTGCGGCCGCTGAACGAGCGGCTGCGGCTCGCGGTGGAGCGGTGGGCCGACGAGGACGCGGCGGAGGCGACCGGCGACCGCGCGCTCGTCGCCCGCACGATCGCCAAGGCCGCCCTCGCCCGCCCTCCGTCCGCAGGGCCGGCCACCGCGTTCGCCGAGTCCGGTGTCGTACAGCGCGTCGAGGCGCTGCTCGGCACGCCGCCGGACAGGAACGCGGTCACCGGCCCGCTGCTGTTCATGGGCAACGGCTTCGTCACCAGTTCCCTGACCGCCGTGACCCTCCAGCTCGACCAGGCGGCCGTGTCCTGCATGCTGGCCCTCCTCGCCCTTCGCTGAGGAGGCGGGCGGTCAGAGCTCGAACTCGGCGGGGGCGAGGCCGAGCGCGAAGCATGCCTCGCGGACGATGGCCTTCTCGTTGTCGTCGAAGTTCCCGTCCGCGCCGCCGATGATGATGCCGATCTGGATCACGGCGCGCGCCTCGTCGGGCTTCTTCTTGGCCTTGGCGATGTCCTGCAGGACGGCGACCTTGCCGAAGTCGAAGTCCGCGGTCAGCTTCGACACGTTGTCGTTGAACCTGCGCTGCAGGTCGTCCGCGGGGAAGTTGCGCAGCACCTCGTTGCTCGCGATCAGGGACGCGGTCCGCTGCCGCTCGGACGGGTCGACGCTGCCGTCCGCGGCGGCGACCAGCGCGCACATCGCCATGCTCGCGTCCCGGAACGCCCCGCTCTTCAGATCGTTCTTCTTGCTGAGCAGCTGCGTCTGCAGGGTCTGGGTCGACTCACGCAGCTTGTCCCAGAAGGGCATCGGTTCCTCCGCTCGTTGTCGGTCCCACCCGACACTAACGGACCTGCTACAACCGTAGTAGCCGTGACGCGGCACCCGAGGGCCCGGGAGCGGCGGACGGTGCGCCGAGGTATCGCCGATGTCCATCCGCGGCTACGACCAGGACCACTCTCCGCTATTTATCGAACACCATGCGTAAAGCTACGGTGACGTTCTGCGTCCAGCACGGTGACCTCGGGAGGAGCTCACGTGAGCGACAACGCGGCATTCCGCTACGGCCGAACCTTCGACCTCTTCGACGCAAACCACAACGGGGTGATCGAGGCGGACGATCTGGCGGCGCTGGCCAGTGGCGTCGTGCTGGCCGGGAAGATTCCCGCCGAGTCCGTCAAGAGCCAGGCGCTCCACGCCGCCTATCAGCGTTTCTGGGATGTCGTCACCCACTACGCCGACATCGACTCCGACGGAGGCGTCACGCGCGAGGAATTCATCGACGCGTTGGCCGGCGGGATGAGCGCCGGACCGCTCTTCACCGAGAGCATCGCGGACGCGGTCGCCGCGGAGTTCGCGGTCATCGACACCGACGACGACGGACGGATCGATTTAGCCGAACTCCAGACATTCCTGGAGAACGTCGGCCTCGACCCGGAGGAGGCCCGTCAGGCCGCAGCCGACATGGACACCGACGGAGACGGCACCATCTCCAGAGAGGAGTACCAGAGGGCCTGGCTCAACTACTACTTCGAAATCGACCCCGAGACCAAGACATTCCTGGGTGGGCTCCACTGACAAGGTCTCCACCAGGAACCAGGTCCACGGCGATCACGGGTGCGGGGCGTTCAGGAGGCGGGTCGGGGTGACCTGGTCGATGTGCAGGATCGCGTCGAACGCGCTGGACAGCGAGCCGACCGTGTGGTGGTATTCGGCGTCCTTCTCGGGGACGTAGGCGGCGCTCACGGTCCGCAGCTTGGCGGGCCCGTCGAGGCGGTGCCGGACCGGCGGCGGGGCGCCGTGCCGCAGGTCGACGAGGTAGTCGGGAATGCGCGCCGTGCCGAGGTCGCGATCGATGAACGACTCGTGCGGGGACGGCATCGCGCAGACCTTCGGGCCGCCCGTCTCCCAGCCGGTGAGGACGTCCCCGTGGTCGAAGACGGTGGCGATCGAGCGGTAGCGCCGTCCGTGGACGCGCCGCAGGATGCCGCCCGCCGTCCGCCGCCGGGTGACGTCCGGCCCGGGGTACTCGTCGGGGAACGAGACCACCTGCTCCTCGACGCCGGCGGTGTGGGCGTTGGCGGCGCTGTAGACGACGCGGTGGCCGGTCCGGCGGCGCCAGGTCTCGATGAAGCGGGCGATGTACCGCTCCCGCGTGTTCTGCTCGTCACCGGCGGTGGTGTAGGACTCGTACCAGCCGACGAGGGCCCGCGCGTGCTGGACGGCGTCGTCCCACGAGACCTGCGACCGTCCGGGCCCGCGCGGCGCACCGTGTCGAGGACGGCCCGGGCGTGCCCGATGTACGGGCGCTTGAGCTCGTCGGTGAATTCGGGATCGTTGTACCAGGCCAGATGCTTCTGCGGCCCGCCGCGCATGGCGATCTCGGTCAGGTGGCGGTCGAGGTCGGCGTACCGGTGCGGCGCGACGTCCCTGACGTACGCGCGGATCTCGTCGTACAGGCGCGGCCGCAGCTCCAGGATGTCGGCGCCGAGGAAGCGGACCCGGCCGTGCGGCGGACGGCCCTCGTTGAACGCCCGCATCCACGTCACTAATTCGAGGACGCCGTGGCTGCGGAGCATGAACAGCGCGTCACCGACCACCGAGGCGGCGTCGCCCGCGCCGGTGGTGACGTAGCGGTCGATGGCGACTCCGGCGGCCCAGCTCTCCTCCCAGGCGATCGTCCGGAAGCCGAGCCGCTCCACCAGGAAGCGGGCCGCGCGGTGCTTCAGGGCCGTCACCGTGTGGGCGCCGTGCACCGGTTCGCCGATCCCGGCGATGCGCGCGTCGCCGATCAGGGGACGCAGCGCCTGGAGATCGTCCAGCGGGCCTCCGGCGTCGAGGCGGGAGAGCGGCACCGCGTGCCGGTCCAGCCAGGCGCGCAGCCCGTCCGCGCCCGCCGGGGCGGTCGCACCGGCGGCCCGTGGCAGGCCCAGACGCGGCGGCCACGGCGCCCGAGGGCGACTTCGCCGAGACGATGACCCGGGCGATGCTGGCCTGGCTCGACGCCTGCGAGGAGCCGGAGCTGCAGCGCATCCTCCTGGTCGACGGGCCGTCGGTGCTCGGCTGGGCCCGCTGGCGCGAGATCTGCCAGAACCACGTCCTCGGCATGATGGAGGGCGTCCTCGCTCAGGCGATGGCCGAGGGCACGGTCCGCGAGCTGCCGGTCAAGGCGCTCGCCCACGCGCTGCTCGCGGTGGCGGACGAGGCCGCCCTCCTGATCAGCGCCGCCAAGGACCCGGCCGCCGCGCGACGCGACGTGATGGCCGTCGTGGGGCCGATCATCGACGCACTGAAGCGATAAGCCGACCGCTTGCAAAGATGCCCGTCGTGGAGGCGGCCTGCTCTGGGCCTACCGGACGTTCGCGGCCTTGCGGGCGAGGACGAGGCGGTACCGCGCGCTTCCGTCCGCGCGCCGCCCCAGGGACGGCAAGGGGGTGGTCGTCACGGTGAATCCGGCCCCCGCCAGATCGTCGCGGACGGCGTGCAGCGGACACGTGCGGTAGTACATGACGAACGGAGGACGCCACACCGCATTGCGAAGGCGCATGGCCAGATCGAATCCGAGCAGCGTCCAATACCAGCCCGAGGCGATGGGCGGCGGCGCACCGACCGGGAAGGCGAACAGCCCGCCGGGCCGCAGGGCGCGGTGCACCCCGGCGAACAGCGCGGGCCGTTCGGCGGGCAGGAAATGTCCGAGCGCCCCGAAACTGACCGCGAGGTCGAAGCCCTCGTCGAAGGGCAGCGCCCGGACGTCGGCCCGGACCCATTCGGCGTCCGGATGCGCGCCGCGCGCCTGCGCGAGCATTCCGGAGCTGAAGTCGACACCGCAGATCCGTCCCTCGCACAAGGGCTGGAGGACCCGCATTCCCGCGCCGGTACCGCAGCACACGTCCAGGCCCTCGCCGAACGGCCCGAGCGGACGCAGCGCGTCAGCGGTCGCGTCGAGCACGCTTTCGGGCGTGCGGAATGGCGTGTGGTCGAATTTGGGCGCGAGCCTGTCATAGCCGTCCTCAACGGAGGACAGAGCCTGGATCGCCAGTTCGCGCAGAGACGGACCTTGAGCCGAGAACACCGGCCAAGGCTACTTCCCGTACGCCCCAGGCGGTCAGGAGTCAGGGGTGCCGAGGCTCCAGAGGCGGACACCGCGGTCCTCGGGACAGGTGATCGCGATCGGCCGGCCGCCGATCCGCCCGAACGCGACCGGGACGGCGGCGGCACCGCGCACGGACGGGTCGGCGGCGAGCGGGTCGCCGAGCGGTCGCCGGGACAGCAGGCTCCACCCCTGGACCGCGCCGTCGGCGACGCCCGCCAGCAGGATCGGCTCGCCGCCGCGCATGCCGAACGCCACGGACAGGACCGCCCTCTCGTGGACGAGGGGCCTGCCCAGTTCGCGCCGCGTCCCGAGATCCCACACGCGGACGGTCCGGTCATAGCCGCCGGTCACCGCGACGGGCCTGCCCGCGAGCCGCCCGTACGCCACCGCGACGACCGAGTCGGTGTGGCTGGTCAGCCGCAGGTCGGTCCAGCGGCGGTCGTCCAGGTCGAGGACGCGCACGGACTGGTCCCACATGCCGCCGATGACCGCCACCGCCGAGCCGTCGAGGTCGCCGCAGGCCACCGGCATGGGGCTGGCGTCGTCCGCCAGGGGCGGGCCGAGCTGGCGTCCGGCGGCCAGGTCCCACAGGCGGACGGTGCGGTCCTCGCTCGCGCTGACCGCCATCGGCCTGCCGCCGACGACGGCCATGGAGACCGACGTCACCGCGCCGCCGTGGCCGCGGAGCGGTTCGCCGGCGCGTTCGCCGCGGGCCGGGTCCCACACGCTCAGCGTGCCGTCCTGGCAGCCCGTGACGACGATCGGCCTGCCCGCCGGCGGCCCGGCCGGTTCGCCGCAGGCGACCGCGAGGACGGGCGCGTCGTGCCGGAGCGGCGGCCCGTGCTGACGGCGCGCGGCGAGGTCCCACACGCGGGCCGACAGGTCATGAGCTCCGGTGACGGCGATAGGAAGGTCGCCGGACGAGCCGTACGCGACGCAGCGGACGGTCCCGGTATGGCCCGTCAAGGGATCGCCGATAGGGGCACCGAAACGCGACGACCCCGGCGACGCGCCCGGCGGCCCGCCGGAAGTCGGCGGCGGTGGCGGGACGCCTTGGCCGAGGCTCGACATCACCTTGGCGGCGGTGGGACGGTCGGCCGCCTCCTTGCGCAGGCAGGCGGAGACGACGGCGCGCAGCGGCTCGGGCACGTCGTCGAGGTCCGGCTCGTGGTGGACGATCCGGTACATGATCCCGTGGTCGCTCTCGCCGTCGCCGAGGCCGAACGGCGGCGTACCGGTCGCGGCGAACGCCATGGTCGCCCCCCAGGCGAACACGTCGGTGTGCGGGCCCAGCCGTCCCCCGGTGATCTGCTCCGGCGCCATGTAGGCGGGGGTGCCCCGGCGCTCATGGTCGCGTTGCGCGATGGTCTCCAGGGCCCGGGCGATGCCGAAGTCGACGATGCGGGCGCCGTAGGGGCCGGTGAGGACGTTGCCCGGCTTGAAGTCGCAGTGCACCAGCCCGGCGGCGTGGACGGCGGCGAGCGCCGAGGCGGTCGCCGCCGCGAGCGCCAGGACCTCCTCGCGGCCGTACCGCCCGGCCCGCCGGACCCGGTCCTCCACCGACTCGCCCTCGATGTACTCGCTGACGACGTACGGGCGCCCGGCCTGCTCGCCGGAGCCCAGGACGCGGGCCGTGTACCCGGTGGCCCGACCGGCCAGCCTGATCTCCCGCTCGAACAGCAGCCTGCCCTGCGGGGTGCCGCCGGACCAGGCGTGCAGCAGCTTGATCGCCACGCGGCGGCCGTCCGGCGCCTCGCCCAGGTAGACGACGCCCTGCCCGCCCGCGCCGAGCCGGGCGAGAACGCGGTACTCGCCGATGTGTCCGGCGTCGCCTTCCCGCAGGGGTTGGAGCGGCACCTTATGTCGGCCCCAGCGCGTCGATCGACTCTCCGAACTCCTCGACCTTCGCGGAGTCTCCCGCGAACCTCTTGACGACGCGCAGCAGCTCGTCCAGGCCGCGCGGGTGGTCCCGGCAGGCGCTGACGATGGCGTACAGGTCGGCGCGGTCGTCCCCGTCCTGCCGCGTCCCGAGCCGGGTGGCCAGCGGCAGCGGCAGTTCCGCGACGATCTGGTCGCGCAGGCGCCGCGCGCGAAGCTCCCGGAGGCACATCGCGCGGTCCACGGCGACGTCGAGCGCGGGGGGCGGATCGGTGACCGTGACGGGCGGCGGCAACGGTCGCGGCGGAACGGGGGCCTTCGGCAGGAGGGCCTTCGGGGCCGGGCTCGCGGGCACGGGCGGCCGACTCGCGGACGGCGGTCCGGCGGGCTCCGCAGGCGGGAGGACCTCCGCGTCGATGATCGTGGGCGGCGCGCCCGCGCTCACGAGGAACGGCGGGCGGATGCCCGGGATCCTCATCCAGGCGGCCGCCACGGTCTCCTTCACCCGGACCTCGACCCGCTGGTACTCGGCCGGGTCCACCAGCCCCAGGCCGTGCCATATCAGGTCCTCGTGGACGCGGTCCGAGGCGATCGTCGCGAGGTCCGCCCCGGTCCGCCGCAGGCCCTCCCGGAGCTGGTCGGCGTCCAGGATCCGGAACGCGTGGTTGAGGGCGGTCCCGACGAGGCCCTCGCGGTCAGCGGTGACCAGCCCGGTGTTCACCGCCACCCGCATCCGCATCCGCGCGGCGCCGCTGGAGAGGTCGTTGTACCGCCGCACCTCGGCCCGCAGCCGGTCGATCACGGACGTCAGCAGCGTCGCGGGATCGGTGGCCGGCGGCGGGACGATCAGCGCGCCGTCGCCGCGGTCCTCGCGGTAGCAGCGCTCGAACGGGACTCCCGCGCCGTCGAACGCGGCCCGCAGCCCGTCGTACATCCCCCGCCTCAGCCGGTGCCGGACGAGATCGGTACGCGCGCGGATCGAGAACGACTCGATGTCGCAGACGAAGAGCGAGCTCAGGCCGTTGGGCTTCCAGGGGCCGCTGGATGGGGACATGCGCTGCCTCGGTTCGTCGGCCGGTCACTGCCTCCGAGTGAGGTGTACCACGGGGCTTCACCAGCCCGTCAAGGTCACATGACACACATTCAGCCAATGGTGACGGGCGGCCTCCTGCGGCTCCGGATGCCCGTCGGGAAGCACCCTCCGCAGCCGCGCCGGCCGCGGCGCTCTACGCCGAATCGTCAGACGCGAACGCAACAGACGCGGACGCATCAGAACGGGAACGACGCACGCCAGCAGGAGAACACCGGCGCAGGCCAGCCAGGTGGTGCTCCGCGGCCCGAGCGCCGCGACGAGGTACCCGGCGGTCAGCGCGCCGAGCGGGACGGTGCCGCCGGTGAGGAAACGGCTGAGGCCCATGACCCGGCCGAGCATGTGCTCGGGCACCCGCCCGGTCTGGTGGTTGATGAGCGCGACGTTGAGGAGCCCGCCCGTGAGGCTCAGCCCGCCCCAGGCGACCAGGCCGGTGACGGGCTCGGCGACCAGGGCGACGACCAGGGTCAGCGCGGACCAGGCCGCCACGCAGACACCGATCGTCCGCTCGTCCCCGAGCCACTTCTCGATCTTCGGGGCGGCGATCGACCCGATGAGCCCGCAGATGCCGGACGTGGCCAGCAGCAGCCCGATGTGCCCGCCGGACATGTCGTGCTCCCTGGCCAGGACCAGCAGCGAGAGCACGAGGGCCTGGAAGCAGAAGTTCCCGACCGCGCCGATGATGAGCACGGTGCGGAGGAAGGGGCTCCGGAGCACGATCCGCAGCACGGTCCGGAAGGAGACGGCGGCGGGGCCGGCCGGCCCCGCCATTGACGGATCATGGACGTCGCGCGGCCGGAAGTTCTTCTGGCGCATGAGGGAGAGCGCGAATATCGCCCACACGGAGACCAGGACGCCCACCAGATGGGGAAGGTATTTTCCGCAGCCGAGGAGGAAACCGCCGAGGGGCCTGCCCAGCAACTGGGCGAGATGGCCGCGCGCCTCGTTCGTGGCCAGCGCCGTGGGCAGTTTCTTGGCCGTCACGACATGCCGTACCGCGGTCACTTCGGCGGTGTTGTACAGCACCAGGAAGAGGCCCTCGAAGAACGCGAAGAGGATGAGCAGCGCGGCGGCCCAGTCCCGGAACGCGATCGCGCCGAGGGGGAGCACGCCGGCCGCCAGCCGTCCCACCTGCCCGGCGAGCATCAGCCTGCGCCGGTCGAGGCGGTCGACCAGCCAGCCCGCGAAGAGGTGCATGAGCAGGGCGGGCACGGTGCCGGCGGCGCTCACCCAGCCCGCCACGACGGGCGAGCCCGTCAGCAGGAGCGCCAGCAGGGGATTGGCCGTGAGGGCGCACATGTGACCTAACTGGGAGGCCGCCGAGGCGCTCCACAGCAGAGTGAAGTCATGCCCTCTCATCGGCTGCCGGCCTGTGGACGACCGCCCCGCCCCGGATATCACGCTCCGATGGCGTGATACCCGTGGCGTGATACCCGGGGCGGGTATCACGCCCCGACGGCGACGCGGTCATCGACGTTAAGGATCTACCGCTGACCACCGCCGAGGGGCAGGCGCCGAGAGTCGGACTCATCCCGGGAGATTACCCACCGGAGGAGCCGGACACGGGGACAACGAACTAAAGCTGTCCCCGCAGTCGACTATCCCGAGGTCATGAGTTTCTCCGCCTCCGGGTGCAGATGCCGGGGCAGCGGTGGGCGGCGGGCCCTGACCGCGCGTTCGGCCAGCCCGGCGGCCGTGTCGGCCTCGCCGCCGAGACGCAGGACCCTGGCCACCCGCAGCAGGGCGGGCCCGCTGTCGGCGGCGCTGTCGATCAGCTCGACCTCGTCGGTCCCGTCCGGGCCGATTCCCGTGTGGGTCAGCCTGGCCAGCGCGAACGCGGCACGGCTGGACGGACGGTCCCCGTAGTTCACGCGGTCCAGGTCGCGCAGCGCCGGGCCGCCACGGCCGAGATCGGCCAGCAGCTCGCCGCGCAGCCTGAGCGCCTCCGGTGTGCCGCCGTCCTGGCTGAGCGCGTCGTCGAGGATCGCGAGCGCCGCCTGGGTGCGTCCCGCGTACCAGAGCGCCTGGGCGAGCGCCGTCTTCACGAACAGGTCGCCCGGCAGCCGGGTCAGGGCGGCGCGCAGCCGGTTCACCGCCTCGGACGGGCCGTCGCCGATCTTCAGCCGGCCGACCGCGGCGAGCAGCATGCCCACATGCGCGGCGTCCCCCATGGCGCCGTACGCCTGGGCCGCGGTGTCGTAGTGCTTGATGGCGGCGGCCTGCCGTCCCTGCTCGTAGGCGATCGTGCCCAGCAGGCACTCGGCGGCCGCGCGTTCCCGGACGTCGGTGGCCGCCACCGTCACGGCGTGCGCGCGGTTCCAGGCGGGTTCCAGGGCGCGGACGGTGAACGCCGCTTCCGCCTCGTCCAGCCGCCGGGCCCGCCGCCGCACGGTGTCCGCCGCGTCGGGGTCGAGCCGCCGGACCACCCCGCTCAGCCGGGCCTGCCGCAGGCGGTACCGGCGCTTGCCCGGGCGTCCTTCCGCGTAGAGCAACCGCGCGTCCTGGAGGGCGGACATCACCGAATCGGACGGCTCGCCCGCCGCCCGTCCCGGGTGGACCGCTCTGCGCTGGCGGCCGAACGCGTCCCTGAACCACTCCGTGAGCGTGCCGGGGCGCTCTCCATGGTCGGACGCCGCCGCTGCCAGGGCGCGGAGGCAGTGGTCGCGGAGGATCCGGTCCACCAGCTCCGGCAGGCGCGCGATGCGCGTCCCGCTTCCGGGTGCGGCTTCGTCCCAGAGCCGGTGGCAGACGATCTGCAGGAGCGCGGGGTCGATGCCGCGCTCGCTCCCGCCCAGCTCGCCGACCAGCCGCCGGGCGCTCGCCGCGAGCGGATGGTCGGCGCCCGCCACGGCGCCGCTGACCGCGTCGACGGCGGCATCCGGGTCGAACGGGTGAAGCGGGAACCTGGACGCCGAGCCCTGCGGCAGCCCGGCCCTGGTCAGCAGGTCCAGCAGTTCCTCGACGTTCTCGGTGCGGACCGCGATGAGCAGGCGCAGGCGCGGGCGGTCGGCGAGGGCCTCGACCAGTTCCTCGGCGAACCGTCCGGCGTGCCGCGCCCGGTCGGCGTCGGCGGGGAAGAGCAGGTCGGCGTGGTCGACGGCGGCGAGCAGCGGTCGGCCGGGCGCGTCGCCGCCCCAGCCGCGGTCGCCGGCGGAGGATCTCCGGCGGAGCAGCCCGGCGATCGACGACCCCGAGATCCGGGCCGGCGGCTCGCCCGGGAACCAGGACGCCAGGAGCGCGAAGGTGTAGCGGTTGAGGTCCGGGAGCGCGGCCAGCGGGAAGTCGCCGGCGAACGCCGGCCTTCCGATCGGGAGCACCTCGGCGCCGTGCTCCCGGCCCCGCTCCGGGCCGAGCCTCGGCAGGACGCCGGCGCTCAGCAGCGACGTCTTGCCGACGCCCGCCGGGCCGTGCAGCACTGTGAGCCGGTTGCGGGGCCAGGCGCCCGCCAGGGCGGCGGCCTCCCTGCCCCGGCCCAGGAAGACGCCCGCGTCCGCCGTGTCGAACGGACGCGGGCCGACGAATGGTGCGCTGGCGCTCATCGCCTGGTCACATAGCGGAGGGCCGGCGGGACGACGACGGGACGACGACGGGAAATTGTCCGTATGCGGTCTTCCCGTCGGGCCGGCCACCCCCCGCTAGACCCTGTTCTCGAAGCCGGCCGCGGCGGCCGTCGAACGGGTCGGGTCGATCACTTCCTGAATCGCGTCCGCGAGGATCGGATTGTCGTCCGATTGGAGGAGATCGGGCGTGATTCCCTGGGTGTCGATGGCGAGTGGCGGCATGATCCCTCCTAGTGGATCGGTGCTCGGCCTGGGCCGTCGTCCCAATATAACCCCGCCCGGCCGTCTTCTCCTATGTTCAGAACTTAACTTCATTTCCGGTCTGCCGAATTAAGAACGTGTCACGTTACACATTTTCGGCAGAATGCGGTGTGGTGTTCCCCATTCGCCGTAGCTCGCCATGCCGTTCCGGATCTAGACTTGCCGAGAGGCAGCGCCTGAACGTGAGTCGGAGGCGGATCGAGTGTCCGGACAAAAAGGAGCCGCCGGAACGCCGGAGTCGCGCGTCCCGCCGGTCTGGGGAAAAGTCCCCCCGCGCAACAGGAATTTCACCGGTCGCGAAGAGCTCCTGGCGGCGCTGCGCGAGGGGATCACCGGCAGGGTGACCGCGGTGGTCCCGCAGCCGCACGCCCTGCACGGCCTGGGCGGCGTCGGGAAGACGCTGACGGCCGTCGAGTACATCTATCGCTACCGGCACACCTACGACGTCGTCTGGTGGATTCCGGCGGACCAGCAGACCATGGTGAAGGCCGCCCTCGCCGACCTCGCGCCCCACCTCGGTCTGTCGCCCGCGACGGTGACCGGAGTCGAGGACGCGGCGAAGAACGTCCTGGACGCCCTGCGCAGGGGCACCCCCTACGACAAGTGGCTCCTCGTCTTCGACAACGCCGACCAGCCGGAGGATCTCTTCGACATCCTCCCGCAGGACCCGGGGCACGTGCTGATCACCTCCCGCAACCACCGCTGGGCCAGCCTGGTCGACGCGGTCCCCGTGGACGTGTTCCACCGGGACGAGAGCGTCGAGTTCCTGACGAAGCGGGTGCGCGGAGCCATCAGCGCCGAGGACGCCGACCGTCTCGCCGAGCCGCTGGGCGACCTGCCGCTGGCACTGGAGCAGGCCGGGGCGCTGCTCTTCGAGCGCGGCATGACCGTGTCGGAATACCTGGAACAGCTGGGCGATCGCACCAGCCAGCTGCTCTCCCAGGGACGGCCCGTCGAGTACCCGGTCCCGATGACGGCCGCGTGGAGCGTCTCGGTGGCGAGCCTCAGCGAGAGCCTCCCGGAGGCGGTGGACCTGCTACGGGTCTGCGCCTTCTTCGGCTCCGAGCCCATTCCGCGGGAGGTCCTCAGCGAGGCCCCGCCCGGGCTGCGTCCCGAGATGGCCGGACTGCTCGGCGACACCATCCGGCTGGGGCGCGCGTTCGGTGAACTCGGCCGGTACGCGCTGGCCCGTCTGGACATACCGGGGCGGACCATTCAGGTGCACCGGCTCGTCCAGAAACTCGTGCAGGACGAACTGTCCCCGGAGGAGCGGAAGCGGAACCAGCACGAGGTCCATCTCCTGCTGGCCGACTACGACCTGGGCGAGCCCGACGACGAGTCGAACTGGCCGAAGTACGGCGGGCTCGTCGGGCACCTGGTTCCCTCGACGGTCTCCGACTGCCGCGTCCCGGAGGTCCGCGCCTTCGCCATCCGGATGCTGCGCTACCTGTCGAGCTCGGCCAACTACACGGCCGCGCTGAGCGTCGCGGAGGACCTCATCGACAAGTGGAGCGCCGAGTCCGGGCCCGAGCACCCCGACGTCATCCGGGTGAAGCTCGAACACACCAACACCCTGCGGGAACTGGGCAGATACGAGGAGGTGACCGAGCTCAACGCCGAGGTCTTCGGCACCGCGGAGAAGACGCTCGGCCCCACCGATGACATCACCCTGTGGGCACTGCGCGGGTCGGCCGCCGACCTGAGGGCGCTCGGCGACTTCCGCGAGGCACTGAGACGCGACGAGGAGGCGATGCGCCGCTTCGAGGAGAAGTACGGCCCCGACCATGTCGGAACCCTCCGCGCCGTGAACAACCTCGCCATCGACCACGGCCTCATGAGCAACTACAGGAAGGCGCGGGACCTGCACAACCGGGCGTACTCCGGGTGGCGGCAGCAGGGGCCGGCGATCGTCAAGGCCAGCATGCTCAACGCGCTGAACGGGCTCGCCAGGGCCGTCCGGCTGTCGGGGGAGTACTCGGAGGCGTGCGACCTCGGTGAGGACGCCTACGCCAATGCCCAGGACGCGATCGGACCCGAACACAACTGGACGTTGCGCATCGGAAAGGACCTGTCCGTCGCGTTGCGCAGGTACGGCGACTTCGAGCGGGCGGAGGAGCTGGCGGCACAGGTGCAGGAGCGGTGCGTCCGGCTGTACGGGCTGAAGTCACCGGACACGCTCGCCGCGGCCGTGTGCCTGTCCAACCTCTGGCGCACCGCCGGCAGGGTGGAGGAGGCGACGGAACTGGCCGCGGACTCGGCGGCCCGGTACACCGAGATCTTCCCGGAGACTCACCCCTACGCCGCGGCGTGCCTGACCAACCTGGCCGTGCTGCGCCGCGTCCAGGGTGACCCGGTGGCGGCGCGGAAGCTGAACGAGCGGGCCCTCGCCGGGCTGGACGCCCAGCTCGGCCGCGACCACGACTACGCGCTGACCACGGCCCTCAACCTGGCCAGCGACCTGGCCGCGCTGGGCGAGCTGGAGGCGGCCTGCGGCCTCGGCCAGGACACCCTGCGGCGGCTGCGCGCGCTGTTCGGGGACGAGTACCCGCTCACCCTGTCCGGCGCCGCCAACCTCTCGGCCGACCTGATGGCCATCGGACGGACGGAGGAGGCGACCGAGCTCAGGGAAGGCACCATGGCGGCCTACCGGAGGACGCTCACGCTGAATCACCCGGACGCGGTGGTCTTCATGGAAGGCCGCCATCTGGACGCCGACTTCGACCCGCCGCCCATCTGATCATCCCCGCCGCTCCCGCCGCTCCCGCCGCTCCCGCCGCTCCCGCCCGCGGTGGCGCGGTCGCGGCGTGCCCGGATCACGGCGACCTCCTCGGACACCACGCCGTGGACGTGGGTGATCAGGCGCTGGAGGTCATGGCAGTACACCGAGGGATTGCGGAAGCCGGTTCCGCTCCGGTAGCGGTGCGCGTAGTGCCCGGCGCCGCAGACGAACCGCAGGCGGCACGCCCGGCACTGCTCGGCCAGCGCCGAGTCCCTGATCTGCCGGGCGGCGATCGACGGCAGCAGCAGCGCGTCCTCGAACGGGTCCCGGGACACGTGCAGCACGGTCGCGGACGCGCCCTCGTACGCGGACTTGAGCGAGTCGACCTGCTCGATCCGCCCGTTCGTCTCCACCACCGCGATGGCGACGGGAGACAGCCCGACCGCCTCGCCCCCGGCGGGCCGCCCGAGCAGCAGCATCATGATGTCGTCGAACAGGCGCACCCTCGTCCGCTTCTCCCGCGACCGGTACCAGCGGTCGAACGCGGCGACGAGCCAGTCGCCGTAGGGGGTGGACGTGTCCGGCGGCCGTCCGGGTGGGGGCGCGTCCCAGTTTCCGTGCGGCAGCAGGAAGTCGATGGTGGGCGGCTCGAAGGCGAGCATCGCCTCGTACGTCCGCACCGGGTCGTTGCGCAGCTCGACGGTGCACAGCAGGCCGCTGAAAAGCCGCCGGTAGGGCTCGTCCCGGAGCCTTTCCAGCCCCGCCTGCACGGACTGGAAGCTGCCGTGGCCGGTGCTCGTCCGGCGATGACGGTCGTGGCCCTCCTCGTCGCCGTCCAGGCTGACGCCCACCCGCACCTCGTGCTCCAGGAACAGGTCGAGGAACCGCCGGTCGAGCAGGACGCCGTTGGTCTGGACGTGGAACCGCACCTCGGCCTCCGGCGCGCACGCGGCGCGCACGGTCTCGATCGTGTAGCGCAGGTGGTCCTCGCCGGCGAGCAGCGGTTCGCCTCCGTGCAGGGTCACGTCCACCCGGTCCAGGAGCTTGGCGCGGGCGTGCTCGGCGATCCGTTCCGCCACCCGGTCCACGGTCGGCCTGGCCATCTTGCGCGGCTGGCGCCGCCAGCCCTGGTCGGCCATCTCGTACATGTAGCAGTAGTCGCAGGCCAGGTTGCAGCGGCTGTGCACCTTGAGGACGAATTCCCGGAACGGCGTCGGCCGCCACCCCCGTCCCAGCAGGGACGCGACGTCGAGCGTCTGCGGCCACTCGAGCGCGTCGTCTCGCTGTGCGTCAGCCACGCTGATCGCTCCCTGGGCCGAGAAACCGGACGCGCGGGCACGTAGGGCTTTAGTGCGCTTTGCCGTGATATGTACGTCCCTCAAGATCGCTAAACGTCCCCGCTGTCGCCGGCCGAGTTCAGGCCGCTGCGCGCAACGTCGCGCGGGGCGGTGCCCCTCACGACCGCACTCGGGCGAGCCGGTAGTCGGCGCCGTCCCGCCACAGCAGCCAGTCGCCCGCGGCCCACGCTTCTCCGCCGAGCCTGGCCTCACGGCCGGTCCGGACGTCGAACACGACCGATTCGGCCGCGTCCTCGTCCTGATGCGCGGCCGTGTAGGCGACGATTCGGTCACCCGCGGTGATCCGACCCGCATAGGCGGGGTCGGCCGCGTGAGGCAGCGTGCGGAGGATCTTACGCGAGCCGCCGGTGTCTCTGTCGAGCACCGAGAGAGCCCCGCCGCCCGCCCAGGCGATCAGGCGCGAATTCGCTGCGAAGACCGGGTCCGCCGATTCCCGCAGGCGGAGAAGGTCGCGGACGGCACCATCGCGCACATCGACCTGCCGAAGGCCGGCTCCCACCCGGACGATCGCATGAGGATAGGAGAAGGTCTCCAACGTTCCGCCGACCGCATAGGTCCGTGCCCCGCCGCCGCAAGCGGTCGCCACCATCAGAGAGTCGGCGTCGCGTCCCCACACGAATGCCGGGCCGTCGGCGAAGAATCGGTCTCGTCCACCCCAGGCCGCATCGAGTGTCCGGGTCGGGCCCTCACCAGAGCGTCCCCGGCAGGAAAGGCGCTCACCATCCGGCCACAGGTACCCTGCCTCCCCGGCCGCCATTGTCCATAGGTAGGCGCGCGATCCGGGCGCGGTCTCAGTGACCAGTGCGGGAAGACCGCCCGCGGGGCCCGCACGCCAGATCCCGGTGGACCTTCCGTCGTTTCCGTCGCCTCCCGCTTGGGGAGCGCCGAGAACTGTGCCGTCCCTGGCCAGTGCCATTGCCTCGAACGGAGATTTGCCCGGCAGATTTCTCGGGATCCTCACGATCGTGCCGCGCTCCACCACAGCGCTCAGATCCGTCTGCCCTGACGTCGCCCTCACGGTCGCAGGGTCGTCGGCCGGAGACCGCTCCGGGACGGCTTGCATGACGGCCACCGGAGTAAGCCCCGCGACCGCGGCGGCCACCACGGTTCCGGCGGCCACCCTCCGGCGACGGGCCGCCGCCGCATTCCGCAGAATTCGGCTCTGCAGCGACACCGGCGGATGTTCGTCCTTGAACGGTGAGGTCAGCAGCTCTCCGAGCTTCCGCTCGAACTCATCCATGTGACTCCTCCTGGGCTTCGGCCGCGGCTCGCAGTTTGGCGAGGGCACGGGACGCCTGACTTCGCACCGTGCTGGCGCTGCACCCGAGCACATCGGCGATCTGCTCGTCGCTGAACCCATCGACGTAGCGCAGCATGAGCACGGCCCTCATCCCCTTCGGCAGCCCGGCCAGCGCCGCCTGGGTCGCGGCAAGCGCCGTCACACCGTCCAGCCGCTGGTCATCGGCCGCCCGATCGGGCGGGTCGGCCATCAACCGCTCCCGGTCGCGCCGCCGCCGGTTGAGCATGAGCCGCACCATCGTCACGCGGACATAACCCTCCGGATCGTCCTTGCGCCGTACCCGCCGCCACCCGGCGCCCGTCCTGGTCAGGGCCTCCTGAACGAGGTCCTCGGCGTCGTGCCGGTTGCCGGTGAGCGCGCAGGCGTAGCGGTAGAGCGCCGGCAGCCGGCTCGTGACGAAATCGTCGAACCGGGCCAGCTCCTTGTCCGGCACGGTGCACCTCCTCACACCCAAGGACACGCGACCCCGCTCGGACGCTGCACGTCACCAAGAAAGAGTGCCCCACCTACCTCCACATCCAAGGGGGCCACGTGGTGAGCGAGCACCGGCTTGTGCAGCCTTTACCGCCGAAGTCCGCCGCAGCGGCGAAGATCTACTCATGAACGCCGACCGACCCGCACCACCCCGCGGGCATCGTGCGCGGCCGCCCCGCGGGCATCGTGCGCGGGCGTGTCAGGCGGGGCGGATCAGCTTCGTGTAGCCCGCCACGAAGAGCGTGGCGAACGCCCAGCCCAGGAACTGCGGCACCCATCCGGCCGCCACGATCCACTGTTCTCCGTCGGACGTGGGGACGAGGTTGCACCGTGTCCGCCTCGTCGTGCTCACCAGTGGAACGGCCAGTTCGATCCCCAGCCCCACCTGGTCGACGAAGTCGCAGTCGCGTTTCTGCCCGTCCGCCCCCTGCCCGGAGGCGGCGTCGCCTGACGGGACGGCTGGGGCGGCCCCGGGACGTGCGGGCACCTGGACGGCGTCGGTCGTCTGCGCCGCCACCACGGTCAGGATCACCGCCGCGAGGATGGTCAGGGCCAGGCCGACCAGGGCGCGCCAGGTCTGGTAGCCGTAACCGAGCACGGTGCGCAGGACGCGCAGCCGCAGCCGTTCGGCCCTCGACAGGCCGCGCCCGCCTGCCAGCAGGTCGTCCTGCTGGGCGATGAGCACTTTGCGGGCGTCGTCGTCCCATCCGGCGGCCGTGTAGACGTCGGCGAGCTGGCGGTAGGGCTGCGCCGCGTAGCACGCCCGGTCGCGCAGGAAGGCGACCCATTCGGCGCACGTCATGCCGTGCGGGACCATCCGGTAGGTGAGCCCGTCGAGGGCGACGAGGTCGGGCCCGGAGGTCCCGGCCAGATCGGGACGCATGCTGAGCGTGCGGCCGAGCGTCACCATGCGAAGGTCGACGGCGCGCGACCCGGTTCCGCCGGTCACGGTGGCGCCGTCGCAGACCAGGCTTCCTCCGATCTCGGCGCCGGTGAACCACACCACACCGTCGGGATGGGCGCCGGTGGCCGTCATGCGGGTGAGGAAGACGTCCGTCTCGGCTCGGACGCCCTCGGCGGCCAGCGCGCACATCCCCTCCCCGGCCAGTTCGGCGTCCTCCAGGCTGAGCTGGCCGCGCACGGTGGCCCCCGGAGCACGACCACGGCGACCTCGGCGGCGTCGGCGCGGCCGCCGTCACCGCGCCCGCGCGCCCGCAGCCGGCGCAGCAGCAGGTTGCCGCCGACGTCGCCGCGCTCGGCCAGCAGCGCCGCCCCGCCGTCGCCGGTGATCTCGGCGCCCCACTACCAGGCGATGGTCTCGATCAACAGGTGGCTCCCCCAACCCGACCAGACGGCGCCCCCGGTAATCGGCTTGGACTAGCCACCTCTCGACGAGGGCCCGTCGTACAGGCGCAGCTCCGCGGCGCTCACCCACGCCACGGTCCGGGGCATCAGGTCTCGATGTAGGCGCGGATTTCGGAGGCGACCTTGTCGGGGGATTCGAGCGTGGGGAAGTGGGTCGGGCCGTCCAGGGTGCGGTACTCGAACCAGGGGTGTTCGCTCTGGAAGTCGATGTGCGCCTGCTCGTAGGAACGGGTGGTCGGCTGGGAGAACAGGTGCTTGATCGGACGGTGCTCGCTCAGCCCGGCCATCCGCTGCAAGGGGGAGCCGAACTCGGCGTAGGCGTCGGCGATCACGCGGCAGGAGCGGGCCCACATCTCGAAGCCGAAGCCGGACATCTCCTCGTCGAGGTGGCGTTGGACGCGTTCGTGGCGATGTCCGTTGAGCCACACGTCGTACAGGTCCTGGCGGGCGTCGGTCCAGCGGTCGGGGTCCTGAATGGCGGCGAGCCCGGCGGAGAATTCGGGGGACGGCGGCGTCATCAGCCAGTCGACGACGATCAGGCGGGGCACGCGTGCAGTGCCGGTCCTTTCGGCGATCTCCAGGTTGGCCCAGCCGCCGTGCGAGTGCGAGACGGGCAGGAACCGGTCCACGTGCAGCGCGTCGAGGACGGCGAGGGTGTCGCCGGCCTGTTCGGCGTAGCCGAAGTCGTCGACGGGGGAGCGGTCCTCGCCGTGGCCGCGCCAGTCCACGCACAGGACGCGCAGGTCGTCGGCGAGGCGGGGGACGAGCTGGTCGAACAGCTGGTGGTCATGGCACCAGCCGCTGAGCAGGACGACGACCGGCGCGTCCGCCGGACCCTGGTCCTGGTAGGTGATCGGCTGGCCGGCAACGCGGATGGTCTTGAGGTCGGTCATGTCTTCCTTTCAACGGGACGTTCCGGCGAAGCGCCCCGCGCCGGTCGAGACGGTCAGTGCAGCGCGCATGCAGGACGCACCGGACCGCAGCAGGACGCGGCCGTCGGGGCTCGCCTCGACGGTCTCGGTGCGGATCTCCACTCCGGCCTTCCACGCCCCGCCGATGAGCGTGCCGATCAGGTGGTCCCACACGACGGTGAGCGCGGTCCTGGTCGATGCCACGGTTCGGTTCCTTTCCCGGTCGATGCGTGCAGGTGCGGGGGGACGGCGGTCAGGCCGGGAGGCCGTCCGCGTAGGCGTCGCTGAAGTTGCGGCTGGCCATCCGCTCGGCGGCGCCGAACCAGCCGGCGAGCTCGTCGGCGCCGTGCTTCGGCAGCCGCGCGTGGCCCTCCTGGATCCGGTCGAGCGCCGCGTTCGCCCGCGTGCGCACAGCCGCCAGGTTCTGCCCGACGAGCGTGCCGCCGCGCTTGCGGACGACGCCGTCCACCAGGACCGTGTCGACATCGGCGGCCGTGGACTGCAGGACGACCGTGCCGGCCATGTGGCTCGGACGCACCAGGTCCATCCGCGGCTTGACGACGATCACGTCGGCCTTCTTGCCGACCGTGAGTGAGCCGATGCGGTCCTGGAGTCCGAGGGTGTGCGCGCCGTTGACGGTCGCCCATTCCAGCGCGTGGTGGGTGGTGAGGTCGATCGTCCAGGGCATGGTTCCGGTGGCGTGCACCTTCGCGTTGTCGAGCATGCGCTGCGTCTGGAGGCCGAGGCGCATCTGCGAGAACAGGTCGCCCGAGCCGACGCACACGATGTCGGTGGACACGCCGGGACGCAGGCCGTGGTCCATCGCGGCGCGCAAGGGCGGGATCCCCATGCCCATCTGCATCTCGGTCTCCGGCGCGATGGTGACCCGCTGGTCGTGCCGGGCCATCAGCCGCCATTCCTGCTCGTCCAGCGCGGGGCAGTGGATGTGCACGTGCCCGGGGATCAGCAGGTCGTGGTCGGCGAGCTCGCGCAGCCCCTTCAGCAGGATGGACGTCGTCGCCGCCGCGGTGTGCGAGGCGCGGAGCACGCCCAGCTCGCGGGCCAGCCGGATCTCCGCGGCGATCGTGCCGAACGGGAGGATGCCGAAGTCGGTGAGCAGCATCCCCATCGTGACCAGCGCGTCGTCGGCCGACAGCCGCTCGCGGCGCAGGCGGGACGCGTCCTTGAGCCGGTCGTCGTGCGAGGCGAACGCGCGCGGGAACTCGTACGCCTGCATCCCGTAGTTGTAGACGGCGCGGATTCCGGCGGCCTGCAGCGCGTCGACGTTGGCGTCGGCGTGCTCGGGGGTGTTGACGCAGTCGTTGCAGTCCATGATCGTCGTGACGCCCGCGTCCAGCGCCTCCAGCGCGCCGACCGTGGACGCCGCGCCCAGGTCCGCGGCCTCCAGGAAGGAGCCGGTGCCGTAGAAGGTGCCGGCGAGGAACTCCGGCAGCGACTCGTCGGCGGAGACGGCCCGCATCAGCGCCATCCAGGTGTGCCGATGGCTGTCGATCATGCCCGGGAGCACGATCCCGCCGGACGCGTCGACGGTCTCGGCGTCGACGCCCTGGAACTCCGCCGCGTCCCGCGCGACCGCCGCGATCCGGTCGTCCTCGATCAGGACGGCGCCGCCCGGCAGGTCGCCGAGGCCCGGGTCCATCGTGAGGACATGTCCGCCGGTGATCACGGTACGTGAGACGCTCATGAGCTGACCTCCGGAAATGTGGGCGCATGGGTGTCCATATCTTGAGCACACCCGAGCGGTTGATTCCCAATGCCGGTTACGGACGGGGCTATACCCGGACCGTCATAGCTCTAGGTCCCCTGGCGTGACTGCGGTCACGAAGCCCCTCGGCCGGACACGCTCAACGCCGCTCAGGAACCCCGTCCCAGCGCACCAATGCGAACGCCCGGCCGCGGCCGGGCGGAGTTCCCCATGTTCTGTGCGCCTCCGGCAGGATTCGAACCTGCGACACCCGCTTTAGGAGAGCGGTGCTCTATCCCCTGAGCTACGGAGGCGTGTCGTCGCTTGCGGCAAGAGCGTAGCGGACGGCTCCTCCAGGGTAGGGGACGGGGAGTGCCGAGCGCTCCTTCTTATGGGGGCTCCGGTGCCCCTAGGCCGGGTGGGGGCGGTGTGGGTACGCTTCGGTGCCGTGACGGGTCGGCATCGCGGGCAGCCGAAGGAATGGGTTGCCGAGGACGAGGTGGACGCGCGTTCGTCCCGGGGTAAGCGGATCGGTGTCGTCGCGGGTGCGTTCGTGGTTCCCGTTGTGCTGGCCTCACTGGTCGCGTTCGGGCTGCGCGAGGACCCGGTGCGGGAGCGGCCGGAGACGGTGGGGTCGTCGGCGCGGAACGTGACCCCGGCCGTGACGCCCGAGGGGGAGCCGACGTACGGGGAGTACGTGCCGCCCGAATCGGAGCCGCAGGCGGGGACGAAGGCTCCCAAGCGGGCGCCCCTGCCGGAGGCGGTGCCGCGGAAGAAGAGGACTCCCAAGCCGTCGCCGTCCTTCAGGACGAGGCGGCCGTGCCCGCCGGGCTGGGAAGACGTCTGGTGGATGCACCGGTGGTGCGAGCCGCAGCATGCTCACCGTGGTCGCTGAACCGATTACGCACAGGTCATCGTAGAACCTGTAGTAGCGTTCTGCCGCTGTTCCGCAACTGGGCATCAGGAGGAAAACCACCGTGCCGAACCCCCGGTCGGCGGCGCTGACCGCGGTCTTCCTGGTGATGACGATGATCTCACCGCATGGCGCCGCCACGGCGGCCGAGGGTCGGGCCGACCCTCTGGAGTCGCTGCGCCGTGAAGCGTCGAAGGCCCGCACCGAGCTCGAGAAGGCCACGAAGCGGATGGAGGACCGGCAGAAGGATCTGGCCGCTTCGCAGGTCAAGCTGCGGGACACGCTGAAGGATCTGGCGGCGGCCGAGGCCGAGCTGAACGAGATCCGGGAGCCGCTGGCCAGGCTGGCGAACACCTCGTACCAGCAGCGCGGCGCCGCCGGGTCGATGTCGATCTTCGGTGGCGGTGACCCGGGGCAGGCGCTGCGTTCGACGGCGGACGTGACGCTGCTCGCCCAGTCGCAGAAGGCGCTTGTGGACCGTGCCGATGAGCTGCAGGAGCGGCGGAAGCGGCTCGCCACGACCGCTCAGGACCTGCAGTCGCGCAACGCGGTCGAGCAGACCCGCCTGCAGCAGGAGGTCGACGGGCTGAAGAGCAAGTCGGCGCAGCTGACCGAGCAGCTCAACGAGATGCTCGACAAGCTCGCGGTGAGCCGGTTGAAGCGGCTGCAGCTCGGGTGCGACAGGGGCCTTTCGAGCGACGCGAAGCAGTTCCCGAACGGGCTGATCCCGTCGAGGTACCTGTGCGTCCTGCCGCAGAAGGGGCACAAGCTGCGGGCGGACGCGGCGCAGGCGTTCTACAAGCTGAACGCGTCCTACAAGCGCCGGTTCGGCCGTGACATGTGCGTCACGGACGCGTACCGGAACCTGTCGGACCAGCACCGGATCTACGCGCAGCGGCCGGGCTTCGCCGCGGTTCCCGGGACGAGCAACCACGGCAAGGGCCAGGCCGTCGATCTCTGCGGCGGCGTGCAGAACTCTGGGTCGGTCCAGTTCAACTGGATGGAGGCCAATGCCGGGAAGTACGGGTGGATCCATCCGGCGTGGGCGTACAGCAACCCGTTCGAGCCGTGGCACTGGGAGTACGGCACCGAGAACGACGAGTGACATCGGCGTCGTTCGCCGTCTCGGCCCGTATCTCGTGCCGCTGGACGGCCGCCCTGTGAGGTTTCGTCTGCTCGGCTAGAGCGGGATCTCGGTGGCGGGGACGACCTCGATGGTGCAGTGGCGGCAGCGGCTTGCCTTGATGGGGATCTCACCGAGGCACTGCGGGCACTCGCGCTCGGTGGCCTCCCTTCGCCGGTCCATCCGCTCGATCAGCTTGGTCGTCGGCAGCACCACCAGGAAGTACACGATCACGGCCGTGATGGTGAAGGCGATCGCGGAGGTCACGAAGATCCCGTACGGGAACTGGGTGCCGCTGATCGTGACCGACAGCCGGGTGTAGTCGGGCTTGCCGCCGAGCAGCGCGATCAGGGGGGTGATGAAGGAGTTCGCGAAGTCCTTCACGAGGCCGGCGAAGGCGGCTCCGACGACGAACGCGACGGCGAGGTCGATGAGGTTCCCGCGGAAGAGGAACGTCTTGAATCCACTCATGTCGAGCTCCAGGGGTGTCGGGGGTGCGCATGCAGATCTGCGCAGGAACGGCTACGGATCGTAATGAAACATCCCCGGAATCGCCAAGTCAGGACAAAAACGATCTCTGAGGTGCGGACTTACGAGTGCGGCGTGAAATCGGTCAGGGGTTGGCGATCGTCAGGGACAGGGGTGCTCCGGTGCCCGCCAGCGCCGCGGCCTGGGCCCGGTCGGTGGCCAGGACGACCAGTGCTCCCTCCTCCGCGCGGCCCTCGCTCGGGGGTGGGATCGCGACGACGGGCACGGCTGAGACCACGATTCGCGCCGGGCCCTGCTGGTGTGGCCCTTCGAGTGGATCGGGACGGGCCGGGGTGGTCAGGACGTCGATGCGGTCGCCGGGGCGGAGGAGTCGGGCGGCGTCGGCGTCGGCCACGCGGACGGGGGCGGCGACCGTGCCGGGACCGTAGCCGCGGAGCAGGGCGGCGCCGACGACGCGGGCGTCGGTGAGGGGCTCGCCACGGCGCATGGGGCCGGCGAGGACGCGTCCGGCGGCGGGTGAGTGGAGAGCGCCCGAGGGGACGGAGCCCGGAGGGAGGCTCACCGGGCGCAGGTCGGAGGGGATGAGAGCCTTCCCGGCCGGGAGGTCGCGGGCGGCGGCGAGGACGCGGACGGACGGCGGCGGTGCCGGGCGCAGGGCCAGGAGGGCGAGCCCGGCGGCGGCCGCGGCGAACAGCGCCGCCAGCGGCCGCCGCAGGCGGCTTAAGCGGACGTTCACGGGAGCTCCAGGGGAAGCTTGATGCCGTCCAGGACGTTCGGGCACGGGCACGAGCGGTCGGCCGGCAGCGCCTTGACGATGTCGGCGACGACGGTGCGGAGGCGGCCGATGTTCTCCCCGAAGACGCGGAGCACCTCGTCCATGGTGACGCCCTCGCCCTCTTCGATGCCCGCGTCGAGGTCGGTGACGAGGCACAGCGGCGTGTAGCAGAGCGCCAGCTCGCGGGCGAGGACGGCCTCGGGGTGGCCGGTCATCCCGATGAGCGTCCAGCCCTGGGAGGCGAACCACTGGGACTCGGCCCGGGTCGAGAAGCGCGGCCCCTCGATGACGACGAGGGTGCCGCGGTCGACGGGATCCCAGCCGGCGGCGCGGGCCGACGTCACGGCGGTGCGGCGGCCGACCGGGCAGTACGGGTCGGAGAACGAGACGTGGACGGCGGCGCCGTCGTCGTAGTAGGTCTGCGCCCGTCCGGACGTGCGGTCGGCGAGCTGGTCGGGCACGGCGAGCGTGCCGGGGCCGTGGTCGGGGGTGAGCGAGCCGACCGCGCTCGGGGCCAGCACCTGCCGGACGCCGAGGGAGCGCAGCGCCCACAGGTTGGCCCGGTAGGGGATCTTGTGCGGCGGGAACCGGTGGTCGCGGCCGTGGCGCGGGACGAACGCGACGCGGCGGTCGGCGAGCTCGCCGACGGTGACGGTGTCGCTCGGAGGGCCGTACGGGGTCTCGACCCGCATCTCCTCGACGTCGTCGAGGAACGAGTAGAACCCGGAGCCGCCGATGACTCCGATCTCGGCGGCGGGCGGGGAACCGGAAGGCTGAGTGGACATGGCGCCGACACTAGCCACCCCGCCGCGGCACCCGGGAGACCGTCCGCGAATTGTGGATAACCCCGGAGAAGGGGCCCGGCCTGAGCCGGGCCCCTCCCCTTCCCCGTCCCGGCCGCGGCCGGGGTCGGCGCAGGTCGGCCGGTCCGCCGCCGCGGGTTCATACGGGGGTCCGCGGCGCGTGTCAGCCGGTCTGCACGGCTATCCGACCGGGTCGAGAACCTTGGGCCGCTCGACGGACGGTTCCTCCTTGGCCAGACGGCCCGGCGCCCAGATCCGCCGGCCGATGTCGTACGACAGCGCCGGAAGCAGCAGGGACCGGACGATCAGGGTGTCGAGCAGGACGCCGAACGCCACCGCGAAGCCCATCTCGACCATGAACACCAGCGGCAGCGTGACCATGGACGCGAACGTCGCCGCCAGGACCAGGCCCGCCGAGGTGATCACGCCGCCGGTGACGGTGAGGCCGCGCTGGATGCCGCGCCGGGTCCCGAGCTTCTGCGACTCCTCCCGGACGCGGTGCATCAGGAAGATGTTGTAGTCGACCCCCAGCGCCACCAGGAAGATGAACGCCAGCAGCGGGAATCCGGAGTCGGTGCCCTCGAATCCGAAGCCGTAGTCGAAGATCAGCGCGCACGCGCCGAGCGAGGCGAGGAACGACAGCACCACGGTGCCCATCATCAGCAGCGGCGCGACGACGGCGCGCAGCAGCGCGATGAGGATCAGGAACACCACGCCCAGCACGATCGGGATGATCACCTTGTTGTCGCGGCTGGAGGCCCGTTTGATGTCGAGGGACGTCGCGGTGGTCCCGCCGACCTTGGCGTCCGCGGACGGGACGGCGTGCGCCGCCGCCCGCAGCCGGTCGATGGTCGCGCGCGCGGCCTCGCTGTCGGCCGGGTCCTTCAGCGTCGCCTCGTACTTGACCAGGCCGTTCGCCGTGGCCGCCGGGCCGAGTTCGGCGACGCCCGGCGTCCCGCGGACGGTCTCGGCGATCCGGTCGGACGCCGACGCCTTGCCGATCACGACGGCCGGTGAGCCCGATCCGGCGGCGAAGTGCCGGGAGACGACCTCGGAGCCCTTGATGGAGTCGGGACGTCCGGTGAACTGCCCTGCGTCGGAGAGCCCGTCGGCCTTGAGCGAGCCCAGGCCGAGGGTGAGGACGATCAGTCCGAGCATGGTCACGGCCCAGAGCGCGCGCGGGCGCCTTCCGACCAGACCGGCGATACGGCTCCAGATGCCGTGTTCGGCCTCGTACGCCTCCGGCTCCAGGTACTTGGCGTCGTACCGGGGGATCAGCGGCCAGAACAGCCAGCGGCCGCAGATGACGAGAAGGGCGGGCAGGAGGGTGGTCATGGCGCCGAGTGCGGTGAGGACGCCCGCCGCGGCCACCGGGCCCATGCCTGCAGTGGAGTTCATCTCGGCGAGCAGCAGGCACAGCAGGCCGACCGCGACGGTGGCGGCGGACGCGATGAGCGCGGGCCCGGCGCGATGCAGCGCGTACGCCATGGCTTCGTGCCGGTCCTCGTGCCTATGCAGTTCTTCCCGATATCGGGCGACGAGTAGTAGCGCGTAGTCGGTGGCCACACCGAAGACGAGTACGGTCAGGATTCCTGAGCTCTGGCCGTTGACGGTGAGGTCGCCGTACTTGGCGAGCAGATACACCAGCGACTGGGCCAGCCCTAGCGCGAAGAGGGCGCTCAGCACAGGGACGAACCAAAGGACTGGGCTGCGGTAGATGATGAGCAGCAGGATGATGACGACGCTGCCAGCGGCCATGAGCAGGAAGCCGTCGATGGTCTCGAAGACCTTGAACTGGTCGGCGCCCATGCCGGCGGGTCCGGTGACGTGCGTGGTCAGTCCGGGTGGTCCGCGCTTGGCGAGGTCACGTGCCTCGTCTACCGCTTTGGTGAGGTCCTCATCGGTGAGGGGCACGAACGTCTGCAGGGCTTTGCCGTCCTTGGACGGGAACGGCCCCTGCACCTTCTGCGCGCCGGGCAGCTTCTGCAAGGCGGAGACGTCCGAGGCGGCCTTCGCGCGGTCTTGCGCCGTGATTCCGCCGGAGCGCTCGTAGACGACGACCGCGGGCATCGTCTCGTCCTTGCGGAACTGTTCCTCCAACTCGACGACCTGCGTGGATTCGGCCCCGCCCGGGAGCCAGGACGCCGCGTCGTTCTTCTCGACGTCGCCGAGCCTGCCGGCCAGTGGGCCGAGGGCGAGCAGCAGGACGACCCACAGAGCCAGGACGGCCCACTTGGTGCGCCGGCCGGCGATGAGTCCGGCCACGCGGTGGGCCCGTGACCTGGGGGGAGCCGGGCTGTGTTCGCTCATGTTCCTCTCCTGTGTACTCTGCGATCGAGATATGTCGCGTCCGCCCAAGGGTGTCTCGCTCGTCGAGACGTGTCAAGTACTATCGCGAATTCTCGATACTGTTGCATCAAACTTCTCGGATCAAGAGTCTCTCTGAGATCGAGAGTTTTGTCAAACGGGAGAGGGTGCATGCGTGCCGGTCGCCTCCCACGTACTCAATCGTCGCGAGAAAGCACCGTCGGCGCGTCCGGCATGAGAAGGGACCTGGGCTACCCCGGCCGAGGCATGAAGGGGCCCGCGCCTACCCCTTGAGATGTAGAAGGGGAAGGTCGGCACAGGTCTTGAATAGGAGGCCCGCCTCCGCCTCGCCGGCGCGAGCTCTCGCGGACGTGGGCAGATGCCAGGCTGGCATGGCGAAACCGGGGGTCCGCCGGGTGGACGTGGGTCCAGCCGGGGGATCCCCGGTTCGGTGTGCGGAGACAGACGTGAAGTCAGTCCAGGCCGTGGAAGGTCAGGCGACCTTTTCGGACGACGAGGACGACGACGTGCTGGAGGACGACGAGTCGCCCCCAGACGAAGAGGAAGACGAAGACGACGACGTGTCCGACTTGGACGAGTCGCCGCTGGAGGAAGAGCCGCCCGAGGAGCCGTTGGACGAGGCGCCCGCCGTCGCGGGCTTCCCAGAGCCCCGGCTGTCGGTGCGGTAGAAGCCGGACCCCTTGAAGATGATCCCCGCGGCCGAGAAGACCTTGCGAAGCTTGCCGCTGCACGCCGGGCACTCGGTCAGCGCGTCGTCGCTGAACTTCTGCACGATCTCAAGAGGCTCGCCGCACTCGGTGCAAACGTACTGATACGTCGGCACGGTCCCTCCTCGCTGACTCAACCCGGCAGTCCCGGACTGGCACTCACTTTAGACGACTGCTAATGGTACCGATGATTGGAACAGGATTCGCCCCCGGCCTGTTCCCTGACCCGTCATCAGCCGACAGGCCAGGGAAAGGGGCCGGTCAGGGAAACGCAGTGTCACGTGCCCGTTTCGCCGAACCACCCTGCCAGCCGCCCCTTCCGGCTGACCGCGCGCAGACGGCGCTCCGTGGCGTCGCGTACGGCGTCGGTGGTCACGACCAGGAGGGTGTCACCCGCTTGCAGAGGCGTGGTGGGCTCCGGGACGAAGCTGGACCCGTTCCGCACAACAAGGGTGACGGACGCCCCATGCGGAAGCCGGAGCTCGAATATCTCCACGCCGTTCAGCATGGAGTCGAGCGGTATCCGCACTTCCAGCAGGTCGGCGTGCAGTTCCTCCAGGGGGGCGGCTTCCACGTCCAGTTCCCGTGTCTGCTCGTCGCTCTTCAGCCGGCACAGGCGCGCCGCCAGCGGCAGCGTGGGGCCTTGCAGGAGGGTGAACACGACGACGATGTTGAAGACGATCGCGAACAGCCGGTCGGCGCTCTCGACGTGCTCCACCATCGGGATGGTGGCGAGGACGATCGGGACGGCGCCGCGCAGCCCCGCCCAGGACGCGAACATCTTCTCGCCCCACGACAGCTTGAATCCGATCGTGGACAGCACGATCGACACAGGACGTGCGATCAGCAGCAGGACGAACCCGACCACGAGCGCGGGCACGATCTGGGCGGGCAGTTCACTGGGCGAGGCCAGCAGGCCCAGCATCACGAACAGCCCGATCTGGGCGAGCCACCCGACGCCTTCGGCGAAGCCACGCGTGGCTGGACGGTGCGGTAGCCGGGCGTTGCCCAGGACGAGGGCGCTGACGTACACGGCAAGGAACCCGCTGGAGTGCAGGAGCGATGCCGCGCCATAGGCGCCGACCGACAGCGACAGCACCGCGATGGGGTAGAGGCCGGACGCGGGCAGTGCGATGCGGCGCAGACCTTGTGCGCCCAGCCAGCCGATGGCGAAGCCGACGATGCCGCCCGCGATCAGCTCGTACAGCATCACGCCGAGGAGCTCGGTGAGGTTCGGCACGCCGGTGTGCGCGCTGAGCGTCACCACGATGATCACGACGGGTGCGTCGTTGAAGCCGGACTCGGCCTCCAGCATCCCGCTCAGCCGGGACGGCAGCGGCAGCCGCCGCAGCACCGAGAACACGGCGGCGGCGTCGGTGGGGGCGAGCACGGCGGCGAGCAGGAACGCGGGCCGCCAGTCCAGTCCGACCAGCCACATGGCGGCGAGCCCGACGACGACGATGCTGATCAGCGTGCCGATGGTGGAGACGACGAGAGCGGCGGGCACCGAGGGCCTGACGTGCCGCCAGTTGGTGGTGACGCCGCCCTCGGCGAGGATCAGGACGAGGGCCGCGAGGCCGAGGGTCTCGGCCAGCTCGACGTCGTCGAACTGGATGTGCGCGGGGCCGGACTCGCCGATGAGCAGGCCGAGGCCCATGTACGCCAGGAGGGTGGGCAGGCCCGCCTTGTGCGACAGCCTGACCGCGACGATGGCGCAGAGTACGAGCGTGGCCCCGAGGAGTAGCCAGATGTCGAGATGCACATCCCACCCTTCGGGGTCGTCAAACTTGATCGTTTAGGAATCCTACAGATTCACCGGCCGATCGCACATTTGCGGTTGAGAGACGGCATGTCGGAAAGGGTGATTATCGCCGCCTGACCTGCGGATTTACCCCGTTGACAACGTTCCGCACGTCCCGCCCCTGGACGGCGGCGGTCACGTTGTCGCGCACCAGCGCCACCAGGTTCAGCTGGGACTGGACGGACGTCCCCGCCGCGTGCGGCGACAGCAGGACGTCCTCATGGGAACGCAGCGGATGCTCCAGCGGCAACGGCTCGTCGTCGTACACGTCCAGTGCCGCACCCGCCAGCCGTCCCGATTTCAAGGCGTCGAGTACGGCGTCGTCAGGTGCGATACCCCCGCGCGCCACGTTCACTAGGAACGCGTTGTCCGGCAGTAGGGCGAGGCGTTCGGGACCGATCAGACCCCTGGTCTCGTCTGCCAGCGGCAAGGCGAGGACGAGGATGTCGGATGTCGCCATCAGGTCGTCCAGTTCGCGGTACGTGGCCGCTGCCTCTGGACGCCTCCGCCTCGTCCAATACGACACTGCGCAGCCGAGTGCCGTGAACAGCCGTGCAGTCTCCGCGCCTATCGAGCCGAAGCCGACGATGCCGATTCGCTGTGTGTGGAGCTCTCGCGGCCGTCGAGCTGCCATCTCCATCTGCGGCCACTCGCCCGCGCGTACGGCCCGGTCGCCCCAGGCGAGGTCGCGGCAGAGCGCGAGCGCCGCCCCCACCGCCCACTCGGAGACGCTGCGCGCGTTGAATCCCGCGGCGTTGGCCACGGGCACCTCCGCGGCGGTCAGCCCGGCGACGTCGATGCTGTCCGTCCCGACCGCGGGCATCTGGACGAACGCCAGACGCGGCGCGGCGGCCACGGCCTCGGCGTCCAGCGCGAGCCGGCCGGTGAAGTCGCCGATCGCGATGTCGGCGCCGGTGATGGCGGCGAGCAGGCCGGCGCGGTCTCTGGTCTGGGGAAACGTCATCTCGACGGCGTCGCCCAGCGGGGCGAACAGTCCGCGGACGACGTCCTCCCCGATCGGCGGCAGGGACAGGATCCGCCACGGCGCCGTCATCTCGAACCTCCCGTTTCGACGAACGATGCCCGGCCGTGGGCCCTTCGCCCACAAACGCCACGTCAGTGCCCGTGACCGCCGCGGAACGGCGACTCAAGCCGTGATCTTCCGTCCCACCACCCTACGAGGCCGCCGGACCGGGGGATCAGCCGAGGCGCACCAGGCCCTCCGACGGCGTGACGGCGGCGCGGACGCGCTGGTCATGCGGTTCCGACGGCAGGTTCGGCACGAGTTCCGCGTCGTACAGGAGCGCCACGGTCAGGATCGCCGGGCCGACACGCGCGAGCGCCCGGTCGTAGGAGCCGCCGCCGCGCCCGAGGCGCATGCCCGTCCGGTCGACGGCGACGGCCGGGGCGAGGACGACGTCCGCGCTGCCCACCGCACCGGGCCCGCGCGGCGGCTCGGACGGCTCCGGGCATCCCCGCGGCCCCGGGACCAGCGAGTCGGGGCCCTCATAGGACGCCCAGTCCAGGTCGCCGTCCGGCAGCAGCCGGGGGAGAAGCACGTACGTGCCGCGCTTCCACAGGGCGAACAGCAGGCTCCGCGTGTCCGGCTCCGTGCCGATCGAGACGTAGGCCGCGATCGTCCCCGCCATCTCGACCTCGGGGACCGACAGCAGCGCGTCCCGGATCGATCGTCCGGCCGCGGAGCGGGCCTCGGGCGGCATCGCCGCACGTCTGCCGAGCAGTTCGGCCCGGAGGCCGGTCTTCGAAGCGATGTCGTGCACGCTGCTGTCCTCACGGATGGCTAGGGTCTCTACATGGCCGACTCTGCACGTGTGCTCAAGGCGGTCGTCCCGGCGGCCGGCCTCGGTACCCGATTCTTGCCCGCCACCAAGGCGACCCCAAAGGAAATGCTGCCCATCGTCGACAAACCGGCGATCCAGTACGTCGTCGAGGAGGCGGTCGACGCCGGCCTCAGCGACGTCCTGATGGTCACCGGCCGCAGCAAACGCTCCATCGAGGACCACTTCGACCGGGCGTACGAGCTGGAGGAGGCGCTGCGCGCCAAGGGCGACGAGGAACGGCTCGGCGCCGTCCACGAGTCGAGCGACCTGGCCATCATGCACTACGTCCGGCAGGGCGAGCCGCGCGGGCTCGGGCACGCGGTGCACTGCGCCCGCCAGCACGTCGGGAACGAGCCGTTCGCGGTGCTGCTCGGCGACGACATGATCGACGCCCGCGACAAACTGCTGCACCGCATGATCGAGGTGCGGCGGCAGTACGGCGGCAGCGTGATCGCGCTGATGGAGGTCGAGCCCGACCAGGTCTCGGCCTACGGCTGCGCGGCCATCGAGGCGACGGACGAGGACGACGTCGTCCGCATCTCCGACCTCGTCGAGAAGCCCTCGGCGGAGGAGGCGCCCAGCAACTGGATCATCATCGGCCGGTACGTCTGCGACCCCGCGGTGTTCGACGTCCTGGAGAAGACCCCGCCGGGCCGCGGCGGCGAGATCCAGCTCACCGACGCGCTGCGCACCCTCGCCGACATGCCCGCCGAGGCCGGCGGCGGCGTCTACGGGATCAAGTTCCGCGGACGCCGCTACGACACCGGGAACAAGCTCGAATACCTGTGTACGGTCGTCCAGTTCGCTTCGGAACGTCCTGATCTGGCGCCGGAGTTCATGCCGTGGCTGCGCGAATTCGTCCGCCGCCAGGACGCCGAGAACGGCGCCAAGGACGGCTGAAACGGTTCCGAGCCCGGCCGCGCAGGCGTCGCGCCGGCACGCGGCTGGACGGCGGCTGGACGGCGGCTGGGCGCGAGGTCGGACGGCGCAGGTGGTCGGCTGGACGGCGTGGGCGGGCGGCTGTGACGGCGCCGGAAGACGGCTGAGACGGCGTGGGCGGCGCCGGAGACCCGTGACGGCAGGTCACACTGGGGCGGTGGGCATGAGAACGGTCGACGAGCATCTGACGGACATCCTCGGCGGCGTCGCGGCGCTGCCGCCGCTCGACCTCGCGCTGCTGGAGGCGCAGGGCACGGTGCTCGCGGAGGCCGTGTCCGCGCCCGTCCCGCTGCCGCCGTTCGACAACTCCGCGATGGACGGGTACGCCGTCGTCGCGGCCGATGTCGCGGCGGCCACCGAGGCCGACCCGGTCGCGCTGCCCGTCGTCGGGGACATCGTCGCGGGCGACACCGGCGTGTCGGCGATCCGTCCCGGCCTGACCGCCCGGATCATGACGGGCGCGCCGCTGCCCGCCGGCGCGGACGCGGTCATCCCGGTCGAGTGGACGGACGGCGGCAACGCCACCGTCCGGATCTCGCGGGGGGCGCCGTCCGGCAACTACATCCGCCGCGCGGGCGAGGACGTCCCCGCGGGTCAGATCGTCGTGGCCGCGGGCACCCGGCTCGGCGCCCCGCAACTCGGCATGATCGCCGCGGTGGGACGCTCCCGGGTGACGGTCCGGCCGCGGCCGCGCGTCGTCGTCGTCTCCACCGGGGACGAACTGCGCGAACCGGGCGAGCCGCTGGCTCCCGGCCAGATCTGGGAGTCCAACAGCTACATGCTCACCGCCGCCGTCGTCGAGGCGGGCGGCGTGGGCTACCGGCAGGCGACCGTCGAGGACGAGCCCGCCAAGGTGCTGGAGATGTTCCACGACCAGCTCGTCCGGGCCGACGCCATCGTCACCACTGGCGGCGTTTCGATGGGCACTAAGGATGTGGTCAAGGAAGTACTGTCCGGCACCGGGACAGTGGGTTTCCATAAGGTGCGGATGCGTCCGGGCAAGCCCCAAGGGTTCGGACTTCTCGAAGGCATACCCGTCTTCACTCTCCCTGGGAACCCGGTAAGCGCGTACGTGTCGTTCCAGGTTTTCGTGCGTCCCGCATTGCGCGCCATGCAGGGATTGGCGCCCGACCCGCTGCCGACGGTGAGCGCCGTCCTCACCGATGACGTGAAATCGCCACCAGGGCTCCGCCATTACCTGCGCGGGCTGCTGTCGTTCAGCCATGGCTCCTACACCGTCACGGCCGCGCAAACGCAAGGCTCGCACCAGCTCGGCTCCCTAGCGTCGGCCAACGCGCTCATCGAACTGCCGGAGGACGTCGAAGCCCTTCCCGCCGGTTCCCACGTCGAAGTCATGAGGTTGCCGTCTTGAGTGCCATGGGCTCTGAATTCACCCACCTGGACGACACGGGCGCGGCCCGCATGGTCGACGTGTCGTCCAAGGACGTGTCGTCCCGGACGGCGACGGCCACGGGGTTCGTCCGCCTGTCAGCCGAGTGCGTCGACCTACTGCGCGCCGGCGACATTCCCAAGGGCGACGCCCTCTCCGTCGCCCGCATCGCTGGGATCATGGGCGCGAAACGCGTTCCCGACCTCGTTCCGCTCTGCCATCCGATCGCGCTGCACGGTGTGACCGTCGACCTGGAGATCCGGGACGACGGCGTCGCGATCACCGCCGTAACCCGCACCGCCGACCGGACGGGCGTGGAGATGGAGGCGCTGACGTCCGTCAGCGTCGCCGCGCTCGCCCTGGTCGACATGGTCAAGGCCGTCGACCCCGCCGCGGTGATCACCGACGTCCGGGTCGAGGAGAAGACCGGCGGAAAGACGGGAGTGTGGCGACGATGATCAGGGCGATGGCGGTCACCGTGTCCAACCGGGCCGCGGCGGGCGTCTACGCGGACAAGTCGGGCCCGGTCCTCGTCGCCATGCTGGAGGACCTCGGCTGCCAGGTCAACGGCCCGGTCGTCGTCCCGGACGGGGAGCCGGTCGCGGGCGTCCTGCGGGACGCGGTCGCCTCCGGCTACGACGTGGTCGTGACGTCCGGCGGGACCGGCCTCACCCCGACCGACCAGACCCCCGAGATGACCCGCCAGGTGATCGAGTGGGAGATACCGGGCATCGCGGAGGCCGTCCGGCTGGAGGGCCGCGAGCTGGTGCCCGCCGCGATCCTGTCCCGCGGGCTCGCCGGTGTCGCGGGCGGCACGCTCATCGTCAACCTGCCGGGCTCGACCGGCGGCGTCCGCGACGGCA
Organism: Actinomadura soli; assembly: GCF_005889715.1. Lineage (GTDB taxonomy): Bacteria > Actinomycetota > Actinomycetes > Streptosporangiales > Streptosporangiaceae > Spirillospora > Spirillospora soli. The sequence continues at coordinate 36,535 of NZ_VCKW01000057.1, forward strand.
TGACGGTCCTCGGCCGCGTCCTCGCGCACGCCGTCGACCAGATCAAGGGCGGCGACCACCCCCGCCCGCCCGCGCCCGCCTAGGCCCGCGCGGGCTACGTCGTGATCACGCGGATGCCGGCCTCGGTGAACGCGGCCGCGTCCGCTTCGGCGATGGTCCCGTCCGTCACCAGGACGTCGATCTCGTCGGTCGCGCAGATCCGGGCGAAGGCGCGGTGCCCGATCTTGGAGCCGTCCGCCACCACGACCACCAGGTCGGCGCGCTCGGCCATCCGCCGGTTCACGTCGGCCTCGCCCTCGTTGTGGCAGGTCGCGCCGTGCTGCGCGGCCAACCCGTTCACCCCGAGGATCGCGACGTCGAGCGTGACCCGGTCGAAGATCCCGGTGGCCAGCGGCCCCGTCAGCTCGTACGACTGCGGGCGCGGCACCCCGCCGGTCAGGACGATCTTCACATGGGGGCGGACGGCCAGCTCGTTGCCGATGTTGAGCGCGTTCGTCACGATCGTGATCGACGGCGATGGGCCCTCGGCGTGCAGGTCGGCGCGGGTGGCGAGGACCCGCGCGACCTCGGACGTCGTCGTCCCGCCGTTCAGCCCGATGATCGAGCCCGGCCGGACCAGCTCGGCGGTCGCCGCCGCGATCCGCTGCTTCTCGGACGCGTGCCGCGCCGCCTTGTAGCGCAGCGGCAGGTCGTAGCTGATGTTCTGCGCGACGGCGCCGCCCCGGGTGCGCGTCAGCAGCTGCTGCTGCGCGAGCTGGTCGAAGTCGCGGCGGATCGTCGCGGCCGAGACGCCCATCCGCCGGGACGCGTCCTCGACGGTCAGCCGCCCCGCGCCCGCGAGAAGTTCGAGCAGTGCGTTCCAGCGTTCGTGCCGGGTCACACCGGTCCCCTTTCCAGCGGACGGACCTGCGGGAGCACCTGCATCAGGGGATTCTAGCCACGCGAATCCCTGCAATTTCCTGCGTATTCCGCCAAGGGGCAATCAACAACGATCAAACCGGACATCGGCCTGGGCCGGTTTCTCGCGAACGCCGCGTACGGGCACCGATCGAACCTGCGAGATCATGGACACTCCAGGCCGCATCCGCCC
>NZ_VCKW01000569.1 GCF_005889715.1 Actinomadura soli
GGTGCGGTGGGCAGGTCGGCGGTGACGGTGAAGCCGCCCGCCGGGGTGGGCCCGGCGCGGAGGGTCCCGCCGAGGAGGCGGGCCCGTTCGGTGAGCCCGGTCAGGCCGTGCCCGCCGGACGGCAGCAGGGGCCGTTGGCCGGGCGGCGGGCCGTTGGCGACCGTCACCCTGATCACGCCGCCGCCGGGCGCGCCGCCGGCGGGTTCGCGGTGGGTGAGGCGGACGGTGACGGCGGCGCCGGGCGCGTGTTTGGCGGCGTTGGTGACGGCCTCCTGCACGACGCGGTGGGCGGCGAGCGCGACCATCGGCGGGATGTCGGAGGGCAGGTCGCCGGGTGGATCGGAGTCGTCGGCGAGGTGGACGGGGACGCCGGAGGCGCGGGCCCGTGCGACGAGGTCGGGGATGCTCTCCCCCGCGGGCCGGACCGGCGCCGCGCCGCCGGGCGCGTCCGGTGAGGCGGCGTCCGGGGCGGCGGGGGCGGTCTCCTCGCGCAGGACGCCGATGATCTCGCGGAGGTGCTCGGTGGCGTCGGCCGCGCCCGCGCGCAGCTGCGCGGCGGCGGCGCGGTGCCGGTCGTCGAGGCCGGGGTCGACCTGCAGGGCCCCGGCGCGGACGGCGATGAGGGCGAGTTCGTGTCCGAGGGAGTCGTGCATGTCCTGGGCGATGCGGGCGCGTTCGCGGAGCCGTTCGCGTTCGGCGATGATGCGCTGCTCGTGTTCGAGGCGCTCGGCGCGCTCCCATCCGGCGCGCAGGAGCTCCTGGTACTGCCGCCAGTAGCGGCCGACCAGCCAGGGCAGGACGCCCAGCAGGACCAGCCAGACGGTGGAGGGGAACCAGGTGGTGACGTCCATCCCGCGGATGATCGACAGTGCCGCACCGCCCACGAACACGGCGGTGAACCCCCACAGCAGCGGCTGCGCGCGGGTGGTGCGCAGCCCGGTCAGGTAGGCCAGGACGGGCATCGCGAACGTGAAGTTGCCGTGGACGGCGATCAGCGCGATCGCGGTGAGCAGCGCGAGGGTCGGCCAGGTGCGGCACACCGCGATCGCGGCGGCCAGGACGCCGAGCCCGGCCGTCTGCAGCCACCACGACGCCCGGTGCGGCTCGGGGGGCGTGACGCCCCCGGAGGCGACGGGGAAGGCCAGCACGGCGAACAGGACGACGTCCTTGACCAGCGCGGACCGCGACGGACGGCGGACGGCGCCGCGGACGGCCCGGCCCAGCGTGCCGGGCCGGGCGGCGCGGACCGCGCGGGCGATACCGGCCGTGACGTCGGCCGTGCCGCGGGCCGGACGGGGGCGGGC
>NZ_VCKW01000570.1 GCF_005889715.1 Actinomadura soli
CGATGATCCTTCGCCGCGCTGGCTCACGGCCGAACTGCTGGCCGAAGCGGTCCCGCAGGCGGCGGGACTGGTCCAGGTGATGTCCCCGGATCCGGGCGACGGTCAGCGCGGGCTGGTCTGGGGCGAGCAGATCGACGTGCGGGCGGTCGTGGTGCGCGGTGGCGACGGCGGGGTGACCGATGAGCAGGTCGCGGCCTACATCGCCAAGTACTCGACCAAGGGCGCGGAGTCGTCGGGGACGGTCGACCGGCGGCTGTCGTGCGGACGCTGCAAAGGTGTCGGCACGGTGATCACGGCGCACGGTGCGGCGGTGTGCAAGCGGTGCGGCGGCCTGGGGACGGCCGGGGGTCTGGATCTGGACCGCCTCCCGGTGACCGAGCACGCCCGTCGCATGATCCGCACCTGCTGGGACCTGGGCGGGCGACCGGAAATGGATGCCCTGCGGCTGCGGCCATGGGCGCACATGCTGGGGTTCCGGGGCCATTTCGCGACCAAGTCCCGCCGGTACTCGGTCACCCTGAGCACCCTCCGCCAGGACCGCGCCGAGCACAAAACCACCGAATCCCGCGAACGCAACGGGTTGCCGGGGCCGGAGTCCACGCACGTTCTGGCGCACTGGCGATTCGCCGGACAGGGCTACACCGAAGCACAAGAAATCCTCGCCGGTCACATCAACCAGCGCGTTATTACAGCTCGGCACATCGCCGAAAAGCGGGAGGGTGCGTGAACGGCGAGGATCGACTTTGGACCGTGGCGGAACTGGCGGCCTTCCTCCAGAAACCCAAGTCGTGGGTGTACGACAATTACCGCGACCTGTTCCCGTACTACAAAATCGGCCAGCAAGTGCGATTCGCCCCGGGCGAGATCCGGGCGGCGCTGCGCGAAATGATCCGCACCGAGAAAGGAGTCGCTTGACCGAAACACGCGAAGAAGCGCAGGGGGCAAGCGATTCCGACGCGTGCGTCTCCTGCAATGGGCGCGGATACAAGTGGGTGCATCCGGCGCGACGTCTTGCCCTGCGATACCTGGACGCCGACTCGACGCCAGAGGTCCACCGGTCCCCGTGCTTGACGTGCGGGGGCCGGAAGCCGGTCACGGCGAACTGATCTGTTCCATCGGCTGAGCGGGGCTTGCGGCAAGTAAGCCCAAGCCTCCGCTAGCCGGGTCGCACAACAAATACAGCGCCGCGAATGCGGCTCCCTTAATGGGGCGGGTGGTCGGGGGACG
>NZ_VCKW01000571.1 GCF_005889715.1 Actinomadura soli
CGACGACACCCCAGCCTGACGCGCCCCCGCCGCCCTCAGATCACCGACCTCGGCACGGCAGTTGATATAAGGCCGCCACCAATCTTGGCACTTTCGTCCTCTTGTAAGGGTCTTCGTTTTTCTGCACCATTCCGGAAAGTCGTCATCCTGGGCGTCCCGTCCCCCCGCCACTCCCGTAGGAGGCCCTGTGAGACCCCGCCTTTCCATGATCACCACTGCCGCTTTGGCAATGGCCGCCGCGACCGTCATGGCCGCTCCCGCTCCCGCCGCGGCCGCGTCCGCCACCGTTCCCGGCACCGTGACGGAGGGTCAGGACGGCCGGTCTGCCCCCGCCAAGGCCCCACCCAGCGGCCAGGGCGGACAGCCGATCTTCGCCGCGGGCGGCGTCCGCTGCACCATCGGCTTCAATGTGCGCAAGTCCGACACCTACTACTTCCTCACCGCAGGCGGCTGCGCCAAGGCGGGGCAGAAGATCTATGCCGATCCGGGGCTGTCCGTCGAACTCGGCACCGTCGTCTCTGTCATGAACGTCGCCGTGGCCCTCGTCGCCTACGTCGAACCGCATGTGGAGAGACCTGGCAGTGTGCTCGTCTACCCCGGGTCCCGGGACATCACGGCGGCGGGCCGGGCGTCCGTCGGGCAGCAGGTCTGCCGCAGCGGCTCCACCACCGGCATGCGGTGCGGCACCGTGACGGCGCTCAACCAGAGCGTGAGCTTCCCCGAAGGGACGATGACCGGCCTGGCGAGGACGAACATCTGCTCGGAGCCCGGCGACAACCCGGGCGCGCCCTACTTCAGCGGCACCATCGCGCTCGGAGTCGGGGTCGGCGCCACCGGCAACTGCACCAGCGGCGGGACGTCCTTCTATCAGCCGATCAACGAGATCCTCAGCGCCTACGACGTAAACGTCTACTGAGACTCGCCGCTCTGGAACCGGAGTCGCCGAGCCGTCCCCGGGGGATGGGCCGACCCCTGACCGCCCTCCGATGCTCACAGTCAGTGACGCAATAGGAGTCAGGCGGGCATTTGTCCAGGCCGGGTCTCTACCTGTCGTCTGCCGGTCCGCATCGATCTCACTGGTCTTCGCCTGGCATTTGATAGACGGCAACCGGAAATCTTGGCAGTTTCAACCCTTGTTAAGAACATCGTCCTTTCTGCACTATTCCGGATAGTCGTCACCTGGGCCGACCCTGTCTCTTATACATTTCCTAGGCCCACAAC
>NZ_VCKW01000572.1 GCF_005889715.1 Actinomadura soli
GGCGGGGACGGGCGCGGGACCGTCCCCGCCGGCGCGAAGGCCGAATGCCCCGCCGTCGCCGCGCCCGGCGACGGCGGCCGGTCGCGGCAGCTGCGCGGCATGTGGATCGCCACCGTCGCCGGCATCGACTGGCCCAAGGACACCGCCGACCCCGCCGCAAAGCAGCGCGAGCAGTTCACCCGGCTCCTCGACACCGCCACCGCGATGAACATGAACGCGGTGTTCGTGCAGATCCGCCCCAACTCCGACGCGTTCTACCCCTCCCCGTACGAGCCGTGGTCGCAGTGGATCACCGGTACGCAGGGCAAGGACCCCGGCTACGACGTCCTCGCCTTCATGATCAAGGAGGCGCACGCCCGGAACCTGGAGTTCCACGCCTGGTACAACCCCTACCGCGTGTCCCGGCAGGCCGACCTGAAGAAGCTGTCGCCCAAGAGCCCCGCCCGGCAGCACCCCGACTGGGTCCGCAAGTACGGGACGGGCCTGTGGTACGACCCGGGCATCCCGCAGGTCCGGGACCTGGCCACCCGGGCCGTCATGGACGTCGTCGGCAAGTACGACATCGACGCCGTCCACTTCGACGACTACTTCTACCCTTACCCCGAGGGCGGCGAGTTCCCCGACCAGGCCACCTACAAGGCCCACGGCGGCGGCATGGACAAGGGCGACTGGCGCCGGAAGAACGTCGACACCCTCGTCCAGACCCTGTCCGGCAAGATCCACGACGCCAAGCCCTGGGTGCGGTTCGGGATCAGCCCGTTCGGCGTGTGGCGCAACGCCAGCACCGACCCCCGCGGGTCCGACACCCGCGCCCTGCAGAGCTACGACGACATCTACGCCGACACCCGCACCTGGATCAAGAAGGGCTGGGTCGACTACATCACCCCCCAGCTGTACTGGCCGATCGGCGACCCCCGCGCCGACTACGCCGAGCTCGCCGGCTGGTGGGCCGACCAGGTCAAGGGCACCGGCGTGCAGCTCACCATCGGGCAGGGCGCCTACCGCGTCGGCAAGGACGCCGCCTGGAAGGACCCCGCCGAGCTGTCCAAGCACCTCACCCTCAACGCCAGGCACCCGAAGATCCGCGGCGACGTGTTCTTCAGCGCGTCCGACATCGTCTCCAACCGCCGCGGGTTCGCCGCCCGGCTGCGCGACGACCACTACCCCCGCCCCGCCATCC
>NZ_VCKW01000573.1 GCF_005889715.1 Actinomadura soli
ACCGTGGCCTGGCCCGTGAGGTGCTCGCCCGGGGGCCGGCTCACGCCACCTGGGCCCACCGGGCGAGCACCTCACGGGCCAGGCCACGGTAGGCGTTCGCCCCCATCGAGTTCGGGTCGAAGAACGTGATCGGCTCTCCGGCGACGGTCGCGTCCGGGAACCGCACGGTGCGGTTGATGACGGTGTGGAAGACCTGGTCGCCGAACGCCTCGACGATGCGGCCGAGGACCTCCCGCGTGTGCAGGGTCCGGGAGTCGTACATGGTGCCGAGGACGCCGTCGATCTCCAGGCCCGGGTTGATCCGGCCCTGGACCTTCTCGATGGTCTCCATCAGCAGCGCCACGCCGCGCATCGCGAAGTACTCGCACTCCAGCGGGATCAGCACGCCCTCGCTCGCGGCCAGCGCGTTGATGGTGAGCAGGCCGAGCGACGGCTGGCAGTCGATGAGGATGTAGTCGTAGTGCTCGACGGCCGACTTCAGCGCGCCCTGCAGGATGTACTCGCGGCCGACCTCGTGGACGAGCTGGACCTCGGCGCCGGACAGGTCGATGTTGCTCGGCAGGAGCTCCATCCCGTCGACGCCGGTCTCGATGACGATGTCCTCCCACTCGGTGTCGCGTTCGAGCAGCATGTTGTGGACCGTCACGTCCAGCTGGCGCGGGTCGCCCTTGCCGAGGCCGACCGAAAGCGCGCCCTGCGGGTCGAAGTCGACGAGCAGGATGCGGCGGCCGAACTCGGCGAGCGCGGCCCCCAGGTTGATCGTCGTGGTGGTCTTGCCGACGCCGCCCTTCTGGTTGCAGACGGCGACGATTCGTGCGGGACCGTGCTCAGCCAGGGGTTCCGGTTCGGGGAACACCGGCACGGGTCTTTGCGTGGGCCCGAGGGCCACGCTCGGATCGGTCTCGATGGTGGCGGAGGAAAGGACTCCTTCCGCACCGTTAGTGCTGGTCACCAGATCCCTCCCCGGCGGCCCGGAAATGCCATCCAGAACCGGGACTCTAGGGCGGTCCCTCCCCGGTCTCAAGCCGACGCGCGCCGATCGTCGCGATTTGTCAGCACAGGGGCGGGCGCGCTGTCAGGTCCGGGACGCGCGGATCGCACGCCGGACGGGCGGTCGTGGACCCCGCGTGAGCGGGCGGTCAGGTGCGGGCGCGGGGGTGGGAGGTGGCGTAG
>NZ_VCKW01000574.1 GCF_005889715.1 Actinomadura soli
ACTCAAACAACGCTGGCGTGCCCTGCAGCACATCACCCTCAGCCCCAGCCGGATCGGCGATATCGCCCGTGCCGCCCTTGTCCTCAACAAAATCTGGAAGTGATCATCACTGAGAAAACCTCACTGAGCCGGTGTTTTATTCGCCTTTACCTTAGTGGGGCCTTCGTCGTCCGTCCGGTCTGATCTGGGGTAGGTGGGCCACCAGAAGCGGGGGCCTGTGTCCAGGGCCAGGGCGGGGACGATGATTGAGCGGACGAAGAAGGTGTCCAGGAGGACGCCGAGAGCGACCAGGACGCCGATCTGCACCATCATCGTGACCGGCATGACGCCGAGGACGCCGAACGTCGCGGCCAGGACGAGTCCGGCGCTGGAGATGACGCCGCCGGTGACGCCGAGGCCGCGCAGGACGCCGGTCCGGTGGTCGGTCCGCCGGACCTCCTCGCGGACGCGGGCGACGAGGAACAGGTTGTAGTCCACGCCCAGCGCGACCATGAACAGGAAGCCCATGAGCGCGACCTGCGTGTCCAGGGCCGGGAAGTCGAAGGCGTACCGGAACAGCAGCCAGGACGCGCCGAGGGCGGCGAAGTAGGACGCGACGACCGTGCCGATCACCAGGATCGGGGCGACCAGGGCGCGGAGCAGCGCGATCAGGATGAGGAACACGACGGCCAGGACCAGCGGGATCACGACGCGGCGATCGTGGGACTGGGCGTCGGCCAGGTCGATCTCGCTGGCCGTGCTCGCGCCGATCGTGGCGTCCGGGATCGTCCTGCGGAGGTCGCGGACGGTCTGCTTTGCCGCCGCGCTGTCCGGCGGGTCCACGAGGACGACTTCGAGCCTGGTGAGGCGGCCGTCCTTGGACGGTTGCGGGCTGTCGACGCGGGCGACTCCGTGAGCGTCGCGGAGGGCGGCGGTCACCTGGGGGGTGTCCGGTTCGCTGGCGATGACCTGGAGCGGGCGGCTCTGGCCGCCGGGGTAGTGCTCGGTCAGGAGGCGCTCGCCGACCGTGGAGCCGGGCGTGTCGGTGAGGAAGTGCGCGCGGTCCAGGCCCGTGCTGATGCCGAGGGCGGCGGCGGACAGCGCGCCGAGGACGGCCAGGCCGCCGACCCAGACGAGGCGGGGGTGGGCCGCGATGCGGTGGCCGACGCGGTCCCATGC
>NZ_VCKW01000575.1 GCF_005889715.1 Actinomadura soli
GTTCCGGGGCGCAGGTTGGGGGCGGGTCAGTGGTCGCGGTGGCGGGCCGTGGCGCGGGCGCCGGGGTGGAGTTCGCGGCGGGTGCCGCCGCACCGGCGGCAGACGCGCATGGCGCCGGTGAATAGGTGGCCGTGGTGCAGGCCGGTGCCGCGGCAGGCGCGGCAGGTGCGCAGCGGGTGCAGGTGCACCGAGATGACGTGCGCGACGGCCCAGATGAACGCGGCCAGCAGCAGCAGTAGCCACAGCCCGCCGCCGTCTCCGCCGTGCTCGGTGGGCGGTGTGGTCGGGGTCGGTGACGGCGTCACCACCACGGCGGTGACGAACGTGGGCAGGGACGAGGGCAGCATGGCGTCTCCCGCTTGACGGGGTTCGAGATGGGCAGGGGGCACGCTCGCCCCCCCGCGCGCGGGGTGCGGGATGCGCGGGGTGTTACTCAGCGTGCAGCGGGGGAACTGTCTCGCGGGAACTGTCCCAACTGTCTGGCACCGGCGCGTGTTCGCGTCCACGCGCGCGCGTTGGGGCCGGTGGGACAGTTGGCTTGGACAGTTCGCGAGACAGTTCCCGGGACAGTTCCGCCCCGGCGGCGTTCACTCGGCGTGATCGTCGGGGGCGTGGTCGGGCAGGTAGTAGCGGGCCGCCTTGCCGTTGCCGGCGCGGGTGATGATCTCCTCCTTGCACAGCGATCCGAGGTAGCGGGCGACGGTGGAGCGCGGCGCGTCCAGACGCGCCACGAGTTCATCGCGGCGCGCGCCCTTGGTGCCGCGTTCGGCCAGCAGCGCGGTGACGGCCGCTGCGACGGCTTCGGGGACGGCGGTGTTGTCGATGCTGTTCCGGGCGGAGTTCAGGTCGTCCAGCCGGGTGGCGTGTTCGGGCGGCGGGACGGTTTCAGCGATGAACTCGTCCAGCCGGTCCACCAGCCCTTTGGCGGCCTGGTCCACCGCGTCGGCGTCGGCGGGGTCGAACCCCCAGCCCGCATCCGGGCCGCCTGATCGGTGCCCGCCCGTGGCGCGGTCGGTAGGCCCGTCGACGGGCGTACCGGCCGCCGGATGGTCCCCACCGTCCTCACCGGCGCCGGGGTGGAGGCCGGTGGGCCCGTCACCGTGGCGCCGGGCCGTGGTGCTCGTGGTGGTGGCGCTGGTG
>NZ_VCKW01000576.1 GCF_005889715.1 Actinomadura soli
CTAGTGTCTTGAGTCGTTAATTCGTTGGCAGTATCCGGCGAGGGTTTCGAGGATGTCGTCGGCGGGTTTGGTCCACACGAACGGCTTGGGGTCGGTGTTCCACTCGTTGACCCAGGCGCGGACGTCACGCTCCAGTTCGACCACGCTGCGGTGGGCCGAGCGGCGCAGCTTGCGGTTGGTCAGTTCGGCGAACCAGCGCTCCACCAGGTTGAGCCAGGATGAGCTGGTGGGGGTGAAGTGCAGGTGGAAGCGGGGGTGGCGGATCAGCCACCGCTTGACCTTCTCGGTCTTGTGGGTGGCGTAGTTGTCCAGCACCAGGTGCAGCTCCAGATCCTTGGGCACCGCGGCGTCGATGAGCTTGAGGAACCGCAGGAACTCCTGGTGGCGGTGCCGCCGGTAGTGTTGGGCGATCACCGAGCCGGACGATAGGTCCAGGGCGGCGAACAGGCTGGTGGTGCCGTGCCGGACGTAGTCGTGGGTCATCCGCGCCGGGGTGGTCGGCATGATCGGCAGGATCGGGGCGGTCCGGTCGATCGCCTGCATCTGCGACTTCTCATCCACCGCCAGCACCAAGGCGTTCTCCGGCGGGTTCAGGTAAAGCCCGACCACGTCGCGGACCTTGTCGACAAACTGCGGATCGGTTGACAGCTTCCAGGTCTGCACGGTGTGCGGCTTGAGCCCGAACGCCCGCCAGATCCGCGACACCGCCGACTGCGACATCCCGGTCGCCGCCGCCATCGACCGCGTCGACCAGTGCGTGTCCGCGCCCGGCGTCTCCTCCAGCGTCGCGGTGACCACCCGCTCGACCTGCTCATCGGAGATCACGCGCGGCCGGCCCGGACGTGGCTCATCGGTCAAGCCCTCCAGCCGGGCCGACAGGAACCGCGACCGCCACTTCGACACCGTGTTGCGGGAGGTCCCGGCCTGCTCGGCGACCCGGGCGATCGTGGCGCCCTCGGCACACAACAGCACGATCCGCGCCCGCAGCGCCAGCGCTTGGGAGGTCTTGCGACGGCGCACCCACCCGGTCAGCACCGACCGCTCCTCGTCGGACAACACCACCGGTTCCAGCTTCGGGCTCGGCATCCCCACACCCTACCGACTAACGAAGAACTAATGACTCAG
>NZ_VCKW01000058.1 GCF_005889715.1 Actinomadura soli
GGGTTAGGGGGCGCGGCTGGGGACGGTTGCTATGCCGGTTCTGGTGCGGACTATGGCTATGTCTCCCTCCTTGTCGGTGCGGTGGACCTGGGTGCGGAGATGGTGCAGGAGTCTGAGGGTCGCCGGGGACGGGTGGCCGTAGTCGTTGGGTTCGCCGACCGAGATCAGGGAGATGGAGGCGTGGGCGGCGGCCAGGAAGCGGTGGTCCTGGCTGCGGGAGCCGTGGTGAGGGACCTTCAGGACGTCGACAGGAGGGACTGCGGACTCCAGGGCGCGTTGGGCCTCGGCTTCGATGTCGCCTGCGAGGAGGGCGCTGAAGCCGGGCCTGCGGGCGACGACGACCACGCTCGCGTTGTTGATCGTGGTGCCGTCGTCCTCGGGTGCGAGGGCCGGGCCGGTGGCCGTGGGGGCGAGGACCGAGAGGGTTAGATCTCCTATGCGCCATTGCTGACCTGCTTGGGCGGATCGGGTGGGCAGGCCGTGGGTGAGGCGTGCTTCGCGGCCCGATGTGAGGGACGTCGTCAGGATCGTGTGGACGTCGCGATCGCGCCGGACACCGGACGTGCCGTTGATGTGGTCGGCGTGCGGGTGGGTCAGGATGAGCACCGGGACGTCCGTTATGTGGAGGCGTCTCAGGCATCGGTCGACTGGCGCGGGGTCGGGGCCGGTGTCCACGACGACGGCTTGGCCGGGGGCCGTGGACAGGGCGAGGGCGTCGCCTTGTCCGACGTCGCAGGCGACCATCTGCCAGCCCGGTGGAGGCCAGCCGGGGGCCGTCGCGCGCTGGACGAGGACGGCGATCAGGATGCCGGTCATGGCGGCGGCCACGATCAGGCGCATGCGGCGGCTGCGGAGGATCAGGACGGCGATCCCGGCCGCCACGATGAGGGTCGCGGCGCCGAGGCCTCCGCTTGTCCAGGGGATCGTGGCGTAGGGCAGGGCGGCGGCGGTGCGGGCGACGCGGATGATCCAGCCGACGGCCAGGCCGGCGGGCCACACGAGCAGTCGGGCGAGGGGCAGCGAGAAGGGCGCGGTGGCGGCCGCGAGGGCGCCGAGGAGGGTGGCGGGGGCGACTGCGGGAGCGGCCAGCAGGTTCGCGAACACTGACACGACGCCTACCTCTCCGGAGAGCATGACCAGGACCGGGGCCACGGCGAGCTGGGCTGCGGCCGCGACGGCGAGGGCGTCGGCCAGGGGGCCCGGCAGTCGGCGGGCCAGCCGTTCGCGCCACGGTGGCGCCAGGACGAGCAGGCCCGCGGTCGCCAGGACCGACAGCGCGAACCCGTACGAGCGGGCGAGCCCGGGGTCGATCAGGACGAGGAGGAGGACGGCGGCTGCCAGAGCGGGCATCCCTTGGCGCTGCCGCCCGGTGAAGAGCGCCAGCATGCCGATGAGGCCCATGACGGCCGCCCTGAGGACGCTCGGCTCCGGGCGGGCGACCACGATGAACGCGAGCACCGCGAGAACGGCGACGGGCGGGGCGCGACGCCGGCCGAGGCCGCCGAGCCGGCACAGTCCGAGGACGGCGCCGATAACGATCGCCAGGTTCGCGCCCGAGACGACCAGGAGGTGGCTGAGCCCGGCCGCACGGAAGCCGTCGGCCAATGCCGGGTCGAGGAGGGAGGTGTCGCCCACGACCATGCCGGGGAGGACACCTCGCTGGTCGGGCGGGAGCCGGGACGACGCGGCCCGCAGCCTCGCCCGCACGCGCTCTGCGGCGCGCTGGATCTTGGACGGTGGTCGGAGGACGGCGGGCGGCCCCCGGACGATCACCACCGCCGCGAGCAGATCGGCGCCGCGGGGCGGAACGAACCGGCCGTGGAGGCGTACCCGCTGGCTGGGGACCAGGTGAAGCCATCGGTCGTGACTCGCGATCAGCAGCACGGGAACCCGGACCTTGGCCCCCGGGATCGTCTCGACCCGCGCCCGGATGATGATCACGCGGCGGCCGTTGCCCGGTCTCGGCTGGGGGTCGCCGGTCACCACGACCTCCGCGGTGGCGGTCCGGCTGTTGCGGGCGAGGTCTCGCACCGGACCCGTGTCGACGGCCGTGGCGCGGAGTGCCACCCCCGTCGCCGATGCCGCGACGCATACCAGGACGACCCCGACCGGGCGCCGTCGTGTCGGCCATCTCCGTGGACGACTGGTCGCTGCGGAGGAGGGTCGAGCGGTTTTGGTCGAACCGCCGTGTGGATTGGCGCCTGTGGCGGGTGAGGGCGCGGGGTTGGGGCGGGTTCGTGACGGGCGGCGGTGGGTCACCAGGAGGTAGAGGGCTGCCAGGGTCGTAGCGGCGGCGAGGGCGTAGGTGAGGGACGCCGGGAGGCCGATGGTCGCGGCGGCCGTGAGCCAGGTGGCGAGCGCGGGGGCGAGCAAGCGGAGGTCGTGGGTCATACACGGACCATCGGCTTCAGGTCGGAGAAGCGGCGGGCGCCTATGCCGCTGACGTCCTGGAGTTGTTCGATCGAGCGGAATCCGCCGTGCTGGGTGCGGTAGTCGACGATCCGCTGGGCGAGGACGGGGCCGACGCCGGGGAGATCGTCCAGTTGCTCGGCGGTGGCGGTGTTGAGATCGAGAGGGGCGCCGGGCGCCGCGGAACCGCCGGGTGCAGGCGAGGACGGGGCGCCGGCAACGGGCGCGAGACCGCGGACGCCCACCGGGATCTGCTCGCCGTCCACCAGTTTCCGGGCGAGGTTGAGGGCGCCGGTCTTCGCGCCGGGGCGCACGCCGCCCGCCGCCTTGATCGCCTCGGCGACCCGGGAGCCGGACGGCAAGGCGATCACTCCGGGACGCCTGACCTTGCCGAGGACGTGCACGACCACCGGGGAGCCTGCCGCCGGGCTCGCGGACACGGCGGGCCGGACCTCCGCGATGGTGGCGCTCGGTAGCGGGCTCGCGGAAGGCTGCGGGCGCGGCCGGGCCAGCCACAGGTAGCCGGCGGCCACGACGGCGGCGATCACGCCGATGAGGACGAGGATGCGGACGTTCGACCGGTCGGGGCCCGCTCGTAAGCGGGCCGACGGCGGTGTCTCGGGAGGGGTGAGCCGGCCCATCAGGGAGTGCAGCCGGTCCCGCGTGTCGGTTCTCATGTCGACAGACGGTAAGCGGGGCGCACAGACCGGCCTGCACGCTTCGCGAATTGTGGATAACTCTGGGTCAGCGGTTCAGAGGTGGGGGGCCACGATGACGGCGAGCATGCCGGGGCCAACGTGGGCGCCGATGACCGGGCCGACCTCGCCGACGTGGACGTCCTGGACGTGCGGAATGCGTTCGCGGAGCCGGGCGGCCAGCGACTCGGCGCGGGCCCGGGCGGCGAGGTGCTGGACGCCGAGATCAACGTGCCGGTCGCCGGCCTCGACGACCGCCAGTTCCTCCAGCCGTGCCAGGGCGCGCGTGGAGGTCCGGACCTTCTCCAGCGGTTCGATACGGCCGTTCGTGATGTCGAGGAGGGGTTTCACCATGAGCGCCGAACCGAGCAGGGTGGCCGCGGCGCCGATCCGTCCACCGCGCCTCAGGTACTCCAGGTTGTCGACGTACAGGAGCGACCGGGTGAGTTCGGCCCGGCGCAGGGCGGCGTCCGCGGCTTGCTCACCCGTCCCGCCGGACCTGGCGGTGGCCGCCGCGGAGAGGACGGCGAACCCGAGGCCCATCCCGATGGTTCCGCTGTCGACGACCCTTACGGGGACGGGTGCGTCATCGGCGGCGAGCCGTGCCGCCTCTACTGTCCCGGACATGGCGGCGGACAGGTGAACGGAGACGACTTCGCCCGCGCCCGCGTCCACGGCGGCTCTGTAGGCGTCCGCGAAGCGGGCTGGAGAGGGACGGGACGTGGTGATGTTCAGCGCCTGGGCCGCCTCGCCGGTGCTGATGTCGTGTTCGTCCCGGGTGGCGCCGCCGACGGCGATCTGCAGGGGGACGACGGTCAGCGAGTACTGCTGGGCTACGCCCGGTGGAAGGTAGGCGGTCGAGTCAGTGACGACCGCGACGGCGCTGCCCATGAGGGGACGCTACCCGCGCGAGACTGCGTCAGGGCTGGACGGGCACGCCGCCGCGCCAGATCCGCAGGGCGCGGAGGCCGAACGCCCAGGCGAACGCGCCCTCGTGGTCGGCGTCCCACAGGACGATGTCCGCGAGCATGCCGGGCGCGAGGGAGCCGCGGTCGCCGACGCGGAGGGCCGCGGCACCGCCGAGGGTGGCGGCGCGCAGGGCCTCGGTGACGCTGAGGCCGAACATGGCGACGGACAGCCCGATGACGAGGGGCATGGACGTGATGCCGCACTGGCCGGGGTTGTGGTCGGTGCCGAGCGCGACGGTGACGCCGCGGTCGAGCATCTGCCGGACGGGTGCGGGCGCGCGGCTGCTGTTGAGGGCACTGCCCGGGCAGACGGTGGCGGTGACGCCGGCGTGGGCGAGGGCCTTGATGTCGTCGTCGTTGGCCTGGGTGAGCAGGTCGGCGGACGCGCAGCCGACCTCGGCGGCGACCTGCGCGGCGCCGACGCGCTCGTTGGCGCAGGCGTGCATCCTGGCCTTCAGGCCGGCGCGCTTGCCGGTGAGCAGGAGGGCGCGGGCCTCTTCGGCGGTGAAGTGGCCCTCGTCGCAGTAGACGTCGATCGAGTCGGCACCCGCCACGGCGGCGTCGCCCGCCCACAGGCGGACGGCCTCGATGTAGTCGCGGCGGCGGCCGAAGAACTCGGGCGGCAGGATGTGCGCGGCGAGGAACGTCGCGTGGATGCGCGGCATGGCCGGTTCGCCTTCGAGCGACCGCAGCATCCGGATGTCGGCGAGTTCGCCGTCGCGGGTGAGGTGGTAGCCGGTCTTGGCCTCGACGGTGGTCGTCCCGGCGAGGATCCACTGGCGGAGCCGTTCGCGGACACCGTTGCAGAGCGTCCACGGGTCGGTTCCCCGGGTGACGGTCACGGTGGAGTTGACGCCGCCGCCCGCCGCGGTGATGGCGGAATGGGACGATCCGCTGGTGCGCATGGCGAGCTCGGCCCAGCGGTTGCCCGCGTAGACCGGGTGGGAGTGCGCGTCGATGAGCCCTGGGGTGACCAGTCCGCCGCCGAGGTTCTCCACGTGGTCGACGTCGACGATGTCGTCGATGATGCCGGGGACGCGCTGCGGCAGGTCGGACGCGGGCCCCGCCCAGACGATGCGGTCGTCGTGAATGAGCACGGCCGCGTTGCTGCAGACGTCGGTGCCCGTCCAGAGCCTGCCGATGTTCGTCAACAGCCGTACGGTCATAGGGTCACCGACCTGGGTGGGGCATGGCGCGCTTCAGCGCGGAACCGGGCGCCGTGGGGCGATGGTGCGGGCCGCCTGCCCTCTTTCCCAGGGTCGGGCCTGCCGTGCGTGTGGGGCGGGCCACTTGCTCTCGATCTCGCACTGGACCTGTCATGCGTGGGCCACCTGCTCTCGATCCGAAACGCCGACTGGGTGCCGGCGACTCACCGTCGGTGGGTCGGGCGGTCGGGCGACCACCACTGGCAACGAGACCGGAGATATCGGTTTCGTCACGGTAGTGCACTGAAGGCCCGCCCGACAACCTCTGATCGCAGCGCATCGACAGCCATCACCCCGCCCCTTAGCTCTACGACCGTACGGATTTCAACCTGACCGTCAAGCCGATTGGGGAAGCTGTCACCGTTCAGCGACCAGGATGAACCCAGGGACGGCTTCCAGGCACCCTTTAACGCTTTACAAGCAGGACCGAAACCGGTTTCCGTGGTCCGGAACCCTCCCGGCCTGGGGGTCAGAACCCAAACCTCAGGCCCCGGACTTCACGGCCCCCAAACCTCAGGCTCCGGACGTCACGGCCCGGTGTCACGGCCCGGTGCGCGGCCCCAAGGGTCAGGCGGTGGGTGCCACGGTTTCGTAGCGGGACAGTTCCCCGGCGAGGTCCGCTGGCATCCTGGCGTGGAGCATGGTGCCCTCCGCCAGGTGCTCCTGCTTGAGCACCTCGCCGCGCTCGTGGACCTGCGCGACGAGGTCGCCGCGCTCGTACGGCACCACGACGTGCAGTTCGCTCTCCAGCCCGGGCAGGTCGGCCTCGATGGCCGCGCGCAGCTCCTCGATGCCGAACCCGGTGCGGGCGGACACGACGACGCTGTGCGGCTCCCGCCGCTGGAGGCGGGCGATCGCGAGCTCGTCCGCGGCGTCCGCCTTGTTGATGACGATGATCTCGGGGATCTCGTCGGCGTCGATCTCCCGCAGCACCTCGCGGACGGCGTCGATCTGCGCCTCGGGGGCCGGGTCGGAGCCGTCCACGACGTGCAGGATCAGCCCGGCGTCGGTGACCTCCTCCAGCGTCGAGCGGAACGCCTCGACGAGCTGGTGCGGCAGGTGCCGGACGAACCCGACGGTGTCGGCGAGGGTGTAGGCGCGGCCGCCGGGCGTCTCGGCGCGCCGGACGGTCGGGTCGAGGGTGGCGAACAGCGCGTCCTCCACCAGGACCCCGGCGCCGGTGAGCCGGTTGAGCAGGGACGACTTGCCCGCGTTGGTGTAGCCGGCGATGGCGACGGCGGGCACCGCGTGGCGGCGCCGCTCGCCGCGCTTGGTGTCGCGCGACTTGGACATCTCGGCGATCTGCCGGCGCAGCTTGGCCATCCGGGTGCGGATCCGCCGCCGGTCCAGCTCGATCTTGGTCTCGCCGGGCCCGCGGCCGCCGATCCCGACGCCGCCGGCGGCGCGGCCGCCGACCTGCCGGGACAGGTTGCCGCCCCAGCCGCGCAGCCGCGGCAGCAGGTAGTCGAGCTGCGCCAGCTCGACCTGCGCCTTGCCTTCGCGGCTCTTGGCGTGCTGGGCGAAGATGTCCAGGATCAGGGCGGTCCGGTCGATCACCTTGACCTGGACGGTCTCCTCCAGGTGCCGGAGCTGGCTCGGGGCCAGCTCGCCGTCGCAGATGACGGTGTCGGCGCCGGTGGCGATGACGATGTCGCGCAGCTCCGCGGCCTTGCCGGAGCCGATGTAGGTGGCCGGGTCGGGGCGGTGCCGCCGCTGGACGAGGGCCTCCAGCACCTGGGAGCCGGCCGTCTCGGCGAGGAGCGCCAGCTCGCGCAGGGAGTTCTCGGCGGCCTCGGCGGTGCCCTCCGTCCACACGCCGACGAGGACGACCCGCTCCAGCCGGAGCGCGCGGTACTCGACTTCGGTGACGTCGGTCAGTTCGGTGGACAGGCCCGCGATGCGGCGCAGTGCCCGCCGGTCGTCGAGGTCGAGCTCCCCCGTCATGGGCTCGTAGTCGGCTTCGTTCTGAGCGTCTACGTCCCGAGCTTCGAGCCCGGTCTGGTCTGCAGAGAATGGCTGAGTCATATGTCCTCTGTGCAACGCCGCCATGCGGCAGTGTCTTCCCGCCGATCGTCTCACGCACCGTCCCCCGTGGTCACGCGGTTATCCACGCCATCTGAGGCAAGTCCCTGAGACGGGCCCCGCGTTGACCCCTCTCGGCACCGCCGAGTAGCGTTCTTCACATAACAGAAGTCGAATTTCACGATACGAAAAAACGGAAGGGCAGGCAGATGGCTGGACTTGACGGCGTCGAGGTCACCGGACCCCTCGGTGATCGGTACGAGGAGATCCTGACCCCCGAGGCGCTCGGCCTGCTCGCCTCCCTGCAGCGCGCGCTCGGCGCACGGCGCGAGGAGCTGCTGGCGGCCCGCGCCGAGCGCCAGCGCGCCCTCTCCGCGGGCGGCACGCTCGACTTCCTGCCCGGGACCGCGAGCGTCCGGGAGGACGGCTCCTGGCGCGTGGCCGATCCCGCCCCCGGCCTGGAGGACCGCCGCGTCGAGATCACCGGCCCGACGGACCGGAAGATGACGATCAACGCCCTGAACTCCGGCGCCAAGGTGTGGCTGGCCGACTTCGAGGACGCCAACACCCCGCTCTGGGACAACATGATCGAAGGGCAGCTCAACCTGCGGGACGCCCTCGACCGCGCCATCGACTTCACGGACGGGCGGAGCGGCAAGTCCTACGCGCTGAAGGACGACGCCGAGCTCGCGACCATCGTCGTCCGGCCGCGCGGCTGGCACATGGAGGAGAAGCACCTCCTCGTCGACGGCAGGCCCATGTCCGGGTCGCTGTTCGACTTCGGCCTGTACTTCTTCCACTGCGCCCGCAGGCAGCTCGCCAAGGGCAAGGGCCCGTACTTCTACCTGCCGAAGATGGAGAGCCACCTTGAGGCGCGGCTCTGGAACGACGCGTTCGACCTCGCCCAGGACGCCCTGGACGTCCCGCGCGGCACGATCCGCGCGACCGTCCTGATCGAGACGATCCCGGCCGCGTTCGAGATGGAGGAGATCCTCTACGAGCTGCGCGACCACTCCGCGGGCCTGAACGCGGGCCGCTGGGACTACCTGTTCTCCGTGATCAAGAAGTTCCGGGACCGGGGCGCCGAGTTCATCCTCCCGGAGCGGAACGCGATCACGATGACCGCGCCGTTCATGCGGGCCTACACCGAGCTGCTCGTCCGGACGTGCCACAAGCGCGGCGCGCACGCGATCGGCGGGATGGCGGCGTTCATCCCGTCCCGCCGCGACGAGGAGGTCAACAAGGTCGCGCTGGAGAAGGTCCGGGCCGACAAGACCCGCGAGTCCGGCGACGGCTTCGACGGCTCCTGGGTCGCGCACCCCGACCTCGTCCCGGTCTGCCGGGAGGTGTTCGACGGCGTCCTCGGCGACAAGCCGAACCAGCGCGACCGGCTGCGCGAGGACGTGCGGGTCTCCGCCGCCGACCTGCTCAACATCAAGGCCACCCCGGGCGAGATCACCGAGGCGGGCCTGCGCAACAACATCGACGTGGCGCTGCGCTACCTCGCGACCTGGCTGGACGGCGCCGGGGCGGTGGCGATCCACAACCTGATGGAGGACGCGGCGACCGCGGAGATCTCCCGCTCGCAGGTGTGGCAGTGGATCTACAACGGCGTCGCGACCGCCGAGGGCAGGAAGATCACGAAGGAGTGGGTGGGGGAGCTGCTGGACGAGGAGCTCGCGAAGATCCGGGACGAGCTGGGGCAGGCGTACAACGAGCCCCGCTACGACCAGGCCGTGGCCCTCTTCAGGGACGTCACCCTCGCCGACGAGTACTCCGAGTTCCTCACCACCCCCGCCTACCAGCGGTTCCCTTGATCGGCGTCCCCGCCGATCCTGCGGCGGGGGCACCGATCTTGCGGCGGGCGCGGGGGCGGAGGAAGGTGGAGTGATGGAAGCGCGACTCGCGGTGCTCGCGGCACGGCTGGAGGAGCTGCTCGGGGCCGGGCGGGTGATCACCGATCCGGTGCGGCTGCGCACGTACGAGTGCGACGGGCTGACCAACCACCGGTCGACGCCCGCGGTCGTCGTGCTGCCCGACACCGCCGAGCAGATCGCCGGGATCGTCCGCGAGTGCGCGGCGGCCGGGACGCCGTACGTGGCGCGCGGGTCCGGGACGGGCCTGTCCGGCGGGGCGCTCCCCCGGGCGGACGGCGTGCTGATCGTCACGTCCCGGATGCGCCGGATCCTGGAGATCGACATTCCGGGGCAGCGGGCCGTCGTGGAGCCCGGCGTGGTCAACCTGGACGTGACGCGGGCCGTCCGGCCGCACGGGTACTACTTCGCGCCCGACCCGTCCAGCCAGCAGATCTGCTCGGTCGGCGGGAACGTGGCGGAGAACTCCGGCGGGGCGCACTGCCTGAAGTACGGGTTCACCGCGCATCACGTGCTGTCCTGCGAGGTCGTCACGCCGGACGGCGAGATCGTCGAGCTGCCTGCCGACGGGCCAGGCTACGACCTGCTCGGCGTGTTCGTCGGCGCGGAGGGCACGCTCGGCATCACCACCAAGATCACCGTGCGGCTGACGCGGCTGCCGGAGACGGTGCAGACGCTGCTGGCGGCGTTCGGGTCGATCGAGGCGGGCGGCGGCGCGGTGTCGGCGATCATCGGCGCGGGCGTCGTCCCGGCGGCGATCGAGATGATGGACGCGCTGTCGATCGAGGCGGCGGAGGCGGCGGTGCGCTGCGAGTACCCGCCGGGCGCGGGCGCGGTGCTGATCGTGGAGCTGGACGGCCCCGAGGCGGAGGTGGCGGCGCAGTTCACCGAGGTGGAGCGGCTGTGCCGGGACGCGGGCGCGTTCGAGATCCGCATCGCCGCGGACGACGAGGAGCGGGCCTTGATCTGGAAGGGCCGCAAGTCGGCGTTCGCCGCGGTCGGCCGGATCAGCCCGGCCTACATCGTCCAGGACGGCGTGATCCCCCGGACCGCCCTGCCGCAGGTGCTGGCGCAGATCGACGCGC
Source organism: Actinomadura soli (assembly GCF_005889715.1). Lineage (GTDB taxonomy): Bacteria > Actinomycetota > Actinomycetes > Streptosporangiales > Streptosporangiaceae > Spirillospora > Spirillospora soli. The sequence goes on from NZ_VCKW01000058.1 coordinate 10,259, forward strand.
TGTCGGCCGAGTCGGGCGTGCGGGTCGCGAACGTGTTCCACGCGGGCGACGGCAACCTGCACCCGCTGGTCCTGTTCGACGACGCCGAGCCGGGCGCGGAGGAGCGCGCCGAGGCGGTGTCGGGCGCGATCCTCGACCTGTGCATCGAGCACGGCGGTTCCATCACGGGCGAGCACGGCGTCGGCGTGGACAAGTCCCGCTACATGCCGCGCATGTTCACCGACACCGACCTGGACACGATGCAGATGGTCCGCTGCGGTTTCGACCCTGACGGGCTGTGCAACCCGGGCAAGGTGTTCCCCACGCCGCGCCTGTGCGGCGAGGTGCCGGGCGTGCGCAGGGGCGCCCACCCGTACGAGGGAAAGGCGGACCTTTTCTGATGCGGCCCCTGGACGCTCTGGCGAAGGTCTGCGGCGATGTACGGCCCGGTGAGCCTGCGGAAGGTGTGCTCGGTGTAGAGCCCGCCCTGGTCGCCGCGCCCGAGAACGTGACCGAGGCCGCCGACGTCATGCGCGTTGCCGCCGAGAACGGGCTGGCGGTCGTCCCGCGTGGTGCCGAAACCCGTCTGGACTGGGGCGCGCCCCCGGAGCGGTGCGATCTGCTCGTCGACACCCACCGGCTGGACGGTCTCATCGAACACGCCGCAGGGGACCTTGTGGCGAAGGCGGAGGCGGGTCTGCCGATGGAGCGGCTCGCCGAGAAGCTCGCAGAACGCGATCAGCGGCTCGCGCTCGACGTCCCCCTGCCGGGTTCTACTGTCGGCGGCACCATCGCTACAGGCGCGGCGGGTCCGCTTCGTTCGCTCTACGGGACGCCCCGCAGCCTGGTCATCGGGCTGACGATCGTCCGGGCGGACGGTCAGGTAGCGCGTTCCGGCGGGAAGGTCGTCAAGAACGTCGCAGGGTACGACCTTGGACGGCTCTTTTCCGGCTCGTTCGGAACCCTCGGGCTCATCGTGGACGCGACGTTCCGCCTGCACCCCGTTCCCGCGGCCACGGCCTACGTGGTCTGCGCTGTGAGCGGGCCTGAGGACGCGCATGACGCCGTCCAGACCGTCCTGCACTGCGCGGTGGCGCCGAGTGCGGTGGAGTACATCGGCCCTTCGGGAACGGTCGCGGTGCTCTTGGAAGGCGTCCCGGACGGTGTTGCCGCGCGTGCTCGGCAGACCGCGGACCTCCTCGGCGAGAACGCCGAAATCAGCGGGACCGCACCGGACGGCTGGGGACGGTACCCGGACGGCACCACGCTCATCGACATCAGCGCCCCGCCGCCCGCCCTCCGCGACCTCCTCACCCTGCTCGGCCCGGACATCGCAGTAACCTGGAGTGGCAGCGGGCACGGCCACGTGGGCCTCCCCGCAGAGTCGACGCCGGACGAGGTAGCCGACGTTCTGGGACGCCTACGGGACGCGCTGGGCCGGCACCGTGGCGGCGCCGTCGTCCGCTACACACCGGAAGAGGTGCGCGGCGAAATCGACCTGTGGGGGCCGGTTCCGGCGCTCGCGCTGATGCGGCGCGTGAAGGACCAGTTCGACCCGGACCATCGGCTGTCCCCGGGCCGCTTCGCGGGAGGTATCTGATGGGCTCCGAGGACGATCTACCAAATCTGCTCAGCGACTGCGTGCACTGCGGTTTCTGCCTGCCGACATGCCCGACGTACGTCCTGTGGGGCGAGGAGATGGACTCCCCCAGGGGCCGCATCCACCTCATGCAGCAGCACGCGGACGGAACACCGCTCAGCGGCCCGATGGTGGAGCATTTCGACCGCTGCCTGGGCTGCATGGCGTGCGTGACGTCCTGCCCGTCAGGCGTGCAGTACGACCGGCTCATCGAGATGACCCGCGCCGACGTCGAACGTGAGCACCCTCGGTCGCTGAAGGAACGTGCCATTCGGGAACTGGTCTTCCAGCTGTTCCCCTATAGGCGGCGGCTTCGCGCTCTACGCGGACCCCTGCGCGCCTACCAGAAGTCGGGGCTGGAACGGCTCGTCCGCCGTAGCGGCGTCTTGGAACGCATCTCGCCGTCCGTCGCCGCTATGGAACGGCTCGCACCGCCCCTGGGGAGGGCGCCGAAACTGCCCGAACGGGTCGCCGCACGTGGTGAGCGCCGCGCCACGGTCGGGATGCTGACCGGCTGCGTCCAGGCCGAGTTCTTCCCCGGTGTCAACGCGGCCACGGCCCGCGTCCTGGCGCTGGAGGGTTGTGACGTCGTCATCCCCCGGGACCAGGGGTGCTGCGGCGCGCTGTCCATGCACTCCGGCCGCGAGGACGAAGCCCGCGCCTTCGCGCGCCGGACGATCCAGATGTTCGAGGCCGTCGACGTCATCGTGGTGAACTCCGCGGGCTGTGGGTCGGCGATGAAGGAGTACCAGGCGCTGCTCGCCGACGATCCGGCCTGGTCGGGACGCGCGGACGCGCTGTCGGCCAAGACCCGCGACTTCGCCGAGTTCCTCGCGGCGCTGGGGCCGCGCGCGAAACGCGAACCCGTTCCGGTCACGGTCGCCTACCACGACGCCTGCCACCTGGCCCACGCGCAGGGGATCCGCAGCCAGCCGCGGGCGCTGCTCGCCGCGATCCCCGAGCTGACCGTCCGCGAGATCGCCGAACCGGAGATCTGCTGCGGCTCCGCCGGGACCTACAACCTGTTCCAGCCGGAGGCCGCCGGAGAACTCGGCGACCGCAAGGCGGTGAACGTCGACGCCACCGGAGCCGAACTACTGGTCGCCGCCAACCCCGGCTGCTCCATGCAGATCGCCACCGCGCTGCGGCGGCGCGGCGCCGGCATCGCCATCGCGCACACCGCGCAGGTGCTGGACGCCTCCCTGCGGGGGCTCGGTCGCGACGCGCTCGTCGCGCGCGATTCGTAAGCCCCTGACCTTGAACATCGCCGATCCAGGCGTCAGGTATCGTGTCTGACTGCTTGAGACAGGACGCGCTTACTGAGCCTGGCAGGCCCGAGGGAGCACGCAGAAGCATGGCCACCAGCTATCGCCCGCACCATTCGCACCGCCGGAAGAAAAACAGCAACGCGGGGAGGCTCGGGCTCGCCGGGGCCCTCGCCGGAGCCGTGGGCATCGCCGCCGTGGCCGCCGGGATCGTCATCCTCCGGCCGGACGCGGAGCCCGGCGCGGAACCGGCCAAGCCGGCGTCCGCCGGTCAGGGCGCCCCGGGCGCGCAGGGCCCGTCCGTGCCCGCGCCGAAGGCCGGTCCCCCGGTCGGCTTCACGACGCCCGAGGGCTACGGCTACAGCCTCGCCGCCGTCAAGGCGGGAACGGACGGGCAGCCGCTCGGCGCCACCGGGGCCCCGCCGTCCGGCACGACGTACGCCTACGCCGACTACGTCCTCACCAACAGCCAGCGGCGGCCGGTGCTGCTGGACTATCCGGCCGACCTGTTCCTGCCGAAGGAGCGGGTCCCGCCGTCCACGCGGGAGCGGTGCATGCCGCAACCCGGCATCCCGGACGACATGTGCACGCTCCCGAACCAGAGCAAGATCACCGCACGGGTCGGCGGGGCGAAGGCGCCCGTGGACGAGAACGGCAGCACGATGATCCCGGCGGGTGCGTCGTACGTGGTGCGGATCGCCACCGAGCTCCCGGCCGACGCCGACGTCTCCGCCGACGACCTGCGCCTGTACGTGTGGAACGCGCGGTTCACCAACGACCGCAAGGGCATCCGGCTCGCGTTCCCTTAGCCGCCTTGGCCTATCGAGGGGTCGTGAACCCGATGTCCTGGTAGGCGGGCTCGAAGAAGCCGCAGGCGCCAAGGTTGGCCAAGCCCGCGCGTGTGGCGACGAGTTGGGGACGCTGGTACAGCGGCAAGACCGACGCCTGGTGCCAGATAAGCCGGTCGGTTCTGTTCACAAGGACGTGAATTCTCGCCGGGTCGACCTCTGCGATGGCGCGATCCATGGCGGCGTCGATGGCCGCTGTACCGATGCGGGAGTAATTCTGCTGGACGCGGTCGCCATGGGGCCGGGCGAAGACCGACTCCATGGGCGACACAGGGAAGGACGTGCCCAGCCAGGAGAACGGGACGATGTCGAAGTTCCCGGGCGCGACGTACCGGTCGAACGCGTCGTCGGCGGGGACAGGAACGATGTCCACGCGGACGCCGATGCGTTCGAGCAGGGCACGGGTCAGTTCCCCTTCCCGTTTGCTGATCGGAACCCCGGACGGGACGACGAAGCGTAGGGAAAGCGTCCGTCCTGCCTTGGTCCGGTACTTGCCGTGGAGTTTCCAGCCTGTCTCGTCCAGGAGTTTTCTGGCGCGGGCCGGATCGTACGTTCCGAGGTCCCCGGAGTTGTCCTGGTAGCCGTCCTGGGTGTTGACGTAGAAATGGTTGCCGAGTGTCTGGACGGGCACGTCGAGGCCGGACAAATCAGCCCTCGCGATGGTGTGCCGGTCGATGCCGAGCATGACGGCACGCCGCACCCGCACGTCGGACAGGACGGGGCCTGCTGCGTTCAGCGTGAAGTGCCGCCAGTCCGGACCGCCCGCTCGGCGTACTGCGGCCCCGGGAACGTCTTGGACGCGTTTCAGGGCGCCCGCGTCAAGACCGATGTCCATCAGGTCGATCTCGTCGTTGGCGAACGCGCCGGGCATCGCGCTGGTGTCCATGGCGCGATAGACGATCCGGTCGAGTTTCGCTGGCGCGCCCCACCAGGCGGGGTCGCGGACGATGGTGATGGTCTTGGCCGTCCGGTCGATCCCCTGGAATTTGAACGGTCCGGACGTGACGGGCAGGCGATTCATCCAGCCGGTGTTGAACGCGCGTGGGGTGGAGTAGGCGGTGGCCGGGTAAAGCGGGCTGAACAGGCTGCGCCAGTCGGCGTACATACCGTCGAAGGTGACTTTTATTGCGTGTTCGTCTGCGCCTTGGTCGATGCGCTTGATCCGGCGGTAGCCGGTGACGGTGGAGACCTCGTATCGCCTGTCACGTCCAGAGAGCGCGTGTGCCTGCGCTACGAAATCGGCGCGTCCGATGGGACGGCCGTCCGACCACTTGGCCTTTGGATTGAGGCGGTAGGTGACGATCTGGCCGTGCTTCGTGCGCTTCAACGTCGCCGACCGCAGATACTCGGGGACGGGACGCGGGACGGCCTTCTCGTCGGCCCGCATCAGATAAGGCAGGACGCCCTGGACGACGTGCTCGACCGCTCCTTTGGTGCCGGTGACGTGGTTGAAGTTCCATTGGGACGGAAACTCCGGCAGTGGCCAGCGCAGGGTCCCACCGTCCACGACACGGTCACGCGGGGTCGGATTGACGTCGGACGCTGTGAGCCGTCCAGACGCCGCATGGGTGAACGGCTCTCCCGGGCCGCTGCATCCACCCACGGCCATCAACATGACGCCCACGAGCATGCGTTTCATAGTCCGGCCTTAGCTTCGACAAGGGGATGGTGGCAGGCGGCCGACTGATCGGCGTCGTCCCCAGGCCGTAGTGGGCGAGACGGCGGTTCGTGTTCCTCGCAGAGACGTCCGTCGACGGCGGTGAGCGTGGCGTAGCGCGGGCAACGGGAACGGAATCGGCATCCTGCGGGCGGAGACGCCGGGTCGGGTGTCTCTCCATGCAAAAGGACGCGTGGACGGCGCCGCTCCAGGACCGGATCTGGAAACGGGACCGCATCCAGCAGCGCGCGTGTGTACGGATGGGCAGGGACGCCGTACACCTCGCTCACCGAACCGATCTCCATGATGCGGCCCATGTACATGACGGCGACCCGATCCGCGATTAGGTGAACGACGGCCAAGTCATGAGCGACGAACAGATAAGCCAGGCCGAGCCGTTCGCGCAGTTCCTCCAGCAGGGTTATGACATCGCCCTGGACGGTGACGTCCAGGGCCGCTACAGGCTCGTCCAGGAGCAGTAGACGCGGCTCCAAGGCCAAGGCTCTGGCGATGCCAACGCGCTGTGCCTCCCCGCCTGACAGGCCATGCGGGAACCGCCGGGCATGCTCTGGCCCCAACCCCACCAACTCCAGAAGCTCTTCGACGCGGCCACCGACCCTGGACGGCGGCACACGATGCGTGATCAGGGGTTCGGCGAGGATGGAGGCCACACGCATGCGCGGGTCAAGGGACGCGTACGGGTCCTGGAACACGACCTGGACGTCGCGGCGCAAAGCCCTACGGTGCGTGGCGCGCAACGCCGCCGTGTCGTGCCCGAGGACGGCAATGCGCCCCTGCTGCGGACGCGAAAGCCGCAGGATCTCCATCAGCGTCGTTGTCTTGCCGCACCCCGATTCGCCCACCAGCGCTAGGGTCTCGCCTTCCCGGACGTCGAAGCCGATACCGTCCACGGCTCGAACCGTCCCGGCCCGGCGGCGGAGCAACGGCCCCTTGTAGACCGGATGGTGACGGACGAGGCCCTCCACCTCCAGCACCACCGGCCGCCTAGAACGCTCGACCACCGCCCCAGTGGCGGACGACGACTCTCCTATACGCGGAACCGACCGGAGTAACGCGGCGGTGTGCGGCGTGACCGGCCGCCGGTAGATCTGCTCTACCGGCCCTTGCTCCACGGCACGTCCCGCATGCATCACCATCACCCGGTCGGCGAATCCGGCGACGACGCCCATGTCATGGCTGATCAGCACGACCGCCGCACCGGTGGCCTCCTTGGCGGCCCGCAGCACGTCCAGGACCTGCGCCTGGACGGTCACGTCCAGCGCGGTCGTCGGCTCGTCCGCGATCAGCAGGCCGGGCTCGTTGGCGATCGCCATGGCGATCATCACGCGCTGACGCATCCCGCCGGAGAGCTCATGCGGGTACGCGCGGGCCCGCCGAGCCGCGCCCGGAATGCCGACCGAGCCGAGCAGCTCGACGGCCCGCGCTCGCGCCGCCGCCCGCGTGGCCCCCGAGTGGATCATGACGGTCTCGGCGATCTGGTCACCGACCGTGCGGACGGGCGTGAGCGCCGACAACGCGTCCTGGAAGATCATCGACAGGTCGTTGCCGCGCAGCCGGGAGAGTTCGGCGTCGGACCTCCCGAGCAGTTCCCCGGCGCGCAGCCGCACCGAGCCCGCCACGCGGGCGCCTTCAGGCAGGAGCCCCATCAGCGCGAGCGCCAGGGCCGTCTTCCCCGAGCCCGATTCGCCGACGATTCCGAGCGCCTCGCCCGAACCGACCGTGAAGCTCACGTCCCGCACGGCGTGCACGTCCGGCGCGTAGCGAACCGTCAGATCCGTGACCCGCAGGACGTTCAACGAGCACCTCCCGAGGTGGGATCGAGGACATCGCGCAGACCGTCGCCCAGCAGACTCACCGCCAGCACGATGAGGACGAGCAGCCCGGCGGCGAAACCGAACGGCCACGGACTCGCGGCCGCGGCGCCGTGCCCGTCCGCGATCAGCGTGCCGAGCGACACGTCCGGCGGGCGGACCCCGAGCCCCAGATACGACAGCCCGCTCTCCGCGACGATCGCGACACTGACGTTGAGGCTCGCGTCCACGACCAGCAGCGACGCGAGCTGCGGCAGGACGTGCCGGACGATCACGCGCGGCGCGCCCACGCCGAGGAACCGGGCCGCCAGCACGTACTCGCGGTCGCGCAGCGAGGCGCTCAGGGCGCGCACCATCCGCGCCGTGATCATCCACATGAACGCGGCGAGCAGCGGCACGAGCAGGGGCGCGCCCCCGTCCAGGCGAGGGGCCAGCAGGACGACGACCAGGAAGGGCGGCAGGACGATCAGCAGGTCGACGCCCCACATGAGGGTCCGGTCGAGGCGTCCGCCCGCGTATCCGGCGACGGTCCCGACGGCGGCGGCGATCCCGGTCGAGATCACGGCGACGGCGAGGCCGATGAGCAGCGACGTCCGCGCTCCGCGCAGGGTGACGGCGAAGACGTCGCGGCCGCTCTCCGTCGTGCCGAGCCAGTGCTCCGCGGACGGCCCCGCGCGGAAGGCCGCGAAGTCCGTGCCGTCCCAGCTCCACGGCGACACGACCGGCCCGGCGAACACCAGCGCGAACACCAGCGCCAGCAGGACGAGCCCGGCGACGGCCCGCCGGCTCCGCGTCACGATCACTCCGCCGCCCGGACGCGCGGGTCGAGGACGCCCTGCAGAACGTCCGAGATCAGCCCGGCCAGGACGACCCCGCACACCGCGACGCAGACGATCGCCGCGACCACGTTGACGTCGCCGCGCGCGACGGAGTCGACGAGCCACTCCCCGGCGCCGTGCCAGCCGAAGATCTTCTCGGTGTGGATGCCGCCGAGGAGCAGCAGGCCGAAAGCGTAGACGAAATACGTCGTCACCGGCGTCAGGGCCACGCGCAGCCCGTGCCGCAGGAGCGCGCTACGCCGTCGTAGTCCCTTGGCCCGTGCGGTCCGCACGAAGTCGGCGTGCAGAACGTCCAGCATCATGGCGCGCTGGTAGCGGCAGTAGAGGCCAAGCTGTGTGAGCGCGATCGTGACCGTCGGCAGCAGCAGATGCCTAGCCCGGTCAGCGAGCCCGCCAATCACCCCATCCGACGCACCAGGCGTGGCCTCCCCGACCCACACAAAGGCCTGCACGCCCATAGCGCGGTTCGCTCTGCTGGCAGCGATCTGCAGTAACACCGCCAGGACGAACACCGGCACGGCCAAGAGCAGATACGAACCGAGACTGATGAGCCTGTCTGCCGTCCGTCCGCGCCGAACTGCCGCGTAAGCGCCGAGAAGGACGCCTAAGACGCTCCCTAGGACAGCGCCCAGGAACAGCAGCCGAAAACTCACCCCGAGCCGTCGCCACAACTCGGCGTTGACCGCTTCGCCGTCCGACGTATGGCCGAAGTCGCCATGGACGACGCCCTCCGCCCAGACCAGGTACCGGTCGGCCAGGGGCGTCCGGTCATTCAGATTGAGGGCGGTGAGCCGGGCGTCGACCACGGCCTCGGGCGGACGGGGCGCCCTCCCCTCGAAGCCGGCGCGCGGATCCAGCGCAGCGGCGGCGAGCGCGTAGGCGAGGCTCGCGGCCAGCACGGCAAGGACCAGCCGGCTCGCGAGCCGACCCAGCAGGAACGCCGCCATCTCTTCCCTTCGGACCACCCAGAAGAATCACAGAATGCTACTGAGCGATCACACACTGCGCGGGAAAACGGCAGATGTCAGGCGATGGCGGGTTCGCGTTCCGGAGCGGCCTCGTCGCGGACGCGCCCGCGCAGCCCGCCGATCGTCAGGAGACCGAACCCCGCGGCGGCCCACGCGACCAGGACGGCCACCGGCCCGGCGGCGCCCGCGCCGTCGAAGAACGCCGTCGAGCGCAGCAGCGTCACCGCGGCGCCCGGTGGAAGGAGCTGGCCGATCTCGCCCCACGGCTGCGGCAGCAGCTCCGGCGCCGAGGTTGCGGCCGACAGCGGGTTGCCGACCAGCAGCAGCGCGAGCCCGCCGAGACCGAACCCGGCCCGTCCGACGGCGGCGGCCAGGCCCACGACCGTGCCGGTCACGGCCAGGATGGTCAGCGACATCACGCCGGCGACCGCCAGATAGGAACCGGGCAGCAGGGACAGCCAGCCCTGCGCGATCCCCGCCACACCGAGACCGCGCAGCACCGCGAACACGACGACTCCGGCGGCGCGCCAGGCGGCCTGGCGGATCGCGAAGGTCAGCAGCACCGCCGCGGCGAGGCCGGACATGATCAGCGGCAGCGCGAGCGCGCCGAACCCGGCGCCGCGCGGGTCATCGGAGTCGGCGCCGACCACGTCCTCCACGACCGACGCCGACGCGCTGCCAGGCGACACGGACGCACCACCGGGCTGGGTGAGGACTTGGGCCAGGGCGGTGAGTTGCTGGGCGAGGACCGGTGAGGCGGCGGACGCGGTGAGCACCTTCGGGCCGGACGGCGTCGTGACGACGGCGCCGTACGCCTCCCGGTCGGTGAGCGCCGCGCGGGCGGCGGCCTCGTCCCGTTCCGTCCGGACGTCGAACGCGCCGGGCCGTTCGCGGTCCAGCCGTTCCGCGACGGCGGCGGCCTGCGGACCGGCCACGACGATCGGGACGTCGCGCGGCGCCACCCGGGCGGCCGGCCACGAGAACGCGATGACCATGACGAGCTGGAGGAGCGCGGCGGCGACGGCGACGCCGAAGGTGCGCGCTACGAGGGAGGACCACATGGACGCCTCCAAAAAACGAATGTCCGTTCTCTTTACTTCCGCCAGCGTCGCATTCAGCGTCGGAGCTTGTCAAGAAACGAACGTTCGTTTTAGATTGTGCCCATGCCGCGAGTCAGCGAGGAGCACCTGGAGCGCCGCCGCCGCCAGATCCTGGACGCCGCCCGCGTCTGCTTCATCCGCAAGGGCATCCACGCGACGTCCATGCAGGACATCTTCGCCGAGTCGGGGCTCTCGGCCGGCGCCGTCTACCGCTACTACAAGAGCAAGAACGAGATCATCGAGGCCAACATCTCGGCGGTCGTCGGCGACCTCAACGCGTTCTTCCGCCGGCTCGTGGACAGCGACCCGCTGCTCCCCGTGGACGAGGTGATCGAGCGGTTCGCGTCCAAGGTCGTCAGCCTGTCCGGTCCTGACGGGCCGCTCCGCCTCGCCCCCGCCGCCTGGGCACTCTCCATGCACGACCCGGAGATCGCCGCGTACATGGCCGGCAACATACGCGCCATCCGCGAGACGTGGGCGCACTACCTGCGCCGTCTGGTCGACGCCGGAGCGCTCCCGCCCGGCACCGATGTCGTCGCCGCGGCCAAGACCCTGTTCGCGATCCTGCCCGGTTTCGTCCTGCAGCGGCTCCTCCTCGGGGACGTCTCGCCCGAGGAACTGCGGCGCGGCATCAAGGCGCTCAGCCGCGACGGCTTGTTGACTCTGCCGGCCTGACCCGAGGCGAACGCGACCCAAGGCTCCCCTTGGGCACCCTAATACCGTGTTTTCGGTCGCCCGGATACCCTCATCCTGAGACGGGCGCCGACCGCGATCGGAACCCGCCCCGACGATGGCTCAGAGCCGCCGCCTGCACCGCACCTGGCGGGAAGCCGCCGAACAGGCCGGCGAGGGACGACCGGAACCTCCGACCGGACTACTCTGACCTGCGCCTTCCGTTCTCACCGCCGGATTCCGCGGTTACCATCACGGCACGCGCCCAGTGCACCGCGACGGCCGCGGTCCCGGCCGACCCGACTTCGGTGTCCTGAGGCGGACGCCACGACGACTGCAGGACAGGGAGCAGGAGTTTTAACATTCCATTACTTTTGGCCCCGAGGAGCACATGGTGGAGACGGCAGAACACGACCGCGTAGCGGGCCGTGTCGCGTTGCCGCTCGCGCTCGGGGCCGTGCTCATCGTCGCCGCGTCCCTCTACATCGGCACCCGGTTGCCCGAGGGCCGGCGGATGGTCTGGTGGCATCCGGAGATCCTCGTCGCGCTGGCCTGGACGCCGGTCGGCGCGGTCCTGCTGCGGCACGGGCGCGGGCTGACGGTCGCCTGGCTCATGCTGGGCTCCGGCTTCAGCGCCGCCCTGTACGTCCTGTCACTCAATCTGGGCCCGTGGTTCGAGCTCCACGACTGGACCGGAACCGGCTTCGTCCAATGGCTCGCCACGTGGCTCTGGGCCATTGACACCTACGCCCTTACGCTCGTCCTGCCACTGATCTTCCCGGACGGGCGGCTCGTCTCGCGCTGGTTCCGGCCCGTGCTCGTCCTCGCCTGCCTCGTCCCGGTCATCGTGTGCGTCCACCTGACGATCGACCCGGACGTGCGCCGCTGGCACAACGGCGTCTCGGTGTACCCGTTCGACACGATCCCGGTGGCCATCGCCGTGGTCATCGTCGCCACGCTCGCCGCGGCGCTGTTCTCGCTGGCGGTGCGGTTCGTCCAGGCCCCGCCGGACGTGCGGCGGCAGATCGGCTGGGTGGTGTACCCGGGGCTGATCGCCGAGGGGATCATCTACGCCGGCGAGAACGGCCCGATCGGCGACCCGCTGCGCAACCTCACGATCGTCGCCGTCCCGATCTGCATCGCCATCGCGATCAGCCGGTACCGCCTCTACGATATCGATCTCGTGGTCAGCCGGACGCTGGTGTACGCGGGGCTCGTCGTCGTGATCACCGGCGTCTACTTCGCGCTCGTCGGCGCGGCGAGCCTGCTCGCGCACGGCGAGGGCACCATCGCCGGGCTCGCCGGCGCGATCGTCGCGGGCGCCTTCTTCGAGCCCGTCCGGCGACGCCTGCAGCGCACGGTGGACGGGGTCATCCACGGCGAGCGCGACCCGTACCGCATCGCCGACCGGCTCAACCGGCGGCTGCAGACCGCCGCGGACGCGCCCGCCGCGCTCGCCGTCGCCGCCGAGGTGGCGCGCTCGGCCCTGCACGCCACCGGCGTCACGATCGAGGTCCTGGACCGCGACGGCCGGACGATCTCCGCCGAGGACGGGGTGCTCGGTGACCGGCCGCAGCTCATCCCGCTCGTCTGGCACGGGGAGCCGGTGGGCCGGCTGCTGTTCGGCGTCACCCGCACGCCGGACGCCCGCCTGTCCGGCGTCCTGGCCCGCAACCTCGCCGAGCTGGCGAACGCGGCGCGGCTGGCCGCGGACGTCCAGCGGTCCAGGGAGCGCATCCTGCGCACGCGCGAGGAGGAGCGGCGGCGGCTGCGCCGCGACCTGCACGACGGGCTCGGCCCGACGCTGGCGAGCCTCGCGATGACGGTCGACGCCGCGCGCATCACGCTGAAGACCGACCCGGAGGCGGTCGACGCGCTGCTGGAGAACCTGCGCGCGACGATGGGCCGCACCATCGGCGACATCCGCGACCTCGTGTACGGGCTGCGTCCGCCCGCGCTGGACGACCTGGGGCTGGAGGGCGCGATCCAGGCACTCGGCGGCGTCGTCGCGACCGGCGACGGCCCGAAGGTGGACGTCCGGGTGGACGGCGACCTGAAGGGCCTGCCCGCCGCCGCCGAGGTCGCCGCCTACCGGATCGTGCAGGAGGCGCTCACCAACGTGCACCGGCACGCGAAGGCGGGGTCCGCGGTGGTGCGGCTGCATCTCAACGGCGATCTGCACGTCACCGTCGACGACGACGGCGTGGGGTTGCCTTCACAGGTGCGTTCCGGGATCGGGATGTCGTCCATGCGGGAACGTGCGGCGGAACTCGGTGGATCGTGCAGCGTCAGCCCCGGCCCCCAGGGCGGGACGCTCGTCCGCGCCAGGCTTCCCGTCAACGGCGCACATCCGTAGTACATCGACACCCGTAGTACATCGACACCGCTACGGATTCAGATGCTTCTGCGGAACCGCCACCACTGCCGCGACCGCTGAGAGTGCCCACCCCGGTGGGCTGAAAGTGTCACCCGGTGGGAGGGCCGGTGACCGCCCCCCGCCAAGAAGGTCGCCACCGGCCCTCGGGCTCCGTACGGCACCGGGGCTCCCATCCCAGTCCGTACGGGCCATTCACCAGAGGGTGTGCAAGAAAGAAGTTATGCGGCGGAAGGTCCCGTTGGTGAGGGACAGTTGTCCCGATCGAGCCGGGACGGCACCGGATTGCGTTCACCCCTGGTCGGAAGGGGATTCCGTCAGAGCCAGCCGGGCCATGCCTCGCCCTCGGCGACCAGGACCGCCGGACCCGTGAGGCGGGCGGCCTGTCCGTCGAGGGCGACGCTGACCCGTCCACCGGGAACGTCCACCGTCCAGTCAGACGTCTCGGCCCCGCCGATCGTTCCCGCAGCGGCGGCGGCGGTCGCGGCGACCGCGACCGTCCCGGTCCCGCAGGAGCGGGTCTCGCCGGAGCCGCGCTCGTACACCCGCATCTCCACGTGCCGCTCCCCGACGAAGCGGAAGAACTCGACGTTCACCCCGTCCGGGAAGACGGCGGGGTCGAAGCCGGGGGCGCGCGACAGGTCCAGCGCCGTGACCGGGGCGTCGACGCGGCACGCCAGGTGCGGGTTCCCCACGGAGACTCGCTCGCCCTGGAAGACCGTTCCGGCCAGGGACGCCTCACCGGGGCCGAGGAGCCGGGCCGGGCCCATCTCCACGGTCACGTCACCGGACGCCCCGAGCGTCACCCGCCGCAGCCCCGCCCGGGTCGCCACGTCCCATTCGCCGGGCGCGGCGAGGCCGGCGTCGACCAGGTAGCGGGCGAAGACGCGCAGGCCGTTGCCGCACATCTCGGCCAGGCTGCCGTCAGCGTTGCGATAGTCCATGAACCACTCGGCGTCCGCGTCGGACTCCACCCCGGGGCCCGCCGCCTTCGTCCGGACGACCCGCAGGACGCCGTCCGCGCCGATCCCGGCGCGGCGGTCGCACAATCGCGCCACGGCGTACGGGGTGAGGTCGAGGACGCCATCTGGATCGGGCAGGATCACGAAATCGTTCTCGGTGCCATGCCCCTTGACGAACCGCATCCTTCGAGCATATTGCCCGCGCCGACGCGCAATGACCGGGGCGTCACCTTGCGGGAGGCGCCTCACCCGAACCTGAAGGTGCCCCTCAGCCGACCAGGGCGAGCGCGCGATCGACCAGGTCGGACGCGTCGTAGGGAAGCCACTGGACGCGCGGGTCGCGGCGGAACCACGAATCCTGCCGACGGGCGAAACGCCGCGTCGTCCGGACGGTCTCCTCCCGTGCCTGCTCCTGCGTCCACTCCCCCGCCAGGAACCTGAGCACCTGCGCGTACCCGAGGGCGCGTCCCGCTGTGAGGCCGTCCCGCAGTCCGCGCTTCTCCAGTTCCCGCACCTCGTCGACCAGCCCCGCGTCCCACATCCGTTGCACCCGCAGAGCGATGCGCTCGTCCAGCTCGTCCCGGGGAACGCTCAGCCCGATCTGGACGACCGAGTCGTAGCGGTACCGGTGCTCGGGAAGGGTCGCGCTGAACGGGCGGCCGGAGATCTCGACCACCTCCAGCGCCCGGACGATGCGGCGCCCGTTGCTCGGCAGGATCGCCTCCGCCGCGGCCGGGTCGAGCCCGCGCAGCCGGTCGTGCAGCGCGCCCGGCCCCGCCTCGGCCAGTTCGCGCTCCAGGCGCGCCCGGACGGCCGGGTCCGTCCCCGGGAACTCCAGCCGGTCGAGCGCGGCCCGCACGTAGAGGCCGGACCCGCCGACGAGCACGGGCCGCCGCCCCCGCTCCCGGATTCCGGCGATCGCGTCCGCGCTGAGCCGCTGGTACTCGGCGACGCTCGCGGTCACGGTGACGTCCCAGACGTCCAGCAGGTGGTGGGGGACGCCGCGCATCTCGTCCGGGGAGAGTTTGGCCGTGCCGATGTCCATGCCGCGGTAGAGCTGCATCGAGTCGGCGTTGATCGCCTCCCCGCCGAGGCTCAGGGCCAGCTCCACGGCGAGGTCGGACTTGCCGGCGGCCGTCGCGCCCACGACGGCGATCACATCTGGTGAGGTCACAGGCTTAATTGTGGCAACAGAACGGGTATAGCCGGGTTGTACGGGTGTCGCGCGGATTCGCGCGCCGCCGACGACGAGACGAGGGATCCGGGGGGATTTTCCAATGTCCATCGTCGACAAGGTGAAGCAGATGCTCGGGCAGCACCCCGACAAGGCCCGCGGGGGCGCGGAGAAAACCGGGGACAAGATCGACGAGCGCACGGGCGGCAAGTACTCCGACAAGATCGACAAGGCCCAGGACAAGGCCGGCGAGCAGATCGACCGGGGCGCCGAAGGCCGCGAGCAAGGCGGCCACCACGAGGGCGGCTAGCCCGGCGACGGTCAGCCCTCCTGACGCGCACGCGACCACCCCGCCGCGAAGTAGCCCACTCCGTACGGCGCTTCGTCGGCGAGGAGACGCCCCGTGAACCGGCCCGCGCCGCCCGCAGGGGCGCCCGTGCCGGACCCGCCCGTGCCGGACCTGCCCGTGCCGGCGCCGTGCGCGCCCGCGAGCACCTGCCACGCCGCGCGCCCTGCCGCCTGGACCTCCCGGGAGAGTCCCGGGTCCAGCGCGGCCAGGGCGGCGGCGTCGGCGCCGGCGAGGGCCCGCGCCACCGCCTCGTCGTAGGGGCCCGCCCGCTCGTCGAGGTAACCGGGCGCCTTCTCCGAACGGCACGCCGACCCGTCGCCCATCACCAGCAGCGCGACCCGTCCGGCCGACTCCGCGAGGTCGCGCCCGAGGGCCAGGCATTCCGCCGGTGAAGCGTCGAACGCGACCGCCTGATAGCGGACGTCGGCGCCCGCGTTCTGCCGGTCGAGGAGCCAGCGCCCGATGGTGAGGGAGAGCGGGAGCGCCTCAGCGCCGTCCTTGGGGTCGTCCGGGCTCGTCCAGGCGAGGCCGTACGGCTGGAGCGTCGCGTAGGCGTCCGGCCCGTAGGGGCGCGTCTCCGGCGCCCCGCCGACCACGATCAGCGCGTCCCAGCCCAGCAAACGCCGCACGGCCTCGTGGCACGCGGCGCGCAGCGCGTCGAGCTCCGGCGCCGCCTCCCCCGCCATCGCGGGCACGAGGATGGGCGGATGCGGGCACACCGCGGCCGATACGAGCACATTGCCTCCTGGACCAGGGGCCTCAACGGGGAACACCCCCGATCATGCCGGAGGTCAGAGGCGGGTGGAGCAGCCCGTCGCGGGCGCGTCGCCGGAGCGAGGAAGGCCGGCCGGACGTCCGATGGAGGGCATTCCGAGCGAAACGCCCTCAGGGGCCTCACCCCGCCCCTGGCGCGCCTCCCAGGCGTCGCCGGCGCGCGTCCGGCGGACGGCCGGCACCGGCTTGTCGGCGACCAGGTGGTGCGGCGCGGCGTAGGTGACCTCGACCGCGGCCATGTCGCCGGGACGGACCGGCTCGTCCGGCGTGCTGAAGTGCACCAACCGGTTGTCGGCCGCGCGGCCCGACAGCCGCCGCGTCGCCTGGTCCTTGCGGCCCTCACCTTCGGCGACCAGGACCTCCAGCGTGCGGCCGAGCTGCTTCTTGTTCTCCGCCCAGGAGATCTCCTCCTGGGCCGCGATGAGCCGCTCGTACCGCTCCTGGACGACCTCCTTCGGCAGCTGGCCGTCCATGGTCGCGGCCGGGGTGCCCGGACGCTTGGAGTACTGGAACGTGAACGCCGACGCGAACCGCGCCTCCCGCACCACGTGCAGCGTCTCCTCGAAGTCGGCGTCGGTCTCGCCGGGGAAGCCCACGATGATGTCGGTCGTGATCGCCGCGTCCGGGATCGCGGCCCGGACCTTCTCGATGATGCCGAGGTAGCGCTCCTGCCGGTACGAGCGGCGCATCGCCCGCAGCACCGCGTCCGACCCGGACTGCAGGGGCATGTGCAGCGACGGCATCACGTTGGGCGTCTCGGCCATGGCGGCGATGACGTCGTCGGTGAAGTCCTTGGGGTGCGGCGAGGTGAACCGGACCCGCTCCAGCCCCTCGACGCCGCCGCACGCCCGCAGCAGCCCCGCGAACGCGGACTGCCCGCCGGACGTCATCGAACGCACCTCGTCCGGCGCGTCCGCCAAGGCGCCGAACCCCGAGCCGTAGGCGTTGACGTTCTGGCCGAGCAGCGTGATCTCCAGGACGCCGTCGGCGACGAGCGCCTCGACCTCGGCGAGGATCTCACCGGGGCGGCGGTCCTTCTCCTTGCCGCGCAGCGACGGGACGATGCAGAACGTGCACGTGTTGTTGCAGCCGACCGAGATCGACACCCACGCCGCGTACGGGGACTCCCGGCGCGTCGGCAGCGTCGACGGGAACGTCACCAGCGACTCTTCGATCTCGACCTGCGCCTCGTCCTGGACGCGGGCCCGTTCCAGCAGCGCGGGCAGCGATCCGATGTTGTGGGTGCCGAAGACCACGTCCACCCAGGGGGCGCGCTTGACGATGGTGTCGCGGTCCTTCTGCGCGAGGCAGCCGCCGACGGCGATCTGCATGCCCGGATGGCCGTCCTTGACGGGACGCAGATGCCCCAGATTGCCGTAGAGCCGGTTGTCGGCGTTCTCCCGCACCGCGCACGTGTTGAACACGACCACGTCGGGTTCGGCGTCCCCGGCGCGCACGTACCCGGCCGACTCAAGGAGCCCGGACAGCCGCTCGGAGTCGTGGACGTTCATCTGGCACCCGTACGTACGAATCTCGTAGGTGCGGGCAGCCGTCTCCATTGGCGCACTCATGACGGTTACCAAGGGTACGGGCCTTACGCGACATCACAGAATCGGTAATCGCCCCGGTCACCCCGCCCGGCCGACCAGCACCGGTGATCACGCTCCGCCACCGCGGACCCCGTTCTACATGGGTATTCGTGATCGTATCGGTACCGCGCGGCGACTTTCGCGCCGCTGCCGATGACGTAAAGTCCGAGCGCATGACGGACAGCGAAGGCGGGCCCGACCTCACCAAGGGCGGGCCGGAGGACCCCATCGAGCCGGCCGCCTCGGGTGACCGGCCTCTCGTCGTGGTCGAGAACGTCAACAAGCACTTCGGCGAGCTGCACGTCCTCAAGAACATCAACCTCACCGTCGACCCCGGCGAGGTCGTCGTCGTCATCGGCCCGTCCGGCGGCGGGAAGTCGACCCTGTGCCGGGCGATCAACCGGCTGGAGCCCATCGACGACGGGACGATCCTCCTCGACGGCAAGGAGCTGCCGAAGGAGGGCAAGGAGCTGGCGAAGCTCCGCGCCGACGTGGGCATGGTGTTCCAGTCGTTCAACCTGTTCGCCCACAAGACGATCCTGGACAACGTCACGCTCGGGCCGATCAAGGTCCGCAAGCAGGGGAAGCAGGAGTCCGAGAAGCAAGCGATGGAGCTGCTGGACCGGGTCGGCATCGCCAACCAGGCCCACAAGTACCCCGCCCAGCTGTCGGGCGGCCAGCAGCAGCGGGCCGCGATCGCGCGCTCCCTGGCGATGCGGCCCAAGGTGATGCTCTTCGACGAGCCCACCTCGGCGCTGGACCCGGAGATGGTCAACGAGGTCCTCGACGTCATGACCGGCCTGGCCCGCGAGGGCATGACGATGATCGTCGTCACGCACGAGATGGGATTCGCGCGGAGGGCGGCGCGAAAGGTCGTTTTCATGGCGGACGGACAGATCGTGGAGGAGAACACTCCCGACGAGTTCTTCACCAACGCGCGCACCGAACGCGCCAAAGACTTCCTGTCGAAGATCCTCACGCACTGAATCGGTTTCGTTCCGGCGTGCCCGCACGGGTCTGGATCATCCGGCCGCAGAACGGCGATGATGCACCGGCCGCGGGGCGCCGGCAGAGAGCAGAGGTAGGACGAGAAATGCGAGTACGTCGTTTCGGCGCCCTGATCGGGGCGGGGCTGGCGCTGTCACTGGCGGTCGGCGCGTGTGGCAGTGACACGGAGAAGACCGAGGCCAAGACGGTCGTCCAGAAGGCGAAGGACGACAAGAAGCTCACCATCGGCATCAAGTACGACCAGCCGGGGCTGGGCCTGAAGAAGCCGGACGGCACCTTCGACGGCTTCGACGTGGACGTCGCCAAGTACGTCGCCAAGCAGCTCGGCGTCCCGGAGAACGGCATCACGTTCAAGGAGACGACCTCGGCGAACCGCGAGGCGTTCATCGGCGGCGGGCAGGTCGACCTGATCTTCGCCACGTACTCCATCACGGAGGCGCGCAAGGCCCAGGTGACCTTCGGCGGCCCGTACTACGTGGCCCACCAGGACACGCTGGTCAGCGCCGACAACAACGACATCAAGGCGGCGAAGGACCTCAAGGGCAAGAAGCTGTGCAAGGCGGCCGGATCGAACTCCTTCCGCCGCATCACCGAGGGCCCGCCGGACGGCAAGCTCAACATCAAGGGCGTCACCCTCGTGGACGCCAGCAGCTACTCCGAATGCGTGAGCAAGCTGAAGGCCGGCGCGCTCGACGCGGTCAGCACCGACGACCTGATCATCGCCGGGTTCGCCACCCAGCAGAAGGGCTCCTTCAAGGTCATCAACGACCCCTTCACCGACGAGAAGTACGGCGTCGGCATCAAGAAGGGCGACAAGGAGACCTGCGAGGCCGTCAACAAGGCGATCACCCAGTTGTACTCCGACGGCACCGCCAAGACCCTGCTGGACAAGCACTTCTCCGGCGCCGGGCTGCAGCTCGTCACGACCGCCCCGCAGATGGAGGGCTGCGCCTGATCCGCGGGCCGCGTCCGATCCGCGGGCCGCGCCCGGCGATGCGCAGGCCGTGCCTGATCCAGGCCGCGCCCGGCCGCCGGTCGCGCCCGCCGCCCGCCACGCGTGACGTCCGTCACGCCGGCGCGTCCCCGCGAGACGGTTCCCGGGGACGCGCCGGCCTGGCCTGACAGTGCTGGAACGCCATGAGACATCTGAGCAATGTTTGATTTCGGCCCGTTCTTCGACAACATCGGCGAGATCCTCGACGGGTTCTGGGCGACGATCCGCCTGGCGGCCGCCGCCGCGGTGCTCTCCCTGATCATCGGCACGATCCTGGCGAGCTTCCGGGTCTCCCCCGTGCCCGTGCTGCGCGCCTTCGGCACGAGCTACGTCAACATCGTGCGGAACACGCCCCTCACCCTGGTGCTGCTGATGTGCAGCCTGGGCCTCAACGACATCCTCGCGCTGAAGTTCTCCGACAACTCGTCCACGACGTACTACTGGTGGGCGGTCCTCGGCCTTTCGGCGTACACCGGGGCGTTCGTCTGCGAGACGCTCCGGGCGGGGATCAACACCGTCCCGCTGGGGCAGGCGGAGGCGGCGCGCTCGATCGGCCTGACCTTCTTCCAGTCGCTCCGCATGATCATCCTGCCGCAGGCGTTCCGGTCGATCATCGCGCCGATGGGCAGCGTCCTCATCGCGATGATCAAGAACACGACGGTGGCGGCCGCGGCGAGCTACGCCGAGGTCGCGCTGGTCACCAAGACGATCGTGGACAAGCCGTCGTTCGCGAGCGGTGTCATCCCGCTGTTCCTCGGCGTGGCCGTGGGCTTCCTGATCCTCACCCTGCCGACCGGATACTTCTTCGGCTGGCTCGCGAAGCGGATGGCGGTGGCGCGATGAGCAAGGGAGCGTCCGTACTCTTCGACGTCCCCGGACCGCGGGCACGCGCGCGGAACACGATGCTGACCGTCGTCATGTCCTTGGTGTTCGCCGCCATTTTCGCCTTGCTGGTCTGGCGCCTGTACGACAAGGGCCAGTTCGAGGAGAAGCTCTGGACACCGTTCACCGAGTGGAAGGTCTGGCGCGGCCTGCTCCTGCCCGGCCTGTTGAACACGCTGAAGGCGGCCGCACTCGCGACCGTCCTGGCGCTGCTGTTCGGCGCGGTGTTCGGACTGGCCAGGCTGTCGGACCACTGGTGGATCAGGATCCCCGCCGGGGCCGTCGTCGAGTTCTTCCGCGGCATCCCGCTGCTGATCCTGATCTTCCTGGCGTTCTTCGTCCCGAACAAGATCAGCCCGGAGATCGCCGAATCGCCGCTCGGGCAGGCGCAACGGCTGTCGGTGGACTACTTCTTCTCGATCTTCGGGGTGGAGAGCAACGCCGGCGTCGTCACCGTCCCCGCGTTCGCCGCGGTCGTGTTCGGCCTGACGATGTACAACGGCTCCGTGCTCGCCGAGGTGGTGCGCGCGGGCGTCCTGTCGATCCCGAAGGGGCAGTCGGAGGCGGCCTACTCCGTCGGGCTCCGCAAGAACGGCGTGATGCGGCTCGTCCTGCTGCCGCAGGCCGTCACGGTGATGATGCCGGCGATCGTGAGCCAGATCGTCGTCCTGCTCAAGGACACGGCGCTCGGCTTCATCATCGCCTACGGCGAGTTCCTGCAGGCGGGGTTCAAGCAGGTCCCCGCCAACTACCACAACAACGTCCTGCAGGCGGGCATCGTCGTCGCGATCATCTATATCGCGATCAACATGTCGCTGAGCCGGGTCGCGACCTGGCTGGAGGCCCGCAGCCGCCGCAGCCGCAAGACGTCCGCCAAGACCCTCAAGGCGGGCGGCCCCCCGCCGGTCGCGGGGGTGGGGGTGACCCAGCAGTCGATCTAGTCAGGGCCTGAACCCGTCGGGCCGAACCGCGTTTCCTCCGTGCGGGGCGCCGCCGATTCCGGCGGCGCCCCTCGCCGTTTCGGCGCTGCCGTTTCGGGGGCGCCGTTTCGGCGGCGTCCTTCGCGGTATACGGGCACCGATGGACGTTCAGGACGCGCAGGCGGCGGACACCGGTGATGACCATGGGTCCCCTGGTGGCCTGCAGGTATCTTTCCGAATTCAAACGGCCCGTCATGGCCCCAACCCGTCCCCGTATGCGGGACGATTCCTGGTATGACCGCTCGTGCGACCCTCCCTTACGGCTCATGGCCTTCACCCATCTCTGCGGCCGATGTCGCCCGCGCTCGGCTGCGCCTCAGCTTTCCCACCGTCGCGGGCAACGACGTGTGGTGGCAGGAGACGCGGCCCGAAGAGGGCGGGCGGACAACGGTCATCCATCTCAAGGGCGGTCACCGCACCGAACTGCTGCAGGCGCCGTGGGACGCGCGTACACGCGTCCACGAGTACGGCGGGCGGTCGTACCTGACGGTGCGCGGCGAGGGCGGCGGCCTGTCGGTCGTGTTCGCCAACTACGAGGACCAGCGCCTCCACCGCCTCGACGAGGGCGACCCGAAGCCGTATCCGCTGACGCCCGAGCCGGCCGTCCCGGCGGGGC
Source organism: Actinomadura soli (assembly GCF_005889715.1). Classification (GTDB taxonomy): domain Bacteria; phylum Actinomycetota; class Actinomycetes; order Streptosporangiales; family Streptosporangiaceae; genus Spirillospora; species Spirillospora soli. The sequence goes on from NZ_VCKW01000058.1 coordinate 32,760, forward strand.
TGCGGTACGCCGACTTCGTGCTGTCCCCTGACGGGACGGAGATCTGGTGCGTCTGCGAGGGCCACATCGCCGCCCCCCAGGAAGCGCCGCAGGCCACGAGCGCGGGGACGAGTACGGGCGGGGACGCGGGCACGAGCGCGAGCACAGGAGCGGGCACGGGCACGGGCACGGGCGAGTCTGGGACGGACGGCGCGGGGCCGGAGGGCGGCGTGGACGACAAGCCCGCCACCCTGGGCATCAGGCGCGCGATCGTCGCCGTCCCGCTGGACGGCAGCGCCGCCGACAACGCGGGCGCGATCCGCGAACTGGTCACCGGCGCCGACTTCTACGCCTCCCCCTCGCCGTCCCCGAGCGGCGGCCACCTGGCCTGGGTGCAGTGGAACCACCCGCGCATGCCGTGGGACGGCACCGAAGTGCGCGTGGCGGCGATCGAGAACGGCACGGCGGTCGCGCCCCGCACCGTCAAGGGCGGGCTCACCGAGTCGGCGCTGGCGCCGCTGTGGCGCGACGACCAGTCCCTGTACGTCATCTCCGACTGGCCGGGCTGGTGGAACATCTACCAGGTCGGCCTGCACGGCGAGTCGCCGCAGGCGCAGTACCCGGCGGAGGAGGAGTTCGCCGGTCCGCTGTGGCAGCTCGGCGGAATGCCCTACGCGCTGCTCGGCGACGGCCGTCTCGCCGTCCTGCACGGCGAGGGCAACCTGCGTCTCGGCGTCTACGACCCCGAGACGCTGGAGCTCGTCGACCTGGAGGTCCCCTACGAGCACTGGCAGACGCAGCTGTCCACGGACGGGACGACGATCGTCGGCATCGCGGGCGGTCCCGACCTGCCGACATCCGTCGTCCGGGTCGACACCACGACCGGACGCGTCGAGGGGCTGCGCAGGGAGCTGGCCGAGCTGCCCGACGTCGCGTACCTGTCCAGGCCGCGCGCCGAGCAGTTGGAGGGGCCGTTCGGGCGCCCCGTCCACGCCTACATCTACCCGCCGACCAACCCGGAGGCGGCCGCGCCGGAGGGCGAGCTGCCGCCGTACGTCGTGTTCGTGCACGGCGGGCCGACGGGACGCGTCTCCACGGTGCTCGACCTGGAGCGGGCGTTCTTCACCAGCCGCGGCATCGGCGTCGTCGACGTCAACTACGGCGGGTCCACCGGCTACGGCCGCGCGTACCGCGAGCGGCTGCGCCGCCAGTGGGGCATCGTGGACGTCGAGGACGCCGTCGCCGCCGCGCAGGCCCTCGTGGACGGCGGCATCGCCGACCCGTCCCGCCTCGCCATCCGCGGCGGCTCGGCGGGCGGCTGGACGACGCTCGCCGCCATCACGCAGACGGACGTGTTCAAGGCCGCCACGTCCTACTTCGGGATCAGCGACCTGCAGAGCTTCGTCAAGGCCACGCACGACTTCGAGTCGCGGTACCTGTTCGGCCTGATCGGCCCGCTGCCCGGCTTCGAACGCGCCTACGAGGAGCGGTCGCCGCTGAACAACGCCGACAGGACGGCGTGCCCCGTCCTGCTCCTGCAAGGCCTCAACGACCCGGTGGTGCCGCCGGACCAGTCCGAGCGCTTCGCGGTGGCGCTGGCGGCGAAGAAGACGCCGTACGCGTACCTGACGTTCGAGGGCGAGTCGCACGGCTTCCGGCGCGCCGACACCGTCATCCGTTGCCTGGAGTCCGAGCTGGCGTTCTACGGCCAGACTCTCGGCTTCAAGCCCCGCGGCCTCGCCCCCATCGACCTGACCGTCGGGTAGCCGCCGATCAGGTCGCGGGCGCCGACGCTGTCGCGTTCGCGGGCGCGGTGACGGCCCGGCTGAGGGAGGTCGGGGCGGCGGTGGGCCGGGGTCAGCGGGCGAACTCGATGGCGCGGGACTCGCGGACGACGGTGACGCGAATCTGCCCCGGGTACGTCAGCTCGTCCTCGACCTGCTTGGCGATGTCGCGGGCGATGACCTGCGCCTGGATGTCGTCGACGGAGTCCGGCTTGACCATCACGCGGATCTCCCGCCCGGCCTGCATCGCGAAGACCTTCTCCACGCCGTCGTGCTTCTCCCGCGCGATCTGCTCCAGCCGCTCCAGCCGCTTGACGTACGCCTCCAGGGATTCCCGGCGCGCTCCCGGGCGGCTGCCGCTGATCGCGTCGGCGGCCTGGGTGAGCACAGCCTCGACCGTCCGGACCTCGACCTCGTTGTGGTGCGCTTCGATGGCGTGCACGACGTCCTCGTGCTCGCCGTACCTGCGCGCGATCTCGGCTCCGATCAGCGCGTGGCTGCCCTCCACCTCGTGGGTGAGCGCCTTGCCGATGTCGTGCAGCAGTGTGCACCGCTTCGCGATCTCCACCGGCAGCCGCAGCTCGCTCGCCATGACGCCCGCGAGGTGCGCGGACTCGATCAGGTGCTTCAGCACGTTCTGCCCGTAGGACGTCCGGTAGCGCAGCTGGCCGAGCAGCGCGATCAGCTCCGGGTGCATGTCGGCGATGCCGACCTCGACGAGCGCGTCCTCGCCGGCCCGCACGCACAGCTGCTCCACGTCGCTCTTGCTGCGCTCGTAGATCTCCTCGATGCGCTGCGGATGGATCCGCCCGTCCAGGACGAGCTTCTCCAGCGTCAGCCGCCCGACCTCGCGCCGCACCGGGTCGAAGCAGCTCAGCAGCACCGCCTCCGGCGTGTCATCGATGATCAGGTTCACACCCGTCGTCGTCTCGAACGCGCGGATGTTGCGGCCCTCGCGGCCGATGATGCGGCCCTTCATCTCGTCGCTCGGCAGGTGCAGCACCGAGACCACCGACTCGGCGGTCTGCTCGCTCGCGACCCGCTGGATCGCCAGCGTCACGATCTTGCGGGCGCGCTTGTCGCCCTCGGCCCGCGCCGCGTTCTCGATCTCCCGGACGATCGGGATGGACTCCCGCTTCGCCTGGTTCTCGACCGCCGTGACCAGCTCGCCCTTGGCCTGTTCGGCGGTGAGCCCGGCGGCGCGTTCCAGGATCTTGCGCCGCTCATCCTCGACGGCGGCGAGCTCCTCCTTGCGGGCCTCAAGGGCCTTCTTCGTCTCGGCGAGCCGCCCGGACCACTCCTCCAGCCGCCGCACCTCACCGTCCAGGCGCTGCTCCCGCTCCGCGAGGCGCGCCTCCCGGCGTTCCAGATCTTCCCGGACGGTCCGCAGGTCGTCGCGGAGGGACCGGCCCTCTTCCTCGGCCTCCGCCCTGGCGTCCGAGGCGATCCGCTGCGCCTCCCGCTCGGCCTTCTCCAGGACGGTCTTGGCGTCCTGCTCGGCCTTCGTTTTGATCTCGTCGCCCTCGCTCCGTGCCCGGGCCATCTCCGCCGCGGCCTTGCCGGGCATGCCCGGACGCCACAGGACGACGATCACGAGAGCGACCAGGGCCACCAGCAGTGCTGCACCCAGCAGGACGCTCTCCATGAGGCAGATCCTTCCTCGCCGCGGGTCCGTCCTGAGTCGGGACCCTGCCTAGCGAGGATTTACTCGCGTCCAGCGGACGGCCGGAGACGGGCCATCGCCGGGGCCGCGCACCCGCGCGCCGCCGATGACCAGGCCGAATCCGGTCGACGAACGTGTCCTGTATGCCTCTCAGCTGCTGGAACGTGCTCGGTCGTATGACAATCCGCGAGACGCGGAGTAACTCCTCACTGCCGTAACGGTAAGCGGCATGGAGGTAATGAGCAAGCAAACGTGGGGCATTCCGGACTAACCGAACGTCAACGTGATGCCTCTCTTACCACGTTCCTTACTGCGCTCATTGCGGCCCTCTCCTCGGGTCAGTCGAGGGGCGGGTCGTCCGGAAGGGCCTCCGGATCGGTGCCGTTTTCGGCCAGTGCCTCTCTCACGATCCGGTAGGAGAGGCCGGGCGAGTAGCCCTTGCGGGCGAGCATGCCCATGAGGCGGCGCATGCGCTTGGCGGGGTCGACCCCGGCCGTGGACGGGAGTTTGCGGACGACGAGGGCACGGGCGGTCTGCTCCTCCTGGGCGGGGTCCAGCGACTCGACGGCGTCGCTGACGGTCTCGTCCGCGACGCCGCGCCGGCGGAGCTCGGCCGCGAGGGCGCGTCTGGCGAGGCCGCGGCCGGTGTGCCTGGACTGGACCCATGCCTGTGCGAACGCCTCGTCGTCGATGAGGCCGACGTCGCTGAAGCGTCCGAGCACCCGTTCGGCGACGTCGTCGGGGATGTTCTTGCGCCGCAGCGCGTCGGCGAGCTGCGCCCGCGTGCGCGGGGACGCCGCCAGCATGCGGAGGCACACCTCGCGCGCCGCACCCTCGGGATTCGCGTCGCGCCCCGCGCCGCCCTTCCCGGCACTTGACGCCTCACCCAGTGGACTTGACGCCTCGCCCAGTGCACCTGACGCCTCGCCCAGTGCACCTGGTGCCTCGTCCGGTGCACCTGGTGCCTCGTCCGGTGCGCCTGACGCCTCGCCCGGTTCGCCCAACGGTGCCCCGGTCATACGGCCCCCGCTGGCACCGGCCCCGCCCGTGCGATCTGAGCCCGGCTCATCCCCTGGTGGCCAGGGAGGGGCGAGCGCGGCGTCATGGGCGGGGGCTCGCATGGGAGGCGTTGTGCCTGTCTCTTATACACCT
>NZ_VCKW01000577.1 GCF_005889715.1 Actinomadura soli
CAAGGCCCAGCTTCCCCAGAACGGCGTCCAAGACCGCGACACCTCGCTCGAAAGCGAGCTGCAGCCGTTCCTCGGAACGTTCTTCCAGGAGTACGCGACCGGCAACCAGGCGGCCCTGTCCCGCTTCTCCGACGGGACGACCATCGCGGGCCTCGCCAACACCGTCCGCTTCATGCAGGTCAAGGAGGTCGTCGCGCCGAGAGGGTCCGCGGGCGAGCGCACCGTCACCGCGACGGTCGTATGGCAGCTCGCCCAAGGCGGCGGCGGTGAGCTCGACCAGACCTACCGGCTCACCATGGTCAAGAAGGGCACGACCTGGCTCGTGCGCGATATTCGCGGCACCACGGAACCGAGCGCATCATGAGAGGCCGCGACTTGAGGAAACCACCCCCCAGCCGACCCGCCGACCGAGGAAGGTAGTCAGTCGATGCTGCACCACATCATGGCGTCGATTCCCCACGAAATCCTGGCGGCGCCGGACGACGAACTCCAGACCGACCAGCTCGCCGATTGGCTGCGTCAGATATTCGGCCCGCTCTTCCTGGTGATCGTCTCCATTGTTGCGATCTTCTTCCTGTTCACCCGCGAGATCACGCGTTTCGTCCAATTCATCGTGCTGGCGATCGGTATCGGGGTGGTCTTCTACGTGCCCAACATCATCGAGACCACGGCCAAGGCGATAGCCAGGGCCCTCGGCGTGGACGTCTCCTGACCCCGGACGGAGGATCGGCAGGCGGACCCGTGCTCGCGCAGTTAGGGGAGTAGGGGCGTGGATCTACCCACGTACACGAACATCTGGCGCATCGAGAAACGGCTGTACAAGCTGTACGACCTGCGGCTGCCCATGCCGCTGCCGCTCGTGCAGATCGGCGTGTTCCTCGGTGTGTTCGTGCCCTGGATCCTCATGCTCAGATTCGCGGGCATCCCCTTCGAGTCGCCGTGGCACGTGCTGTACATCGTCCCGCCCGGCGTCCTGACCTGGCTGGCCACCCGTCCCGTCATCGAGGGCAAGCGCCTCACCGAACTGCTGATCTCGCAGAGCCGCTACCTCGCCGAGCCGCGCACCTGGTGCCGCCTCACCC
>NZ_VCKW01000578.1 GCF_005889715.1 Actinomadura soli
GCCCGGCCCCAGCAGCGTCACCAGCCGGGCGTCCTCCAGCGCCGCCAGCACGTCGGCCCGCTCGGCGTCGCGGCCGACGAACGTCGTCCCGGACGCGGGCAGCCCGACGACACGGCCCGGTTCCGGCGCCGCGGAGCGGGCCAGCTCCGCCAGCGCCCACCGGTCGGCCACACCGTACTTGCGCAGCAGCGACGACACGTGGCTCTCCACCGTCCGGACGGAGACGTGCAGCCGGTTCGCGATCTGCGCGTTGGACAGCCGCGAGCCGAGCGCGGCGAGCACCTCGGCCTCCCGCTCGGATATCCGTTCCGCCACCGCCGGCCCCTTTCCGTGGCGGCATCCGTGGTGCTCTGCGGGCGCCACGGATGACCGCGCCACCCCTCAGACCGGACGCTGGAGACACAACCCGACGAGGCCCGCCCGGCACACGAGGAGGACACCATGAACACCCTAACCGCGCCCCCCACCACAGACCTGGACGAACTGGTCACCGCAGTACGAGCGGCCGTGGCCCGTCCCGGCGGACGGCGCGACACCGCGTCCCACGTGGCGGACGCGCTGTGCGAGCACCTGCCGTCGCCGGCCCTGCTCACCCCGGACCAGCTCGCCGGTGAGCGCGGCACCTTCCGCGGCCACCGCCTGCACGTGGAGCCGGACGGCTCGTTCTCGATGGTGGCGATCGTCTGGCAGCCCGGCGCGGTGACCCGCATCCACGATCATGTGACCTGGTGCGTGTTCGGCGTCCTCGCCGGCGTCGAGTACGAGGACCTCTACACGCTCTCCGAGGACGGCACCGCCCTGATCGAGGCCGGAAGCAACCACGCTCCGGTCGGCGAGATCAGCGGCTTCGCCCCGCCCGGGGACATCCACCGCGTCCGCAACGACAGCCCCGATGTCGCCGTCTCCCTGCACATCTACGGCACCGACCTCAACGCCATCGGCTCCAGCGCCCGCCGCTACTACGACCTCCCGATCCACCCCTAGATCCATGCACAGGCGGCGGCGCGTATGGGCGCGGCTGCAAGGTGCGCGATAGGTGTGCGGTGGTGCCGGGGGGCCGGTCAGGTG
>NZ_VCKW01000579.1 GCF_005889715.1 Actinomadura soli
GCCCGACACCGCCGGGGCCGCCTTCGGGGCCGCTCCTGCCCGACCTTCCGTCCTCGCCCATGCAGCCGGGCGCGGCGGGCATCGGCGACTTCACGCCGCCGAACAAGCTGCCGGTCACCGGGACCGACGCGCTGCCCCTAGCCCTGCTCGGCATCGCCGCCGTCGCCGCGGGCAGTGCCGCGGTGGCGGCGACGCGCAGGCGCACGGTCCGCGAGTCCTGAGGAACCCGTAGGAGGGGCGTCTCCCAAGCCGGGAGGCGCCCCTCCGGCGTGCTGAGCCGCTCTTAGCGCCGCTCGGACGGCCCGGCTCGGGTCAGAGCGTCGCGACGGCTCAGAGGGCCTCGTTGCCCGCGACCTTCCAGGCTCCGCCCGTGAGCTGGAGCTGCAGCCGGTGGACGGTCACCTGGTCCCGGTCGGTGCACGCGCCCTGGCACGCGCCGAGCGTCACGAGGGCCGTGAGCCGGTCCGCCTGCCCGCCCGAGCGCAGCCCGACCTCCACGGCCGTGCCCGCCGCGACGGACGGGTCGCGCGCCACCGCGTCGAGCGCCCCGCGCGCCTGCGGGCCCGGCCAGGGCGCGCCCGCCGTGTCCGCGCGCGGCGAGGCGGCCTTCAGCGAGTACAGGCTGTCGAGCAGCCAGCCGCCACCCTGCTTGACCATGGTCGCCCGCATCGGGTCCTGCAGCCGGTTCGGATCGGCGTTCTCCGCGCGGACCGTCCGCTTGACGTACGACAGCACGGTGACCGTGCCCGACGAGGCGGCCACCACCGCCGAGTCGACGATCTCCGCGGTGACCGAGCCCTTCTTGTCCTTCAGCTCGTCCTGGTAGGCGCGGGTCGCGAGCTGCCGGTCGTAGTCGGCGCCGTACCGCCGCGTCGACACCCGGTGCGCCGCCGCCACGTTCTGGTCGAGCGAGGCGTGGTCGAAGCTGAGCACCGTCCGGATCGCCTGCGCGGCCGGGTCGACGACGGCGGCCGCCTCGGCGGGCGGCGCGGCCTCGGCCGTGTCCGCCTTCGCGGGCTTCTTCCCCGAGCCGCCGGACAGCAGCGCCCACGAC
>NZ_VCKW01000580.1 GCF_005889715.1 Actinomadura soli
GGGTTGCCTCGCTTCGGGGGTGGGCTGCGTGTTCTAGGAGGTGAATACCTTCGCTGTGCTGGTGTTCTGCTTCGGGAAGCGGCTCGTACGCTGCCGACAGTTGGTAGCCTGTATCGGTCTCGCGGCGGGCGCGCCCGGCGATCCGGGTTCCGGCGCAGCCGCGGGAGACGCAAGAGCCCTCCTGTCACGGAGAGACCGTGGCCGCACCAGTCCAGAGGAGGTAGGGACACAGCATGCGTCGTTACGAACTCATGGCCATTCTCGACCCCGCCGTCGACGAGCGCACCGCGAACACGGCACTCGACCCGTTCCTGAAGGTCGTCAAGGACGGCGGCGGCAGCGTGGAGAAGGTCGACGTCTGGGGCCGCCGGCGCCTGGCGTACGACATCCAGAAGAAGTCCGAAGGCATCTACGCGGTGATCGACCTGTCGGCCGAGCCTGCCACGGTCAAGGAGCTCGACCGGCAGCTCAACCTGAGCGAGTCGATCCTCCGCACGAAGGTCATCCGCCCCGAGGTCCACTGAGCCAGGCGCCCCGCGTCAGGCCCCAGGCCCTCACAGCAGCCGGAGCGAGCCCCATGGCAGGCGACACCGTAATCACGATCGTCGGGAACCTCGTCGAGGACCCGAATCTGCGTTTCACCCCCAGCGGCCAGGCGGTCGCGTCCTTCCGCATCGCCTCGACCCCGCGGTTCTTCGACCGCCAGGCGGGCGACTGGAAGGACGGTGAAGCGCTCTTCCTGACCTGCAACGTCTGGCGGCAGGCCGCCGAGAACGTGGCCGAGACCCTGCAGCGCGGCATGCGGGTGATCGTGCAGGGCCGCCTCAAGCAGCGGTCGTACGAGACCCGCGAAGGCGAGAAGCGCACCGTCTTCGAGATCGAGGTCGACGAGGTCGGCCCGTCGCTGCGCAACGCCACCGCGAAGGTCAACAAGACCCAGCGGCAGGGCGGCGGGTTCGGCGGCGGTCCCGGCGGTCCCGGCGGAGGCCAGGGAGGCGGTGGCGGTTTCGGAGGCGGCGGCCAGGGTGGCGGCGGCCAGGGTGGCGGC
>NZ_VCKW01000581.1 GCF_005889715.1 Actinomadura soli
ATCAGTATTGTTGTAAGAGACAGACCCCAGCCCGCACAGTCCCAGCCCATACCGCCGGGTGGGAGCACCTCGGGCGGCAAACGGCCAGCGGACGCGCCCCCGCTACCCAGCGGCCACCCACGTGGCCAGGCGCCGCTGCCGTTGCCGCCCGGATCGCATCCGGCGGCGCCGCGGTCACCGATCCCGATGCCGCCCGGCCAGCAGTCCGCCGGAGCAGCGGCCGGTCACCGCCGCCCGGCCACCAGCCGCGGCCAGAACGGCAGTCGGGGCCGCGGCCAGGGCCGTGCGCGGGGCCGCCGGGCGCGGCCCCGGATGCAGGTTGCGGTGCCGCTGAACCTGGAGGCACCCGACACCGATGTGGAGTTCCTGGACGCGTGCGCCGACCTGCAGCAGATGCTGCGCGGCATCGGGATGGCGGTGGAGGACTGGAACGAGGAACTGGCCGCCCGCCGCCTGCCGCCGATCGTGACCGGTCCGCTGGAGAACGTGCATGAGGGGCTGGTGGACGGGGCCGCGTGCACGGCGCTGGCCACGCTGTTGTTCGAGAACTGGTTCGCCGAGGCCCGCGAGATCGCCGCCGCCGGGATCGAGTTCACCGGCGACGACCCCGAATAGGCCCCGGCACCTCTGCCCTCGACACCTGCCCTCGACACCCTGCCCGAGCCCGTACCACCAGAAGAGGAGTCCGAGGATGCTTCCGCGTCCCCGCGGCCGGCATCCCGGCCGCTTCGTCGTGGAGTTCGACGCCCCCGACACCGACGGCGAGTTCATCGCCACCAGCCTGGCCATCGCCGCCCTGATGGGCGGGCTGGCCGACGCGGTCGATGCCTGGACCGACGAGCTGACCCGCCGGGGCATGCCCCCCGCGATCACGCTGCAATTCGAGCACCTGGCCGACAACCTCACCGACGCCGAACACGCCGCCCGCGGCGCGGCCGTCAACTTCGCCGACTACTTCGAAGACGCCCGCACCATCGCCGCCCGCGGCATCCGGATCATCGGTGCCCCCCGCCGCGGCGCCTGAC
>NZ_VCKW01000059.1 GCF_005889715.1 Actinomadura soli
CCCCGGAGCGGAGCCCTGGCGGAGTAAAAGGGCCGGGCGGATCCCTTGCGGCGGCGGGGGTGAAGGATTCTCCTCCGGTGCCAGGCGTGCCGGGCGGTGCGCGCGGGGCGGGCGGCTCCGGGCCGTTCCGCTACCGCCAGGGGGGCCGGGAGCGGCGGCGGGCTCGTTCGGCCCGGGCGGTGGCCATGGACCACTCCCAGCGCGAGTACAGCGTCCAGACGGAGGACCGTGCGCCCCGCCGGCGTGCCCTCTCACCTGCGAGGTCGCCGGACAGCACGATGAGGTGGAGGTCGGTGCGGGTGACGAACCGGCGCGGCGCGGAACGGCGCCGCGCGGGCCGCAGGCGCGCTATCGGGGACGAGGGGCGGGGCATCGCGGGCTCCTCCCTCGGGCGGCCGCCGCGGCCGCCCGCTTCACCGAATGTAGCGCACTCGATACCGTCCGCCATCCGCCTCCTCAACTTCGCGTGAACGACCGGTGCCGCGCCGTGATCCGCCCGCAATTCCTCGAAATCCGGCAATACGGGCATCGTCGTCCGCGATAAAAGGGAGATTAATGGTGCGGTAAATGATGTGGAGACACGCCGGGAGAGAAAACAATGGCTCCTTGATCGCGTGTCCAGCGGTGCTACGTTCGTGCCGACCGAACCACGACAAGGAGGGACCGGCAATGGAGTCCGTACCGATCCGGAGCGGGGCGGTTCGCCCCCTGGGTCGGCCGCGCCATGCCGTGATTCCGCTCCTTGTCCGCCTTATCGCCATCGCCGGTTTCGCCATCGCCGGCTGGATGGCCCTGTCCGCCCTCGGCGGACCCGCCTCCGCGGCACAGCCGAGCGCTCCGCACGAGAACGCCGCCTCCGCTCCGCGCGGGGGCGGTGGCCTGATCGCAGACCGTCCGGGTTCGTGGGACGACCTGTCCAGCCGCGTGCAGGAGGTCGGCGACCATCCGCTGAAGGGGCTCGGGTCGCAGCCGGGCGTGCTGCCGGACGGCTCGTTGGAGTCCGGTGACCGTCCCGACCGCGTCCTGCGGACGTGGCGCGACGACGTCGCCGGCCTCCGCGGCCCCGTGCGGGAGATCGAGGACGACCCCGTCCGGTATCTGCAGAAGCGGCGGCACGCGTTGTTCGACCGCAAGGACCGGGCCGTCCGCCAGCTGAGGGACCTGACCGACGCGGCCGGGGTGCCGCGGGTGCGGATACCGGACGTCCGGCGCGCGCCCATCGTGAGCGACCTCGCCGCTGGAGTCGCGAAGTCGAACCCCACTCTGGACGGGGCCCTGCGGCCGCCGAACGCCGAGCGGCCGGAGCACGGGCGCACGAAGGCGGCGTCCGATGAGGTCGCGGCCGCGCGGCCCGGCGGCCACGGCGCGGCGACCGCGCCCAAGGCGTCGGCCGATGAGCCGGGTGACCGGGACGCGGGCCACTGCGCCGGCTGCCAGGGCGAGCGCCGCGGTCCGCTGGCGCCCGCCGACCAGGACGAGCCGTGGACCGGCTCCTCCGCCGGGCACCAGCTCGCGCCCGTCGCCGAGCTGAGGAGCGTCCGCTCCCCGGCGATCCCGCCCGGCGTCGAGCCGAGCACCTTTCACCGCACGGCGCTGACGGACGTGTCCGCGCCCGGCGGTCCTTCCGTCGTCCCTGACTAGGGCGTTCCCGGACGGCTCGCGTCCGGACGGCCCGCGCGCACGTCTGCGCGCCGCCCGTCCCGGCCGGTTCCGACGATCCCGGCCACGTCCCAACGACTTTCCTCGATCAGCAACGGCCTTGCCCGGCCGGTTGCGGGCTGCGCTCACCCGGACGGTGCCGCGCAGTGATCACCACCGATTCACCGAACGCGAAACACGACAGGAGAAACCATGCGCATGTGGGCAAGGAACACCGGCCGCGCCGCCCTGGTGGCCGCGGGCGCCGTCGCCGTCGGCGCGGCCTTCGGGTCCGGGGCCGTCGCCGATACGACGTCCGGCAACTTCAGTGTGCTGGGCGGCAACCAGGTGCAGATCCCGATCTCCGTCCCGGTCGAGGCGAGCGGCAACGCCGTCGGGGCGATCGGGGCGGCGCAGGCCCAGTCGAAGGGCGGCGCCAAGGTCGACAACGCCCGCCGCGGTGGCGGCGGCGGCATGGAGACGTCCGGGAACTTCTCGATCGGCGGCGGCAACCAGGTGAAGGCGCCGATCAGCGTCCCCGTGGACCTCTGCGGCAACGCGATCGCGATCATCGGGCTGGCCAAGGCGCAGTGCAAGGGCGGCGCCAGCGTCAAGTCCGGCCACCGGCACGGCGGCTGGGAGAGCTCCGGCCACCGGACCGCGACCGGCCTGCGGGACGGCGGCGACATCTGGGACCGCGCACGCGGCAAGGGCGGCGGAGGCATGAAGACCTCCGGCAACTTCAGCATCCTGGGTGGCAACCAGGTGTACGCGCCGATCAGCATCCCGGTGAACGTGTGCGGCAACTCCGTCGCGGTCCTCGGCCTGGCGCGGGCGCAGTGCAAGGGCGGCGCGTCCGTCGAGCGCAAGGCCGGCCACGACCCGAAGATGAAGACCTCGGGCAACTTCAGCATCCTGGGTGGCAACCAGGTGCACGCGCCGATCAGCATCCCGGTGAACGTGTGCGGCAACGCGATCGCCGTCCTCGGCCTGGCGCAGGCGCAGTGCAAGGGCGGCGCGACGGTCGGTGGCGGCGAGAAGCCGAAGCCGCTGCCGCCCACGCTCCGGAAGCCGCCGTACAAGCCGTCCAAGCACCGGCCCGCGGCCGGGCACAAGAAGCTGCCGTCGACCCTGCGGTCGCAGGGGCGGCAGGCGGAGTCGGCCGCCGCGCGCAAGGCCCGGGAGGCGCAGGCGGCCACCGCGTCCAGGGTCCAGCAGGCGCAGCCGGCGACGTCCAGGTACCGGATGGCGCGTCCGGCCGCCTCCACCGCGAACCGCTACCGGAAGGCGGACAATCTGCCCGCCGTCCAGCGGTTCATCGACTCGCTCAAGCGGTCCGTCTCGGTCCCCGGGGTGGACGTGAAGCCCGGGCAGATCGGCCCGAAGCTGCCCACGAAGGGCGAGGTGCCGGTCAAGGTCGGCTCCCCGGTGCTGAACTGAACCGCGCGACACCGGACCGAGCCGCCCGGCCCTGAACCGAGCCGCTCGACACTGAACTGAATCGGCATAGGCGCGGGTGACGATCCGCGGCCGATGCCCAGCGGGAGGGGGCGGCAGACGTGCCGCCCCCTTCCCTTTGCCACAGAACCCGGAATCGATGGAAGTGAACCCATGCTCGATCGGAAGTCGGTCTCGGCGGCGGCCATCGCCGTCTGCTGCGGCCTGCCCGTTACGGGCGTCCCGCAGGCGCAGGCGCAGGAACGCGTGCGAACGCAGCCGCAGGCGCGCCCAGGGACGGTGGCCGTGGCCGTGCCCGCTGCGGCGCGTCAGCGGAAGGGCGCGGTGATCGCGCACCTGAGGATCACACGGATGGGCCTGAAGGCCGAGGTCAGGAAGGGTGTCAGCGAGCCGGTGCTGCGGCGCGGCGTCGGGCACTACCCGGGGACGGCCCTTCCCGGACGGGCGGGCAACACGGTCCTGCTCGGCCACCGCACCACCTGGCTCCGCCCGTTCAACGAGCTCGACCGGATGCGGCGCGGCGACCGGATCGTCCTGCGCGTGGGCCGCACGTCCTACACCTACACGATGCGGAGCATGCACGTGATCAAACCGAGGGACCGGCGGGCCCTGGAGCCGGTGCCGTTCAAGCCGCTCAGCGCACCGGACGGCGAGTACGTCACCCTCATCACCTGCACCCCGAAGGGCTCGGACCGCCGGCGCCTGGTCGTCGTCGCCAAACTCAAGCACACCTCAAAGCGCAACACCTGACCACACCACCCGGCAGCGGGACGCTGAGCTCCAGACACTCGGCTCAGCGTCCACCGCCGTCCCCGGGGCGGCGTCGCCGCGTTGTCGGCGAGGGCTGTTAGCGGGTGCCGTATAGGGCGATCAGGCCGTCGTGGTCGCCCTTGCCTAGGGTGGCGGGGCCGTTGTCGCAGGCCGCCACGACGGGCGCCATCGTGAGCTTGGCGTGGTCCGCTCCCTCGACGTGTGCCAGCCCGAAGACGTGGCCCGCCTCGTGCGTCACGACCGCCTCGGCCGAATAGCTGCCGGGCGTGCACGTCCCGTCCGTCCACCAGCGCTTCCCGTGCTCCTGCAGCGCCATGTCCGTCTCGACGGTCCTCGTCCCGATGAACCAGATGCAGGTCGCCGCGAGGACGTCGCTCTCCGCGCCCGTCATCGCCTTCCCGCCGAACGTGTTGACCCGGTCCCGGGTGCCGCAGGTCGCATCCGTGGTGACGTTGGGGCCGCTGTCCGACTCCCCGGAATAGCGTTCGCCGATGTCCGGCGGCGTCGCGAACCGGCCTTGGCCGGTGCAGTCGGTATTGCCGAGGACCATATTGGAGACACCCTTGGCCACGGCCCACCTCGGCAGCCCGGCCGTCCCCGAGTGATAACGCCATCGGACGGCGCTGCCCTTCGCCCATTTGCTCGGCTCGAGACGGTGAGTGCCGTCCCTGCACGGGTCCTGCGGGGCCTGGGACGTGCGGGGCCTGCCCTCAGGCACCCGCCCGCCGCGCGTGGTGATGGTGATCTCGCCCGCCTGGTCGTCGACGAGGATGCGCAGCCCGGAGCCTCCGCCGGTGCGCAGCGAGTGCGCGACCAGCGAGGTGCCGTCGGCGGGGACGACCGCGGTGAGCCCGTTCGGCCCGCGGACGGCCCGGCCGCGCAGGTCGCAGTCGGCGATCCTGACCTTCTGCGGCATCGCGCGGGCGGACAGCGTCTCGCCGGACCTGCACCAGGCGGGAGGACGCGCCGCCGCCCCCGGCCGGACGGCCGCCGCCGCGGTTTCCGGCCCGGCGGTTTCCGGCCCGGCGGTCACCGCTCCGGCCGCCGCCGGGCAGGCGAGGGCGGCGGACAGCGCGGCCGTCGCCATCCCCGCTTTGGCGGCGCGTGAGAATCCGTGCATATCAGTTCTCCGATGTGTGGGAGCGTCCCTCCGGAGTCTTGCGTGAGCCGGGAAAAGGGAAACCGCCGCTCGCTAAAATGATCACCATATCGCGAAAGGCTTCATTTGAAATGGGGTGGAATGGTGAATTTGTCGCCGGAAAGCGTGGAGGTGATGCGGGGAGGGGGCGTAAGTCTTTGGTCAATCGCTGCCAATAATCTGGTAAACGGGTTTATCGATGGTCTGCACGGAAAAGCAGGGAGTAATCCGGCAACTCGGGATCAACAGAACAAGACGTCGGTGTTGCCGGTGTCCGGCCGAGATTCACCGCTACCGCGTGGCGGGCACGCCTCCCCTCACCCCCCGCCGTCCGGCAGCGTTCACGGAAGCAGAGGTGTTCAACGTGCAGACGCAGACACAGGTGCGGGAACTGATGGGCATGAGCGTGACCGACACCCACGGGACGAAGGTCGGCACGATCAAGCAGGTCTACCTCAACGACGACTCCGGAGCCCCCGAATGGGTGACCGTGCACACCGGCTGGTTCGGCATGCGGGAGAGCTTCGTCCCCCTGTCCGGGACGCGGAAGAGCGAGGGCATGCTGCAGGTCCCGTACGACAAGGAGACCATCAAGGGCGCTCCGAACGTGGACGCTGACGAGCATCTGTCGCACGGCCAGATCGTCGACCTCTACCGCCACTACGGCGTGCGTCCCCCGGCCGGACGCGGCACCGGCGGCGAGGCGGACACCTCGCAGGGCACGGCCGGCGCCGAGGGCACGGCCGGCGCCGAGGGCACGGCCGGCGCCGAGGGCACGGCCGGCGCCGAGGGCAAGGCCGAGGCCAAGAGCGGTACGGAGGCCGAGGCCGGATCGCAGGGTCCGTCCGGCACCGCGGGCTCGGAGGGGATGGCGGGCGCGGCGGGCACCGCCGGAATGGCGGGTGCGGCCGGGATGGCCGTCCGTCCCGACAAGGGCAAGCGCGACCGCGGCCGGGAGGGCGACCGCGACCGCGAGCAGGCGATGCCGCAGCAGCCGGCGCGTGGCGACGCGGGGGCCCCGATCGCCGAGATCACCCGGTCGGAGGAGCGGATGCGCGTCGACACCGAGCGGCACGAGCTGGGCCGCGTCCACGTCCACAAGTGGATCGAGACCGAGATGGTCGAGCGCACCGTTCCCGTGGGGCACGACGAGTTCAGGGTCGACCGCGAGCCGATCGCGGACGGCCGGCCGAGCCCGGACGTGACCATCACCGAGGACGACCTCGAAATGATCCTCTACGAGGAGCGCCCGGTGATCGCGAAGGAGACCGTGCCGGTCGAGCGCGTCCGGATCCGGACGGAGCGCGTCCAGGACGAGCAGACGGTCCGCGGCGAACTCCGCAAGGAGCGCGTCGAGGTCACCCGCGACGACGGCCCCGGCGGCGAGCACCCGTCCGCGGAGCGGGGCCCCTCCAAGTGACCCGTCCCGCCCGCTCGTGCTGCGCGCCATCCAGGATGACGGCGCGCCTGGCCGGCCGTTTCACCCGCCGGCGCGGCCAGGCGCCCGTCCTTTTCCGTTGAAAGGCCCGGTCACTTCTGGCGGCCGGTTTCGTAGGGTCCCGTTCAGGGTTTCATCTGACTGTGGCAATCGGCTGTCAGGTTTCTTGACAGGTGAAGGGGTGCGGGAGAGGTTCCAGGTGACGACATCGGGTGCAGGGTTCATGGCCGTCCGGGCGCGCCGTGATCCCGGGCCCCGGCGCGCGGTCCGCCGGGCCGCGTGGCGTCCTTGGAGCGACCCAGGAGGGACGAGTTGCCACACCCCCACAGGCGCGTCATCGCCACCCGGATCGGGCGATCACTGGCCGCGTTCGCGACCGTCGCCGCGCCGGTCATCGCGGCGCAGCCCGCAACGGCCGACGGCAGGCCCGCCGCCTATCTCGACGCGCGGCTGCCCGTGGCGGAGCGGGTCGACGACCTGCTCGGCCGCATGACCCTGCAAGAGAAGATCGGCCAGATGACCCAGGCCGAGCGCGTCGCCATCGACGGCGACCGCGACCAGATCACGACGCTGGGGCTCGGGTCGGTGCTGTCGGGCGGCGGTTCGGTCCCCGCCGACAACACGCCCAAGGGCTGGGCGGACATGGTGGACGCCTACCAGTCGAAGGCCCTCGCCACCCGGCTGAAGATCCCGCTGCTGTACGGGATCGACTCCGTCCACGGCCACAACAACCTCATCGGCGCCACGATCTTCCCGCACAACCTCGCCATGGGCGCCACCCGCGACCCCGCGCTGGTGCGCGAGGAACAGCAGATCACCGCCATCGAGACGAAGGCGACCGGCCCGCAGTGGGTCTTCGCGCCGTGCGTCTGCGTCGTCCGTGACCTGCGCTGGGGCCGGACGTACGAGAGCTACGGCGAGGACCCAGGGCTCGTCATCGAGATGGAGACCGGAATCGAGGGCTTCCAGGGGCGCCACAAGCGCGACCTTTCGAGCCCTAGGCACGTCCTCGCGACCGCCAAGCACTACGCAGGGGACGGCGACACGGTGTTCGGTTCGTCCACCACCGGGACGTTCACCATCGACCAGGGCGTCACCGTCACCGACCGCCGCACGTTCGGGCGGATCGACCTGGCGCCCTATGTGACGGCCGTACGGAAATACGGCGTCGGCAGCATCATGCCGTCGTTCTCCAGCGTCGACTGGAAGGAGGACGGCGTCGGCAACCCGGTGCGCATGAGCGCGAGCAAGGAACTGCTGACCGACGTCCTGAAGCGGAAGATCGGGTTCGACGGGTTCCTCATCAGCGACTGGGCGGCCATCCAGCAGATCCCGGGCGACTACGCCACGCAGGTCCGCACCTCCGTCAACGCGGGCATGGACATGTTCATGGAGCCGCACACCGCCCCGCAGTTCACGCGGACGCTGCTCGCGGAGGTCCAGGCCGGGCGGGTGGAGACGGCCCGCGTCGACGACGCCGTCCGCCGCATCCTGAAGGCGAAGTTCGAGCTCGGCCTCTTCGAGAACCCGTACACCGACCGCCGGTACGCCGGGACGATCGGCTCGCCCGAGCACCGCGCCGTCGCCCGCCGGGCCGTCGCCGAATCCCAGGTGCTGCTGAAGAACTCCGGGCAGGCGCTGCCGCTGGCGGCGGACGAGGAGATCTACGTCGCGGGCGTCAACGCCGACGACATCGGCAACCAGGCCGGCGGCTGGACGGTCACGTGGCAGGGATCGTCCGGCGACATCATCCCCGGCACGACGATCCTGGACGGGATCAGGCAGAACTCGTCCAACGTCACCTACAGCGCGGACGCGTCGGCGCCGATGGCGGGCCATGACGCCGGCATCGTCGTGATCGGCGAGAGGCCCTACGCGGAGGGCCTCGGCGACGTCGGCAACGGCCACACGCTGAACCTGCCGGACGCCGACAAGGCGAACATCGACCGGGTCTGCGGCGCGATCAGGACCTGCGTCGTCCTCGACGTGGCCGGACGCCCGCAGATCGTCACCGACCGGCTCCCCGCGATGGACGCGTTCGTCATGTCCTGGCTGCCCGGCAGCGAGGGCGCCGGCGTGGCCGACGTCCTGTTCGGCAAGCGCCCGTTCACCGGCCGCCTCCCGGTGACCTGGCCGCGCAGCGAGGACCAGGAGCCCATCAACATCGGCGACCGGACCTACAAGCCGCTGTTCCCCTACGCCCACGGCCTCCGAACCGGAGCCCGCACCCACTGACCGTCGCCCACGATGCGGGCCGTTTAGTGCCATCGTCGGGGGAGACGTTGCCTTCAGCGTCCCTTGGAAGGAGGCCGTGGACGGGTGGAACGAGAGCCGCGGGTCGCGTTCGTGCTCGGCGGCGGCGGTGTGCTCGGCGCGCACGAGGTCGGAATGCTGCGGGCGCTGGAGGAGACCGGCGTCCGGCCCGACCTGGTCGTCGGGACGTCCATCGGCGCCCTGAACGGCGCGTTCGTCGCGGCCGGGCCGGGGGCGGCCGCGGTGGAGCGGCTCACCAGCCTGTGGTCGGACGACTCCGTCCGCAACGTGTTCGGGTCGCGCGTCTGGGGACGGCTGTGGACCCTCGCCCGCTCCGGCACGCACCTGCACTCCAACGAGCCCCTGCGCCGGATGCTGGACGAGCTGCTGCCCGTCCGGACGTTCGAGGAGCTGACCGTCCCGTTCCAGTGCGTCGCCGCCGGGATCGAGACGGCGATGGCGCACTGGTTCACCGGAGGACCGCTCATCCCCGCGGTGCTGGCCTCGTCCGCCGCGCCGGGGCTGCTGCCGCCCGTCCACATCGGTGACCGGCACTACTTCGACGGCGGGCTCGTGCACAGCATCCCGGTCGGCCGCGCCGTGATGCTCGGCGCGACCACCATCTACGTCCTCCACGTCGGCCGCATCGAACGGGACCTGCTGCCGCCGCGCCGCCCGTGGGAGGTCGGCCTGGTCGCGTTCGAGATCGCGCGCCGGCACCGCTTCTTCGAGGAGATGGCGGCCCTTCCGGACGGCCTGACCGTGCACGTCCTCCCGGCGGGAAGCGGGGCCCGGCGCGCCGGGGTCGACCTCGCGCAGGTGCGGTACCGGAACACGTCGGGAATCGCCGCGCACATCGAGCGCGCCTACCAGGCATCCTTGAGCTACCTCAAGGAACGAGCGTGAGATGCTGCCGCCCTCCGTCGTCCGCCGCCTGGTGTTCACGCCGCTGCTGTTCGTCCTCACCCTGCTGATCGTCGTGGTGTTCCCGGTCGCCTACGGGACGGCCTGGGTGCTCGGACGCGACCGCCGGCGCGCCGCCCGGCTGCTGCGTTTCGCGCTGGCCTGGGGGACGCGGGAGTCCGCCGCCGTCCTGGAATGCGGGTGGCTGTGGTGCCGGGGACGTGCCCATGACGACCGGCACTACGACATCATCCGCCGCTACGTCGCCGCCCTGTACGCGGTCGCCGAGCGGCACCTCGGCCTCAGCATCGAGATCGAGGGCCCCCGCGACGGCGGGGACGGTGCGGGCGACCGTCCGCTCATCGTCCTCAGCCGCCATGCGGGCCCGGGCGACGCGCTGCTCCTCGTCCACCACCTGCTGACCGACTACCGGCGACGCCCCCGCGTCGTCATGAAGGCGCAGCTCCAGCTCGACCCGTGCGTCGACATCGCCGCCAACCGCCTGCCGAACGTGTTCGTCACACCGGGCGGCGGCGCCGCCGAGGACATCGGCCGCCTCGCCCGGGACCTCCGCCCCCGCGACGCGCTCCTGATCTTCCCCGAGGGCGGCAACTTCACCCCGGAGCGGCGGCGGCGCGCGATCCGCCGCCTGGCCCGGCTGCACCGTCGGGCCGAGGCCGAACGCGCCGCCGCGATGCGGAACCTGATGCCACCGCGCCCGGGCGGCGTGCTGGCGGCGCTGGAGTCAGCCCCGTCCGCGGACGTCGTGTTCGTCGCGCACATCGGGCTCGACCACATCGCCACGGCCGGTGACGTGTGGCGGCGCGTCCCGCTGACCGGGCCCGTCCGAGCCCGCTGGTGGCGGATCCCCGCCGAGGACGTCCCGCGCGACCGCGACGCCCGCACCGACTGGCTCTACACCCAGTGGGAGCGCGCCGACGCGTGGATCACCGCCAACCGCGCACCCGCCCCCGAGTGACATCATGGACGTATGGGCGACGAGGGGACGGTGCGGGTCGACCTGTGGATCTGGTCCGTGCGCCTGCTGAAGACCCGCTCGATGGCGACGACCGCCTGCCGCGCGGGCCATGTCCGCGTGAACAACGAGCGCGCGAAGCCGTCCACGGCCGTGAAGCCCGGCGACGAGATCCGGCTCCGCCATGACGGACGGGAACGCGTCGTCATCGTCCAGCGGATCATCCGCAAGCGGGTCGGGGCGCCCGCCGCGCAGGAATGCCTGATCGACAAGAGCCCGCCCCCGCCGCCGCGCGAGGCGCTCATCCCGGTCGGCCGCCGCGACCGCGGCGCGGGCCGTCCCACCAAACGGGAACGCCGCGAGCTGGAACGCATCCTCGACCGCTACCGCACCCTCAAAGAGGACCCCGAACACACCAAGCCACCTTCGGAGCGCCCACAGGACTGACCCGTCGCCTAGGCGGCGACGCTAGGCGACCTCGGGACCTTCACCGCCTCGTACAGATCGATCAAACGGGCTCTCCATCCCCGGAAGGTTCCTGGACAAGCCCCTGCACGGCACCGAAGGACCGCTCGAACAGCGCCTCGGCGCGGTCGTGGTCGCCGACTGCCTGGTAGGCCAGCGCGAGGTTGTGGCCGATGGCCAGCGTGTCGGGATGCCCGGGACCGAGCACTCGCTCCCGCAGCGCCATGACCTGCTCGAACAGTGCCTTTGCGCGGTCGTGGTCGCCGACTGCCTGGCAGGCCAGCGCGAGGTTGTGACCGATGGCCAGCGTGTCAGGATGCTCGGCGCCGAGCTCCCGCTCCCGCTCGGCCATGACCTGCTCGTACGCGGCGACGATCCGTCCGAGATGACCACGCGGACGCTGAACAGCGACCGAGTCGTCATCAGCGGCCACGATGTCAGACGACGGCGAAGGCCGACTCTCCTCGGAGAGCTTGTGCAGGACGACGACCACGCGCCCGAGCACCGAAGCGTCGTCCCCGGGGATCGGCTCATACGCGCTGTTCTGCGGGACCAGCCAGACATGGCCGTCGGCGCGCCGGAACGTTTTCACCGTCGCCTCACCGTCGATCATGGCGGCGACGATGTCGCCGTTCTCCGCGACCGGCTGCTGGCGCACCACCACCCAGTCGCCGTCAGCGATCGACACTCCGGTCATCGAATCGCCCACGACTTTCAGCGCGAAATGAGCGCCCTCGCCGAGTAGTTGCCCGGGCAGGCTGAACACGTCCTCGACGGCCTCCTCGGCCAGAATCGGCCCGCCCGCCGCGATCCGTCCCACCAAAGGCACCATGCTGGACCCGGGTGGGGCGCCCTGCGATGCGCTGGCAGGGGTCAGTGCCGGGACGCTTCCCGGCGGCACCCGCACCTCTACAGCCCTCGGCCGATTCGGGTCCTTGCGCAGATAACCTTTTCGCTCAAGCGCACGCAGCTGATACGTCACACTCGACGTACTCGTCAGCCCGACCGCCTCGCCGATCTCCCGCAGCGAAGGCGGGTGCCCACGCTGCTGAATCGACTGACGGACGGCCTCCAGCACCATTTTCTGGCGGACGCTGAGATCGCTCTCGTCGTGGGGCTGAACAGCGGTGGCCGCGACGCCGGAACGGCTCGCGGTCCTCATCGGCTCGACGGCCAACCAGCTCTGCCAGCGGGATCGACCCCTCCCACCCGCGCCGCCGGGCCTGCCCACACTGGACGAGGATTCCGCCACATCACCGGCCTCATCGGCGATCCAGCCTTTCAGCCGACGCAGCCCGGCCTCGACATCGTAGGGAGGCTGAGCGGCAGCCGCCTGCCGGTGCGCCGTTTTATAGAGGTCAGCAGCCGATCCCTCGGTCGCATTCTCGTTCTCGTCGTTCACTACCTCACAGCGTCATGAAAGGCGTGCTGGACAAGGTCCTCCGCCTGATGGCGGGTCACGCCCGGTAACGTGCACGCGAAGCGATAGAGGTCGTCGGCGGCCTCACGGAACAACTCCTCGACGGCCAGCGCGGTCTCTTTCGAGACCCGGCGCCTCACCCCTGATCCTCAACGACCGCCCGAAGCTGCGGCTCACCGGACCCGAGCGTAACGGTCATGGACCGCCCCCTGAGATCGTCCTCCTGGCGCACCACGGTCCCGGTCGGCGCCTCGGCGACAAGCTCCCGAAAGGTCTTCCGCCGCTGCCATTCACCCAGCAGCGAGAAGGTGCCATGCGCGACCAGCCCGACCACCATGACCGCCCCCACCTGCCAAGAGATCGCATTGGCGACCGCAGCGGACGCCGCCGTCCACCAGACCCCTACCGAACCTCTGAACACCGTCACACACCCACATCGCCCCAGACGCCCGAACCGTTTAAATCACTTTCCGACATCACGAAGCGCCCCCCCACACACAGCCGCCGAACCCGCAGCACTCATTACGTACCTGGTCCGAAAATCAGCCCGTGACATTTCCTTGACCGTGGATCGGCCGGTGGGACACTCCAGCACAGGAGGCGGAGCGGGATGGCGAGCCAGGTCTGGACCCTTGCGGCGGTGGTCGTCGGCGCCGCCATGTCGTATCTGGTGACGGTGCTCCACGAGCGTGCCCGTTACCGGCGGGAGACCCTGACTCGCTGGGACGAGCGTCGATGCGGCCACCATCGAGGCGGGCCACCATCTGAACCGTGGGGTCTGGCGGCTGGAGTGGTTCGCTCGCGAACTCGCGGCCGGCGACCAAAAGAGCTGGGACGCCGCCAACGGTCATTACCGAGCCGCACAGTGTCGTTCCATGCGGAGCCGACGATGTACCGATTGGCGCGTCTCAGCGACGAAGCGTCCAGCTTGGCCTGGGAGTACGGCGCTGTGGCGGGAAGCGGCGAGGTGCGGCAGACAGAGTCGCCGGACGGCGGCGCGCGGTTCGTCAACTCGACGATCAACCATTGGCTGTGTTCGCTGCATCTGGTCGGCAGCCGACTGACCGGCTCGGAGGTCATCGGCCACTGGGACGAGGACGAGCAAACCGAGGAGAAGGCACTGGCGGAACTCGCCGACCTGTTGGCGCAGATCGGGGTGCTCGACCCGCCCGCCATTGGGGACGGCGACCACCAGACTCATTTCTGGCCTGCCGTGCTCGACCGATGGCTCTACTGACCACCCCACTGGAAGGCGTATAGGCGCGCGGAAGAGGATTCTCTCGGCCGCGAACGCCCGCCCGCTCACGTATATCAGGTCGCTTCTGGGGCGGCGCGCTGATCATCTTTGCGGTCGATCCAATGTCGGTGCACCTCGGAGGGCGATTCGAGACCGCGACGGGGGACTACGGAGAGGCCGAGACTGGCCACGGACTGTTAAGCCGGTGCGTTTCTGTGTCACCTTGCCAGCGGGCGCGAGTTAAGGGGTTGTCATGGCGATCGCAAGCGAACCTGGCGCGACTGCCGCTCACCCGGGGATCGTCACTTCGACGTCGGCTTTGACAACGTGCTCGAACTGCGACGCGGAGGTGCTCCGCGCCCTCCTGCACTGGGAAGGGCGCGGCGCGGATCCGGACGAGCGCATCGACGTGTTCGTCACGTTCGACGAGGACGGCGACCTCGACGAGATGTCCGAGGCGGGCTTCGACCCGGGCCACGTCAACGGCGATCTCGTCACCGGGTCGGTCGCCCTCGCCGACGTCGCCGAGCTCGCCGCGACCGCCGGTGTCCGCTGGATCGCCGCGTCCGCGCGCCCGCATCTGCACATCGATCGCAGCATGGGCGAGATCAAGGCCACCTCGCTCCGCGCGAACTCGCCGCCGTACAACGCGGGCGGCCTGCCCGGCCTCACCGGCAAGGGCGTCCTCGTCGGCGTCATCGACAATCGCCTGACGGTCACCCACCCGACGTTCGTCGTGCCGAACACGACGCCGCCGAAGTCGCGCATCATCGGCTACTGGGACCAGATCTCCGGACCCAAGCCGGGACAGAAGCCGCCGAGCGAATTCGGGTTCTCGGCCGGGCTCAACTACGGCGTCTGGTGGGACGAGGCCGCCGTCGCCCATGTCGTCGCTCACAACCTCTTCCACGAGATCTGGACCAGCGCCGAGTTCGACCACGGCACGCACGTCGCCGGCATCGCCGCGGGCAGCGGGTCGAGAAGGGACGGACCGTTCGCGCCGTTCACGTTCGTGGGCGTCGCACCCGAGGCCGACCTCGTCTTCGCCAACGCGGCCATGCTCACCACCGCCAAAGGAGTCAGCGAGGCCGCCGCGCTGATCCACCAGCTCGCGGCGAAGCGCGGCGCCCCCTGCGTCATCAACATGAGCTTCGGCACACACGAAGGGGCGCGCGACGGGTCGACCGCGATGGAGCTGGCGATCGACAAGCTGATGCACGACGCGAACGGCGACCCCATCCCCGGGCGGGCGATCGTGGTCTCCGCCGGAAACGAGGGCGATGCCCGCCGCCACGGCCGCAAGAACATCAACGCGTCCGGCAACGTGTCGTTCCGGCTCGAGGTGGAAGAGATCGTCTTCCCCAACGGGAGCAAGCTGTCCGACGACCGCAACGACGATCAGCTCTACTTCTGGTACGACGGCGCGGCGAAGATCGAGTTACGCCTCACGCCGCCGCGGTCGACCCCGAGCGGGTGGACGCAGCCGGGCCAGCAGAGCACGATCTCCATCGGCGGCACAAAGGTCGCGAGCGTCGTGTCGCCGCCGCAGCCCGACCCGAACAACGGCAAGCGGAAGATCGACGTGACGTTCGTAGGTCCTGTGCGCAGAGGGATCTGGAAGATCGAGCTGCACGAGATCGGCGGTGCGGCGGCAGCGGTCGACGTGTGGGTCGAGCGGGAGAACCTCGACGCGTGGCCGCAGCTCGCGATCGGCGACAACATCACCGACAACACCGTCACCTCGCCGGCCACGGCCCGCAGCGTCATCGCGGTCGGCGCCTACACCTCCGAGCCGGGCAGCGACTTCAAGTCCTACGGCTCGATCGCGGAAAGCTCGAGCCGCGGCCTGGACAGCGCGTCCGGAGTGCCGCCCGATCGCGTCCGCCCCCACATGGTCGCGCCCGGCCGGCGGATCATCTCCTCCTGTGACTCGGAGGAAAGGCGCCCGGAGTTGATCAGGGCCCGCTTCGGCGGCTGGATGCTCGACCACCACGTCATCTTCTCCGGCACGAGCCAGGCCGCGCCGCACGTGACCGGGGTCATCGCGCTGATGTTCCAGAAGAACCCGACGCTCACGTATGTCGACGTGCGGCGGATCCTTGCCGCGACGACGAAGAAGGACCACATCCCGCCCGAGCTCGTGCTGCCCAACGCCGTGTGGGGCGCGGGCAAGCTCGACGCGGCCGCTGCGCTGGCGGCGACCCCAGCGAGCACGCCATGAGCGACGCCGGAACGTTCGAACGGGTCGCGGCGCTGATCGGCGAGGCGCTGCGGCCGCTCGCCGGGGCCCTGGCCGATCCGGGCGAGATGCTCGTCGAGTTCGGCGTCGCGATCGACCACGCCGCGCTCGCCGGAGTGGCGGGCGCCGCGGCGGACACCGCCCGCGCGGTCGCCGACCTCGGCAACTTCGTCACCGCGCTGAACGTGGCGATCGACACCGACGACGGCATCGGGATCACGGCCAACGGGGCCGCGGTCGCGCAGCGGATCGCCACGGTCCTGACCGGGCTGGCGAACGTGGAGAACGGCGTGAACGCGGCGCTGAACTCGTCCTCGATCACGCCCGAGCAACGCGCCAGGGCGCGGGCGCTGCTGGACGATCTGCCCGGCCTGATCGTCACCCGCATGGTCGTCGACCGGCTCCGCGTCCGGCTGCCCAAGGTCACGATGTTCCTCGCCGCGTCCGGGCTGCTCGAAGGGCGCGACCACGGTGGCGATCCGGTCGACCCGATGTTCCCGCCGCACTTCTCCTGGACGATCCGCTGGGACCGCATCGGGCTGTTCCTCGGGAACCCGCTGTCGGTGCTCCGCGACGCCTACGGCCTCGGCGTGCCCGGCTTCGACGGGAAGGTGCTGTTCGAGCTGCTCGCCCAGCTGATGGACAGCGGAGACGAACGCCTCGACCGCCCGTACATCACCACCGGCGCGGGCGGGGTCGGCGCCGTCCTGATCGGGCCGTCGCTCGTCGCCGGCGTGCGCGACGGCGGCATCGCCTTCCCGCTGCGGCTCGGCATCGCGGGCAAGGGGACGGAACAGTTCCCGCTCGGCGAACGCACCGCGTTCACCGTCGACGTCGACGGGAACCTCACCGCGGGCTCCGAGCTGCGCCTTTCACCCGGCCTGGACGTGACGATCGTGTCCCCGGAGGGCGCGCCCTCGGCCGCGTTCTCCGTCACGGTCGCGTTCACGGTCGGCAAGGCCGGTGAGCCGATCATGCTGATCGGCGACACCCGGATCGGCGGCCTGAGCATCGAGACGGCGAGCCTCGGGGTGTCGCTCAACGCCCGGGCGGGCCTCGACGGAACCGCGACGGCGGAGCCGTCCGCCCAGGTGGAGCTCACCGGCGGCCGCCTGGTCATCGACCTGTCGGGAGCCGACGGCTTCATCAGCAAGCTCGTCGGCGCGAAGCTCGAGACGGACTTCGACCTCCGGCTGCTGTGGACGCCGTCGTCCGGGCTCCAACTGGAGGGCAGCGAGACGCTCGAACTCGCCCTGCCCCTGCACCTGAAGCTGGGCCCGCTGGAGATCACGACCCTGCACGTGAGCGTGGGCCTGCCCGCTGACGGTTCCCTGCCGATCGAGGTCTCCGCCGACTTCAAGGGCGCGCTCGGGCCGGTCAAGGCGTCGGTCGAGCGGGTCGGCATCGTCGCCACGCCGCGCTTCCCCGACGGGGGCGGCAACCTCGGCCCGGTCGACCTCGCGCTCGGGTTCAAGCCGCCGAAGGG
The DNA here is from genome assembly GCF_005889715.1 of Actinomadura soli. Taxonomy (GTDB): domain Bacteria; phylum Actinomycetota; class Actinomycetes; order Streptosporangiales; family Streptosporangiaceae; genus Spirillospora; species Spirillospora soli. The sequence goes on from NZ_VCKW01000059.1 coordinate 17,423, forward strand.
CGTCGGCCTGGCGATCGACGCCGGGATCGTGGCGGGCGGCGGGTACCTGTCCTTCGACCCGGACCGGGGGGAGTACGCCGGGGCGCTGGAGCTGGAGTTCGCCGGGTTCATCGAGGTCAAGGCGATCGGGCTGATCACCACCCGGATGCCGGACGGACGGCCCGGGTTCTCGCTGCTGATCATCCTGACCGCCGAGTTCGGCGGGGGCGGGATCCAGCTCGGGTTCGGGTTCACGCTGCTCGGCGTCGGCGGCATCCTCGGGCTGAACCGCAGGATGGACCTCGCGGCGCTCGCCGAAGGGGTCGTCACCGGGGCCGTCGAGTCGGTGATGTTCCCGCGCGACGTGATCGCGAACGCGCCGCGGATCGTCAGCGACCTGCGCAGGTTCTTCCCGCCGGAGGAGGGCCGCTTCCTCGTCGGGCCGATGGCGAAGATCGGCTGGGGCACGCCGACCCTGGTCAGCGTCTCGCTCGGGGTGATCGTCGAGATCCCGCCGGGGAACATCGCGATCCTCGGCGTGCTCAAGTGCGCCCTGCCCAGCGAGGACGTGGCGCTGCTCGTCCTGCAGGTCAACTTCATCGGCGCTTTCGAGGCCGACAAGTCGCGGCTGTGGTTCTACGCGCAGCTGTTCGACTCCCGTGTCCTGACCATCACCATCGACGGCGGGATGGGCCTCCTCATCGACATGGGGGACAATCCCGACTTCGTCCTCTCGGTCGGCGGGTTCCACCCGTCGTTCAAGCCGCCGCCGCTGCCGTTCCCGATCCCGCCGCGGGTGTCGATGGACATCCTGAACGCCCCCGGACGGCTGATCCGGGTGTCCGGCTACTTCGCGGTCACCAGCAACACGGCCCAGTTTGGCGCGAAGGCGGAGATCCGGCTCGGCTTCGACGACTTCGGCCTGGAGGGGCACCTCGCGTTCGACGCGCTCTTCCGGTTCTCGCCGTTCGCGTTCGTCATCGAGATCTCCGCGGGCGTCTCGCTGAAGGCGTTCGGGGTCGGCCTGTTCGGCATCGACCTGCGCTTCAAGCTGGAGGGACCGTCCGCGTGGCGGGCGCACGGCCGCGGCTCGATCTCCCTGCTGTTCTTCGAGATCTCCGCGGACTTCGACATCTCCTGGGGCGAGGAGCGCGCCACCACGCTGCCGCCGGTCGCGGTGCTCGAACTGCTGGAGCGCGAGGTGCGCAAGCCGGAGGGCTGGCAGACCCGGCTCCCGGCGGGCGGCGCGAACCCGCTGGTCACGCTGCGCCAGTTGCCCGCGGGCGACGAGCTGGTGCTGCATCCGCTCGGCACGCTGTTCATCCACCAGCGGGCCATTCCGCTCGGCGTGCGGATCGACCGGGTCGGCGCGCAGCGGCCGAGCGACGGCAAGCGGTTCACCGTCGCGCCGGTACGGGGCAGCGGCCTGGAGCGGGCGTCGGACACCGACGACCAGTTCGCCATGGCCCAGTTCCAGGACATGGACGACGCCGCGAAGCTGTCGCGTCCCGCCTACGAGAAGCAGGACGCCGGTATTGAGCTGACCGCCGAGAAGGGCGCGATCGCGTCACCGCGGGTGGTACGGCGCAGCGCGCGGTACGAGCTGCACATCATCGACAGCAGACCCCCAAGGCCGACGACGAGCGTGCGCACTGCCGCGAACGGGCAGGCGGCCGAGGTGGCGGCGCCCCGGGCGCCGAAGCTCTACAGCCCGCCACCGGCGGTGTTCGGGCAGTTGCTGGACGGCAGCAGCACCGCGCGTTCGCCGATCTCGCAGCGGGAGGCGCGGCTGCGCCAGCCCTTCACGGCGGACGAGACCGTGCGCGTCACCGGCGACCGCTTCGTCGTCGCGTACCGGCGCAACAACCGTCAGGCGTTCCCGCCCGTGGCGGCGGGCTCCACCACGTCCAGCTTCCGTAGCGCGGCGACCGCCGCCGACGCGATGGCCGACTGGATCCGCGCTGACGCGACCCTGGCCGGGCAACTGCACGTGCTGCCCCAGGCCGAGGCCGGCGGAGGCGCGGCGGCCAAGCCGGGAACCTGGACGGTGGCGAACCCGCCGCCGTCCGCCGTCTCGGGCGCCGACGCGGTACGGCTGACCGGCGGCAAGGTGCTCATCGCGGGCGGCGCCGACGCCGCCGGGAAGGCCGTGGCCGCCGCCGCCGTGTACGACCCGATCGCCGCGACCTGGGCCGACGCGACCCCACCGCTGGGGACGGCCCGGCGGCGGCACACGACGACGAAGCTCGCGGACGGACGGGTCGTCGCCGCGGGCGGGCTCGGCGCCGGCAACGCCCCACTGGCCTCGTTCGAGGTGTTCGAGCCGGTCGCCGCCGTCTGGAGCACCCCGCAGACAACGCTGAACACCGCCAGATCCGGGCATTCCGCCACGGCGGCCGGCGAGCGGCTGCTGGTCGCGGGCGGCACCGGAGCCCGGGGCGCCGCGCTGGCGTCGGCCGAGCTGCTCGATCCGGGGACGCTGACCTGGGCCGAGGTCAAGCCGATGAACTGCGCCCGCACCGGCCATCAGGCCGTGCCGCTCGACGGCAAGGTGCTCGTCATCGGCGGCGCGCTGCCGACCGGCGAGGGCGAGCGCGCGCTCGCGTTCTGCGAGATCTACGACCCGGAGACCGGATCATGGACGCCGACCGGCAGCCTCCACGTCCCGCGGAAGGGCCATCAGGCGACGCTGCTGGGCGACGGCCGGGTGCTCGTCACCGGAGGCGACGCGGTGCCGGCCGTGCCGTACCGCCCGGACAGCCTGGCCTCGGCCGAACTGTACGACCCGGAAACCGGGACCTGGACCCGCGTCGCGGACATGCCGGGCGGTGGACGCAGCGGGCACCGCGGCGTCTGGACGCCCGCCGGCGTGGTCGTGACCGGCGGCACCGGACGGCCACGCCCCACCGCCGGTTATCGCAGCGCCATTGTCTTCGACCCTAGCTCCGGCACCTGGACGACCACCGCCCCCCTGGGCACGGGCCGATGGGATTTCCCGGCCGTCGACCTCGCGGACGGCCGGGTGTTCGTGACCGGCGGTCTGGCCTTGGCCGGAGCGGCCGCACCCGGCCCCGATCCCACGGTCCCGGCCGCCACCGCCGAGATCTACCTCCCCTGAAGACCCCCTGACGAAGGGTGCAACGCGATGACCAGTGCCACCCTGGCGGCCGCCGACGCGTGGTCGTCCGCCCCCGACTACGCCGCGTCGGTGAGCTGGCTCGGCCAGCACGACGCCGCCGTGGTGCTCAAGGACGGTAAGAAGGTGCTCGTCGCGGGCGGTGCCGATGCCGCGTCCGCCGCCGTCCGGCAGAGCGCCGTGTACGACCTGGAGCAGAACACCTGGGCGGCGCCCGTCCTGCTCGGCACGGCCAGGCAGCTGCACGCGCTGACCCTGCTGCCGAGCGGAAAGGTGCTGGTCACCGGCGGCAGAGGCGCCCCCGGCGCGCCCGCGCTCGCCACCGCCGAGCTGTACGACCCGGTGCAGGGCTCGTGGACGGCGACCAAGCATCCGATGGCCGCCGGACGCTGGGGGCACAGCGCGGTCCTGCTGTCGAACGGCCAGGTCCTGGTCGCGGGCGGCAGCACCACCAGACCGGGCGGCACGGTGATGGCGGTGCGCTCGGCGGAGTTGTTCAACCCGGCGGACGAGACCTGGACCGCCGCCAAGGACATGACCGACGCCCGCACCGGGCACACCGCGGTCGTCCTCCAGACCGGTAAGAAGGTGCTGGTCTGCGGCGGCAGCGTCCCCGTCGGGACCGGCGACGACCCGGCGCTGGCGTTCTGCGAGCTGTACGACACCGACGACAAGACCTGGACGCCGACCGGCAGCCTGCGCCGCTCGCGCAGCGGCCACACGGCGACGGCGCTGTCCGACACCACCGTGCTGGTCACGGGCGGCCATGCGCCCGGGGCGCTCGGAGACGGCAGCTTCGACCCGTTCGCACGCGCCACCGCCGAGGTCTACACCCTGACACCGGGAAGCTGGCAGGACACCGCGCCGATGCCCGCGGGCCGGGCGCTGCACCGCGCCGTCCCGCTGGGCTCGGGGAAGGTCCTGGTGGTCGGTGGCACCGACGACGTCCGCAACGAGGCCGGCTACCGCAGCGCCCTGGAGTACTCCGCCGGCGCGTGGACGACGGTGCCGGGCCTCGCCGAGGGCCGGTGGGGCTTTGCCGCCGCGGCCTCCGGGGCCAAGGTGATCGTCGCGGGCGGCGTGGCCCGTACCGGGCTCGCCGCCGCCGGGCAGGGCACCGAGCTGACCAGGACGTCCGAGCGGCGCGGGGGCGGTTCGTGAGCGCGAACGCGTACTCCTTCCTCCCCTGGCTGCGGACGGGCCTGACGACCCAGATCACCGGGCCCCCGGGGACCGAGCCCCGCGCCACGATCAACGTCGAGCTGAAGCTGACCGGGGACGCCCTGAAGGACGGCGACCAGCCGCCCAGCCGCCTGGTCGAGCAGCCGCTCCAGATCTACGGCCCCGGCGACGTCATCGGCGTCGACCCGCGGGCGATCTCGCGGGTCGAGCCGCTGCCGTACATCGCGACCTTCGAGCCCAACTTCCTCGCGCACATCGAGTTCTACGACGAGGTGTTCCCGTGGCGCTACAGCCCTGCCCCACCGGACGGCGGCACGAAACGGCTGGCGCCCTGGCTCGCCCTGATCGTGCTGGCCGGGACGGAGTTCGAGGACGGCGCCGCGCCGGACCGTCCGCTGCCGTTCATCACCGTCACCGATCCGCGGGCGCTGCAGCCGTCCGGTGAGCTGGGGGCGTGGGCGCACGTCCACGTCAACGGCGAACTCGACGTCCCGCTGGCGGTCGACGACCCCGCCGACATGAGGGCGGCGCTCGCGAACCTCGGCCGCGTGCTGCGCGAGGCTCCGGACAGCGCGTGCTCCCGGGTGATCTGCCCGCGGCACCTGTCGCCCAAGACTCCGTACGACGCGTTCCTGGTGCCGGCGTTCGAGACCGGGCGGCGGGCCGGGCTCGGCATCGAACCAGGCGCGATCGCGGCGATGACGCCGAGCTGGGGCGTCCCGCAGGACGTCGCCACGGGCCAGCTGCCCTACTACCACCGCTGGTCGTTCACGACGGGCTCGGTGGGCGACTTCGAGTACCTCGTCCGGCTGCTGAAGCCGTTCGAGGCCAAGGAGCCGGTCGGCCGCCGCGACATGGACGCGCACCGCAAGCCCGGCTTCGGCCTGCCCGGCGTCACCACGCCGACCCAGCCGGACGGCGTGCTGCGGCTAGGCGGCGCGCTGCAGCTCCCCGACTCCGACGAGAACCCCGACGACTGGGAGAACTGGGACAACTTCTACAAGCTGCGCCCGCCGCCCGCGCCGCAGTACCCGAACCAGTGGCAGCGGGCTATGGCCGGGCTGATCAACCTGGCCGAGGCGTACCAGCGGCAGCCGGCGGCGACGGCGAACACCGAGCTCGCGGCGAGGGTCTCCGACCTGGAGGCGCAGACCGACCCGGTGATCACGCCGCCGCTGTACGGGCGCTGGCACGCGCTCACGCCGCAGTTGCTCATCGACGCAGAGGGCGACCCGGTCAGCGACGCCGTGCTCCGCAACTGGGTGCACCGGCTCAACCTGGATCCGCGGTTCCGGGTCGCCGCGCAGTTCGGCGCGCAGGTCGTCCAGGAGCGGCAGGAGGAGCTCATGGCCGCCGCCTGGAACCAGCTCGGCGAGGCCAGGCGGGCGAACGAGAAGATCCGCGCGGCGCAGCTGGCCCGCGAGGTCGGCAACCGCCTGCACGACAAGCACTTCGAACTCCCCACCGCTCCGCCCGCCACGGCCGCGGCGGAGCCGCCGCCCGCCTCGGCCAGGACGCTGACGCTGACCGCCCCCGCGCACGGCCGGGTGATCGAACGCGTACCCGCGACGCTCTCCGCCCTCCCGGACCCCGGCGAGCGGCTGGCGGTCGGCTTCAAGGTCGCGCGCAGCCGCGTCGCGACGGCCCCGGTGTCGGCGGCGATGCGCCGGATCACCCGGCCGGGCTCGCGGCTGATGAAGGTGCTGGAGTTCCCGGAGGTCAGGCCCGCCGAGACACTCGTCTCGCGCATCGACGGGCTGGACGTCACGGCCGCGCCCCCGAAGGGCACCCCGCCCGCCGTCGTCACGCCCGCGGAGCTGGACGAACGGCTCCCGCCGAAGCCGCCGGGACACCCGGTCGACGTCCTCGCCCTCAACCCGCTGTTCGAGCTGCGCGAGTACGGCGCGACCGCCACCACACCGGCGGGGGACCGCGACAGCGACGAGGCCGCGGCGTTCAAGCACGCGCTGCGGGAGCTCTACGCCGGATGGGACGACGCCGCCGCGGCCGGCCACGTCGACGACCCGCCCGAACTGGGCGTGATCGACGCGACCGCCGACATGATGACCGGCCTGCGCTCGGACAAGACGGTCCTGGACAACCTCCTCGCCTCGATGAACCTGCCGGACCGGCTGAGGCCCGCCACCGGCGAACTCGCCGAGCTGACCGAGGTGATGGCCTACCCGGTGTTCGACATGCCGATGTACGAGGACCTGCTGAAGATGTCGGTGGACACCTTCGTGCCCAACCTCGGACTGATCCCGGCGAACTCGATCACCCTGCTGGAGAACAACCGCCGGTTCATCGAGTCCTACCTGGTCGGGCTCAACCACGAGATGGCGCGGGAGCTGCTCTGGCGGGAGTTCCCGTCCGACTCGCGCGGGACCCCGTTCCGGCAGTTCTGGGATCCGCGGACGGCGCTGCCCGCACCGGACGAGACGGCCGGCGAGCGGCGCGAGCGGCTGTACGACATCCCGCCGATCCACAAGTGGAGCACCACCACCGGGCTGGGCGGGAACAGCCGCCGGAAGAACGACCTCGTGCTGGTGATCCGCGGCGAGCTGCTGAAGAAGTACCCGAACGCGGCGATCTACGCGCACAAGGCGGCGTGGCCCGTCCTGAAGGACCCGCCCGGGGCGCCCGACACCAGCGGCGAGCGCGAGCTGGCGAGGCTCCCGGCGAACCTGCCCCCGCCGCCCGAGCTGGTCAAACTGCCGATCTACGAGGCCAGGGTCGAGCCCGACGTCTACCTGCTCGGCTTCGCTCTCGACGCGGACGAGGCGCGCGGCGAGGGCGGCGACCTCGGCTGGTTCTTCGTGATCAAGGAGCGTCCCGGCGACCCGCGGTTCGGCGTCGACGAGGACCCGCCGGGCCCGCCGCCCCCGGTCGAGGTGTGGAACGACCTGTCCTGGGGCCGCGTCGACCCGCAGGACCGGCACGGCTTCATCCAGTTCGACGCCGACATCAAGGTCAAGCTCGCCGACGAGTTCAACGGCGACGAGGACGACCAGGAAAAAGCAGAACAGCGCCTGGACGACGAGAAGATCCTCGCGGGCTGGCAGTCCGACATCAGCTCCGCGGACGTCGCCTACATCCTCTTCCAAGCACCGGTTCTGGTGGCCGTACACGCACAGGAGATGCTGCCGGATGCCCGACCTCAGTCTTGACTTCCCGGTGCTGCTCGGCCCCGTCCGGGTGGAGACGCGGTTCACCCAGGACGAGCTGCTCGTCCGGGTCTTCCCCGACGAGTGGGCCATCGACAAGTTCGAGCCCCGGCCCACCCGGGCCGAGCTCGCCGCGCTGGACGCCTACTGGACGGGCCTCTGGGCGTCCGGCGGGTCGGCGGCGGGGGAGCGGGCCGCCTGGCACGAGCTGGCCGGCCGCCTCCCCGCCGGGCGCGCGGGGTGGCTGCTGCAGGGGGACCGTCCGGCCAACCCGGCCGATCGTCCGACCGGGGTGCCGGCGGAGACGACCGTCCTGGTGATCGTCAGCGCCGCGCCGCTCGCGGCGGACGACCGCCAGCCCGCCGTCACCTACTGGACCGCTGTCTGGCGCGCCCACGGCGACCGCGCCAAGCTGCGGGACGCCGACATCGCGCTGCTCGCGTCCGTCGGGAAGACCCGGGCCGACGCGATCCGCGCCCGCCGCCCGCACGGTGTGGACGGCGCGCCGGTCACCAGCGCAGACGGCGTCGTGGTGGCGTTCCTCGTGCTGCCCCCGCCGCCCGCGGACCAGATCGCGCCGCAGTCCTGGACCGTGGCCGCGAAGGCCACGCTGCTGCCCGACCGGTTCGTCGTGTTCGGATACGTGAACGGCGCGCAGGTGTTCGCCAAGCCCGGCGGCCCGGTGCGGCCGGAGCTCGCGGTGAGCCCGGATCCGGGCGAGACGGAGGCGAACCAGCTCAGGATCGACGAGGCCACGGGCGTGCTGACCGTGCCGCCCGCGCTGCGCTGGCTGACCGACTTCAAGGAGGCGGTCAACGCCGGGATGGGGATCCGGATCCCTCTCCAAACCGCGTTCCGGAACGGGGTCGACCGGCTCATCGTGCTGGGCCTGCGCGAGCAGGCCACGCCGGAGCAGTCCGCGACGGCGCTCGGCGGCCTGTTCACGCGCCAGCTCCGCAGCCCGTCCGGGTTCAGCCTGCTGCCCCAGGGCACGCCGACGAACAACACCGAGCAGGCCCCCGCCGGCCAGGACACCGCGGCCGAGGCGGAGGCGGGGCTCGCCACGGCCGCCGGGTTCGCCGCCACCGCCGCGGACTGGACGACCAAGACCGACGGCGAATGGTTCGCCGAGCTGCTCGGCCTAGACCCGGCGGTGCTGGCCGGGGTGCCGAACGCCGAAGGCTCCGACCGGCGGGACGCGCGGGCCGCGCACACCGCGCTCTGGCCCGCGACCTGGGGCCACTTCCTGCAAGCACTGCTGAACGGCGTTCTCGGCGCCGAGCAGATCGCGCAGACCAGGAGCTTCTTCCTGGAGCACGTGTCCGGGCGCGGCCCGCTGTCCGCGGTGAAGATCGGCCGCCAGCCGTACGGCATCCTGCCGACGACCGTGTTCTCCCGGCTGGCCTGGCCGGACGCGGCGAAGCACCGCAGGGCGCTGAACGTCGTCCTCAAGGAGGCGGCGAAGGACTGGCAGGCCGCGCTGCAACACGTCAAGCACCTGAACGGCCCGGCCGACGCCCCAGCCGACAGCCCGCACCAGAAGCTGCTGGATATCCTGGCGCTGCACCCCACGTCAGCGGAGTTCCACCACCGCTACGCCCAGAGCGTCGAGGACGTTTTCAACCGCGAGAACCTGCGCGCGCTCGGCCCCCAGGTGAAGGACGCGCTCGACCAGCTGGCCATGCCGCAGCCGATCCGCGCGCTGCTCGCCCGGTTCGGCCGCCCGACGAGCGACCCGGCGGCCGACCCCGACCTGCTGCGCCGGCTGTTCACCGACGTCCACCATCCGCTGCTGGCGCCGCTGGTCGACGACCGGCCGCTGTCCGAGACCGAGCCGATCCGCGCCTACACCGCCGACCGCCGCAACTACCTGCGCTGGCTCGCCGACCACGGCCGCGACGACCTGGACAGGGTGCGCAAGGAGGAGGGCTTCCTCGACAACCTGCCGCCCTCCGCACTGCTGTACCTGCTGGCGCGGCACGCGGTGCTGCTCGGCTGGGCGGAGGCCGCGCGGCGGCTCGCGCTCGCCACACCCGGTTCCGTGGTGCCCGATCCGCGGGACGCGCCGTTCGTCCACATCAAGATCCCCAAGCCGGGCCAGACGATCCCGAGCGAGAGCCGGTACCGCACGCTGTACTCGACGAACCCGGCGATGACCGGCAGCCAGACCATGCTGGTGCACGAACACCTCCGCACAGTGCTCGGCACCAATCCGGCCACCGCGGAGCTCGACGAGCAGACCAAGGCGCTCGGCCTGCTGGCCGGGCTGCCCACCGCGCGGCTGGAGCGGGTGCTCGCCGAGCACGTCGACTGCGCCACCTACCGGCTCGACGCGTGGCGGCTCGGGCTGGCGAACGAGCGGCTCGCCGAGCTGCGCTACGGCCCGGACGGTGCGGCTCCGCCGAGGCGCGGCGTGCATCTCGGCGCCTACGGATGGCTGGAGAACGTCGCCCGGCGGGAGAGCGACGAGGTCGAGCACGTCACACCGCCCGCCGACCTGGCGACCGTGTTCGGTACCGCCCCGATCCCGCTCGACACCGGAAACGGCGGCTACGTCCACGCGCCGTCGCCCGCCCACGCCCGGACGGCCGCCGTCCTGCGGGCCGGATACCTGGCCAACAAGACGCCGGACACGAGCGCGTTCGCCGTGAACCTGAGCTCCGAGCGCGTCCGGCTCGCCCTCACCATCCTGGACGGCATGCGCCAGGGCCAGTCGCTTCCCGCCCTGCTCGGCTACCGCTTCGAACGCGGCCTGCACGACCGCAGGATCGGCCTGGATCGCTACATCGCCGGGCTACGGCTGAAGTTCCCGCTCCGCGCCAACAAGATCGACGAGACCGCCCCGGCACCGGACGACCCCGCCCGGCCCAAGCGCATCGAAGAGGTCGAGGCCCGCATCGTGATCGACGGGCTGGCGCTGCTCCGGCACGTGAACGCGCTGCCCGAGGCGGACCAGCACTACCCGTTCGGCTTCACGGACCTGCAACCCGCCGGCGAGGACGTGGTCGCCGACATCGGCAAGGAGATCGACGCGCTGCGCGACGTCCACGACGCGCTCGCGGATCTCGCCGTGGCCGAAGGCACCCACCAGGCGTTGCAAGGCCATCCCGAACGCGCTTCGGCGACCATGGACGCCTACGCCAAGGAAGGCGTCGCGCCCGAGCCGTCCGTCGTGGAGACCCCGCGCAGCGGCACCACCCTGACGCACCGCTTCGGGCTCCAGCTCATGGCGGACCGTCCCCCCGGCCTCGGCACTCCGCGAGCCAGGGCCGAGCCCGCCGTGAACGCCTGGCTGCCCGCGGTGCTGCCGAGCCCCACGGCCGTGGCCGCGCTGGTGACCTGGCGGGACCCGGACGACGGCGCGAAGCGTCACCGCCTGGTCACCCAGCACGAGACCGGCCTGGACGCGATCGACCTGCTCTGGGCCCTGCGCCCCGCGGACCAAGCGGCGATGACCGACCTGGACGACCGGATCCTCGGCGTCGTCATCGAGCAGGCGAAGCCGCGCCCGGACGTCGAGCTGACGATCGAGTACACCACCCGCATCTCCGACCAGGACGGCATCGGATTCTCCGGCAAGATCGGCTTCTTCGAGCTGTCGCCGCTGGTCGCGGCGCTGCGCACGCTGCTGACGACGGCGCGGCCGCTGCGTCCGAGCGACCTGGCCCCGGCCGCCGGGAGCGCCCCGGTCGCCCGGGCCGCGGACGACGCCGTCGCACTGCCGCGGGAACGTCCGGCCAAGGTCCTTGAGTCCCTGACCGACCTGCGCGACGCCGTCGCCGAACTCGTCGCCGACCTCGGGGAGCTGTACCCCGCCGGCGCGCCCCCGGCCCGCGCCGCGCTGATCAGCGGGATCGACACGTTCCTCGCCCGGTACGCGAAGCTGACCGTGGCGGCCGGCGGGTTCGGCCTGGTGCGCAGCAGCTGGGGCGAGGTGGCGCTGTGGCGGCGCGGCGTGTTCACCGCCGTCCTGGCCGCCGTCGCCGAGGCGGCCGCGCGGATGACCCGCGCGCTCGCAGCCGCCGACGCGCTGCTCGCCCAGTACGACGCCCTGCCGCCGTCCGCCCCCGTCGAGGAGCGGTTCCGGATCCTGCAGCAGGCCGAGGGCCTGCTCACCACCCGGCCGGGCCCGCGCCCACCGGACGTGGACGACCTCCGAGACCGCGTGGACGACCTCCGGGACGACTTCGACGAGCGCCTGAAGAAGCTGACGCGGATAGCCAAGACCAACAAGACGACCCTGAGCGGCCTGCTCGCCGAGGTCGCGGCACTCCTGCCGCTGACCGACGTCGATCCCGCCGGGCTCGACCTCACGCCCTACGAAGACCAGGTGGTCGCGTTCGGCGGCGACCTCCTCACCCGCGCCGGGAAACTGAAAGACGAGCTGTCCGCGCGCCGCGAGGCCGCGACCGCGGCCCTCGGAATCTACGACAAGGCGCTCCCCGGCCCAGACCGGGTGCGGGCCGCGATCGACGCGCTCAAGGCCATGCTCGGCGAGGACGTCCTGGCCGTGCCCCAGTTCACCCCGCCGAGCCAGCTCCTCCAGCAGTGGAGCAAGGCGCGCAACGACAGCGACAAGCTCGTCGCGCACCTCACGCCCGCGCGGGACTTCCCCGTCGACGACTGGCTGCACGGCATGGCCCGCGTCCGGGAGAAGCCGCGGCTGTGGGAGAAGACCGTGACCCTCGCCGGGGGGCTCCTCGGGCCCGGTGGGCTGCTCGGCGTCCTCGGCTGGAAGGAGCCGGCGCTGTCGCCCGTCCAGCTGCCGTACGTCGCGGGCGACCACTGGCTGGCCATGGAGTTCGCGAAGGACCCGAACCTGCCCGACCCGCTCGGCGAGGACCGGCTGCTGTTCACCGCGCACTACACGTCCCCGCTGGCCGGCGACCAGTGCGGGCTGGTGTTCGACGAATGGACCGAGGTGATCCCGGCCGAGCGCGAGACCACCGGCATCGCGATGCACTACGACGGCCCGGACGCCGAACCCCCGCAGGCGATGCTCCTCGTCGTCCCGCCGGTACGCGACCCCGCCGGCCACTGGACGCCCGGCGACCTGATCGACGCGATCGTCGAGACGTTCGAGCTGGCGAAGACCCGCGCCGTCGAGCCGGAGCATCTCGGCGGCACGGCCTACGCCCACCTGCTCCCGGCCACGGTGCTGTCCGCGACCCGCAGGCAGATCACCATCGGCACCGACCTCGCGATCGCCAACCTGCGCTGGAGGGCCGCCCATGAATGAGCCGAACCCCGTCCCGCCGACGTTCGCCGAGGACCTCGCCGGACGCCGCCACCCGACCGTGGGCGTGTGGAACCGGCTGGAGGGCCGCCCCCGCACCGCCGACTTCGAGCGGGCGCTGCGCGTCGAGGTGCGCGACCCGCTGTGGATGCTGACCCGGCAGTGGCAGCTCGGCGAGTTCCGCGGCACGGACGCGGGCTCGCCCGTCACCGCCACCTACTCGGTCAGCCCCTCGCGCCCCACCCGGTTCCGCCCGCACGGCGGCCCGCCCGAGGACCTGCCCACCGACCGGCCGCTGGAGACCATGGCCGAACGGCGGCCGCTGCCGTTCGCGTTCGGCGACGAGGAGATCGCCTTCGACCTGCGCGTGCTGATCGGCCACCGGTGGCTGAAGCTGCTCGGCAAGCACAACCTCCTCGGCCTGGACCTCTTCCGCTTCGAGCGGCAGTACATCGCCAAGTACCCCATCGCGCTGCCGGACCCCGAGCACCCCGCGAAGGAGGACACCGCCCGGCTCGCGCATCCCGAGGTCTGGGCGACGATGCAGACGATCGCCGGCCGCCGGATGGACGGCTACCTGCTCTACCGGCACATCAAGGGCGGCGGGAACGCCGCCGACGGCATCAACGGCCTGCTGCACCGCACCACGCTCAACAATCTCGGCAAGCGCCTGGTCGCCTGGTTCGACGCGCTGATCGACCAGCCGACCGGCATCACCGCCGAACGCCCCGACGGCGACGCCACCTGGGACCCGCGCCGCCTCGAACACCGCTTCTCCGTCTCCGGCTCGGTACCCGGCGGCGGCGAGAAGGTCGTCACCGCCCAGGAGTACCCGGGCGGCGAACTGGACTGGCACGCCTTCTCCGTCGACCCCGGCCCGCCCCTCGGCGGGACGAAGCCCCCGGAGAAGACGCTCAGCCGCACGGTCTTCCCGGCCCCGGTCCGCTTCTCGGGCATGCCGCTGCCGCGCTGGTGGGCGATCGAGGACGGACGCACCAACTTCGCCGCCGTCCGCCCGGACAGCACCGACCTGGCGCGCCTGATCTTCCTGGAGTTCGCGCTGGTGTTCAGCAACGACTGGTACCAACTGCCCTGCGACCTGCCCGCGGGCACGATGAACAAGATCCGCGGCCTGGTCGTCACCGACGTCTTCGGCGAGAAACTCTGGATCACCCCCGCCGGCGCCGGCGACGACGAGGACCAGCGGCGCTGGTCGATGTTCACCCTGGACACCATCGGCACCGCCCACGTGCCCGCGGACACCGACCTCCTGCTGCCGCCGAGCGTCCCGAAGGTCGCCGAGGGCCCCGCGCTGGAAGAGGTCCTGCTGATCCGCGACGAGAACGCCAACCTGGTCTGGGGCATCGAGCAGACCGTCCGGATGCCGACCGGCGAACCACGCCGCGGCAGCGAGGCCGCGGCCGAGGCCCTGGTATTCCGCCGGCGACACTCGGAACCGGCGTCCGACGAAGAGGACCCACCGCGCGCCCCCATTTCCTACCAGGCGATGAACGCCATCCCGGAGCACTGGATCCCGTTCATCCCGGTGCGCGTGCCAGGCGACAACCGCGAGATCCAACTGCAGCGCGCGGCGATGCCCAGCGTCGTCGACGGCCAGCCCGTCCCGGCCCGCACCACTCTCCTGCGCCACGGTTTCGACGCGGGAAAGCAGTACTTCGTCAACGAGGAGGAAGTGCCGCAGGCGGGCACCCGCCTGTCCGTCGCCTTCAACCGAACCCGCTGGCGGGACGGCCGCGTAGTGCTCTGGCTCAGCGCCCACCGCGGCGCGGGCCGCGGCGAAGCCTCAAGCGGCCTCCGCTTCGACACCCTGATCGACACACCGATGATGACGCCCCCATCCGGCCAGCTCTGACAGTCGGCAGCCGCGAGGCGGCACCGTTCCCGGCGAGTTAGTCGGCCGTGGTGTCGAGGTCGGCGGCGATCGTATCCGGCGCGCGCATGCGCCAGGCGTCGGTGATGAGCTCTTCCAGACGGTCTGGGTCCACCTTGTCCAGCCACAGCATGACGAGGGGCATCCCGTCGTAAGCGGGTGTGGTGAAGAACCGTTCGGGCTCACCGAGCAGCAATGCCTGCTTCTCCGCCTCGTCGCCGACGTACAGCACGGCGACATCGGTCCGGATGACGCGCGGCTTACCCGGTCTGCGCTCAGGATAGGACCAGACGAACCCTTTGCCGCCGACCCGGAAATCGAAGCCGTCACTGTCGATCTCGACCACATGAGGCAGCGCGGACGCCAACCGGCGAACGTCTTCGGCGTCAGCCATCCTGATGGCTCCCAGACCTTGGTCAGCAGATTTCGCAGAAGAGGACGTCGCGGACCGTGGCGGGTGCGCCGTCCATTTCTGTCTCGTGGCCTTCGGCCGGTTGGCCGAGGGCCTCTTCGGGCACAAGGGTCAGATCGTGTGACGCCATAAAGCGGTCTATGGTCTCCAGAATCTGGTTCCCTGCGGGGGTTTCCCGGACGGCGGACACGGAACCGGGGTACCAGGTCAGCTCGCCTTCGGGCCCGCGATGGACGATGGCCGTCCAAAACGGCCCCTTGGACGAGATCCAAATAGAAAGCGCATGGTTCGCCGCCCGGGCGTCATCGGTCGGACGACCGTCCGCGGTCAGATAAAGGGACAGTTTCTGACCCGCGTTATAGTTCATGTCGTCGTCGTGCGAGAGAGAATGCGACAGTTCGGTGGAAAGTTCGGCGCCCAGCCGGGCGATGCGGTCGCTGAACGACTGCGAATAGTCGACCGGGGCGTCGAGGTAGCTGGTGAACTCTGCCATGGTCCCGTTATACCGGAAACTGGGTCACGACCTCGTCAGGGGCATACGTGGACCAGGACGCGGGGTTCTGCCCCTCGACGATCACGCGGCCGCCGTAGACGCGGTTGCCGTGCCTGTCCCAGCCCGTGAACCCGCGGCCCAGATTGGGCACCTCGTATTTGACGCGGCCGTTCCCCTGGTGCGTGACTTGCACGTTGGGGTGGTTGACGACCTCGTTGGTGAACTTGCTGCCGCCCTCCGTCGGGCGGAATCGGCTCTTACCCTGCTGTGGCGGGGAGTTCGCGGCGTGCCCATGCGTGTAGACGTGCCTGCGCGACTGCGCCGAATAGTAGGGGGCGAGGCCGAGCAGGTCCATCTCGGCGAGCGGGTTCCGCACGTAGGCATAGGGGTTGAACGCGGGTTCGATCCCGAGCGGGTCGCTGCTCTCGTATCGGGCGGTACTGGCATCGTAGAAGCGGTGGAAATTGTAGTTCAGGCCGCTTTCGGGGTCGTGATACTGGCCCGGGAAACGGAGCGGGCATGAGGCGGGCCCGGTGCTGGAGAGTTCCGTCCCCCAGAGAGTCGTCACCGGGTGCCATGCGACGGCCCCGTCGGGGGAGACCAGCTCCCTCGGGGTGCCGACCAGGTCCGTGACGATCGCGTAGAACTGCTGGTCGATCCATTCGTCACTGGCCGGGATGCGCTCTGTCTGCGTGACCGGACGGAGCGTTTCGGGCTCGTACTCCCAGACCGTGCCGCTTCCGACATAGGCGTTCTGCCTCGCAGACCAGGTGCGGTGGATCTGCTCGGCCGGTACCGCCTCGTCCCAGACGAAGTCGAGCCGTTCGGCGATTCCCTTTCCGTCCGGTGCGAGCCTCAGCTTCGCGATCCGGCGGCCGAGCGGGTCGTACCGGTACCGCCAGTGCTGCCCGTCTGGCGTCCGCACCCCGATGAGCCGGTCCTCGGCGTCCCACTCGTACCGCCAGTTCGCGGGCTTCGAGGACGGCCGCGCCTGCTGACGGAGCACGACGCGCCCCTGCGCGTCGTACTCGAACCGCGTCGAGCCCGCCCGCAGGAGCCGCATGCCGGAGTATTCGCGACTCCCGGCGGCCTCAGGCCCACCGGGCTCGGGCCAGTGCGCCTCGGCGAGGTTGCCAGAGGCGTCATAGGCGTAACGCTCGCTCCATCCCTGCGCGTTCACCGCGGTGACCCGGCCATGGGAGTCGAGGGCGAACGTGCGGTCGCCCGTCAGCCGGTCGGTCGAGGCGGTGAGGACGCCGTCCGCCCGATAGGCATACGTGCGGTGTTGAAGCAGCCGCGCCTGGCCCGGCGCGGGTCCCGCTGGTGCGGGGCCCGCCGGGGCGGGTGCGCCCCACACGGTCTGGGACGTCAGCCGGTGGTTGGCGTCCCACTGCTGGGCGAGGATGGCGCCCGCCCCGATCCTGCGCTGGACCTCACGCCCTGCCCCGTCATGCTCGAACGCGATGTCCTGCCCGCCGGTCGCGAGCCCCACAGCGCGTCCCGCCGCGTCGTACGACCAGCGGCTCTCCGCACCGGACGGCGTGCGGCGCAGCGTGCGCCGTCCCGCCGCGTCGTAGCCGGACACCACGGCCTGTCCGTTGCAGATCTCGGCGGTGACCCGGCCGAGCGGATCGCGCTCGAAGCGCAGCTCCGCGCCGGGCGCCGTGGCCTGCTCCAGCCGTCCGTCGGCGTCGTAGCCGAACACGGTGACGGTGCCGTCCGCGCGCCGCTCGACGACGCGGCCGAGAGCGTCGCGGGTGAACGCGACCGTCTGCCCGGCGCCGTTCGTGCGCTCCTTCAGGCGTCCGGCATCGTCGTAGGCGTACTCGACCGCGCGGCCGTCGAAGTCGACCTCGCGGAGCAGGTTGCCGATCGCGTCGTACTCGTACCGCCAGCTGAGGCCCTGCGGGTTGGTGACCGACGCGAGCCTCAGCTCGGCGTCGTGCTCGAACTCCAGCCGGGTGCCGTCCGGTTCGACGCGCGCCGTGGGGACGTCGAACGCCCCGAACTCCCACCGGGTCACCAGGCCCGCCTCGTCGGTGTGGGCGACCAGGTTGCCCTCGGCGTCGTAGCGCCAGTGCTCGGTCGCGCCATCGGGCAGCGCACGCCACGCGGGCCTCCCGTCGGGCGTCCAGCCGAACCGGGTGACGCCGCCCAGGGGGTCGATCGCCTCCGACACCCTGCCGGCGGCGTCGTACCTGTAGAGCGTCCTGGCACCCCCAGGGTCGGTGACCGACACGGGCAGCCCCGCCGCGTTGTAGGTGGTGTGCGTGGTCTCGCCGAGGGGGTCGGTGAACGCGGTCAGGTTCCCGTACTCGTCGCGGGCATAGGTGCTGACCGCGCCGGACGGGTCCGTCCCCCGGACGAGGTTCCCGCGCTCGTCCCAGCCGCGCAGCCAGGTCGCACCGGACGGTTCGACGATCTCCACGGGGAGGTTCAGCTCGTTGTAACGGGCCGTGCGCCGTGACCCGTCCGGGAGCACGACGGACGTCATGTTCCCCCGCTCGTCGTATGTGTAGCGGGTGACGTTCCCGAGCGGATCGGTGCGCGCCAGGAGGCGGTCGTAGCGGTCCCATTCGGACCGGACGGTCGCGCCGAGCGGGTCGGTCTCGGCGATGATCTGGAACGCCTCGTTGTACTGGTAGGTGATGGAGCGGCCGAGCGCGTCGGTGACGACGGTCGTCCGCGTCTCCGGCGAGTACGCGAGTGCGGCGTCCAGGAACCCGCCCGAACCGTGCCCGCGGACGGCCCGGCCTTCCTCGTCGTAGTCGTAGCGGTACCAGAAGCCGTTGCGGTCGTGCCAGCCGGTCAGCCGGCCGTCGTCGTAGGTGAAGCGCTGAGGACGCCCCGAGGAGTCGATCACCTCCGTGAGATGGCCGTCCTCGTAGCCGAATCGCAGGAGCGGAACGGCCTCACCATCCGCCGCGTCCGTGAGCAGCCTGAGCGACGTGACCCGCCGCTCCGACGGGACGAATGCGGGGACGTCCGGGCCGCCCGCGTCCAGCGCGGTGGTCTCCACGGCGATGCGGTAGCCGCCCGAATGCCGGATCTCGCGAAGGACCTGGTCCTCGTACACGAAGTCGATGCGGTTGCCGTTGCGGTCGGTGATGGCGGTCACCGGCAGCCGGGACCAGCCGTGCTCGTCTCCGGGCGCGGGGAAGTGCAGCGTCCGGCCGAGATACGGGTCGGTGAGCTCGTAGCCGCCGCCGGACGTCATGACGAGCGGCCACTGCGGACCCTCCACCGGACGGAACTGCACCTTCGGCACCACCGCCTGCGGATACTTCAGGATGATCGCGTCGGCGGCCAGGAAGTACACGCCGTCGGCGTCCAGCTCCAGGCGCTGGTCCAGCGTCGAGGCCCACGACCGCCCGAAGAGCCCCCCGTCGCGGTACGTGGAGATATGAGTGCGTTCGAGGACGAGCGGGAGCGCCCCGGCGAGCTCCACATCGGTCTGACCGAGCAGCACCTCGCCCGTGACGACGTCGATCGGGTCGTTCGTGGTCGTCCGGCCGTTCGGCTGCCTGCTCGTCGCACGCGGGTCCTGGCCACCGCGATTGCGATTGCCGCCCGTCCGATTGCGACCGCCGGGCGTCCGCCCACCCCCACCGGGGC
>NZ_VCKW01000005.1 GCF_005889715.1 Actinomadura soli
CTTGTGGTGAGACCTGTCCTACCAGAGGCTTCACGTCTGTGTGCATCTACGGCTCGACACCGGGCCCGTCCCCTGAGCGCGCTTCGTGGCTACTTCGCGCAGATCATTTCGCTGAGAAAACGTCAGTAGCTCGGGCCATGCGGCGATCACCGGGAGGCAGGAACAATGCTGACTCCCGGTGTCGCGCATGAGACCCTCCTCTCGGGAAGAACGCTCCAGTTGTGGGCCGTCACGTTCTTGACGTGCTTCGGAATCGCCTCGGCCGCGGCCGGGCTGATCGAGGCATTGTTCAATGACCCCTTCAAGCCGTTCGGCGCCTATTACCTCGGCGCCGCCCTCCTCGGCTGCTGCACGATCGCCACGGTCCGGGTGTGGCCGCGCAAATCCTTCTCCCGCTACTTCCCCATCCCCGGGACGACGATCACGATCGTCATCGGAGACCTCTTCGACCAGGACGGACACCTCATCGTCGGTGTGAACGACACCTTCGACACCGACACCACCTCCGTGATAGCCCCGCACAGCATCCAGGGCCAGATGCTCCACCGCGAGTACAGCGGCGACCTCCCGCGCCTGGACGAGGACCTTGAGAAGGCTCTCCGGGACGTCCAACCGGCCCGGCTGGAATCACGCGCCGACCGTCCACAGGGAAAGCTGGCGAGATACCCGGTCGGGACCGTCGCCGTGATAGGCGAAAGGGACAGGAGGTTCTTCTGCGCCGCCTATGCCACCTCGGACAACGGCAACGTCGTCCACTCGACCCTCGACCACCTGTGGCAAAGCCTCTCCGAAATCTGGGAGGCCGTCCGCCGCCACGGCGAACGGAGAACCGTCTCCGTCTCCGTCCTCGGGACGGGCCTCGCCCGGATCAGCAACCTGCCACCCGGCGACCTGATCCGCCTGATCCTCATCTCCTACATGGCCGCCAGCCGCGAAGCGGTCATAGCCGACCAGCTCCGCCTCGTCATCCACCCGACCCTGGCCGCCAACCTGAACATCAAGGAAATAGAAGACTTCCTCTCAGCTCAGTGAGAAGGATCGGACGCCGGCGCGTCACTCTCCCGCTCTTGCTGAAGTTGCAGAGCCGCCGCTAGCCCGATGGCACGTTCGGTAAAACGATAGTCATGCTCGTGCCGTTCCAAGATGCCGGAAGCGATCATGAAGATGAGAATTTTGTGGTGCTTTTGTCGGTCGGATATATGACGTTTTCAAACCCCCATTGTGCGCTCAATAATTGACCGATTTGATACTGAAGAGATTGCGGGTCAATTAAGCGCAGGGCAATCGGGGTCATCGCGAGGAATATTTCGTTCCACGTCATCCGAGCCGAGTATTTCGGTTCAAATACAACTGTTATCGATTCATCACCTCCCTCCAGGATCGAGTTCCGTGATATCGACCGTCGACCGATGCTGGACCGCAACGAGGTGAGTTCGGTTTCGAGTTCCATGATGCGCTCGCGGAGCGCGACGTCGCCATGGGTGTCGGCGCGCACCCAGCCGGGCATCGGATGCGATCGCCGCAGCCGGACCATGCCCCGACTCACCGCCCCGCCCAGGTCTTCCGGAGTCTTCCAGAATTTGCACAGCTTCTGGCCGACGAGTTCGCGGAACGAGGCGAGTGCCTTCTGCCCGGTTTCGGATACCTCACTGCGCTCCATCGGGATGCTTCCAGGATCACCATGGAGAAATCCCATTATCGGCTTCCCGGAGTCCCGCGCGTACTCGTATTCCATCCGGGTGTAGGAGATGCCGGTGGTGTCGTGCACGGATCCGTAGCGGCCGCCCACGATGACGATGTAGTAGTCCGACTCGTCGATGACCTGCTTGATGAGCGTCCAGGAATCGTCATCGGAGGCGGGGAAGAGCTCCATCCCCGCAGGTATGCAATCGAGTTCCAGGAGCGCCTGCATGACGTGCCTGCGCTCCTCCACAAGATCGGTGAAAGTCGAACTCACGAAGACCTGGTGGCGTGGGTCACTGGCCACGGCCCGCCCCTCTCGGCACGCGAATGAACGGCTAAGACTTTACGTGCCTCAAGGACGCGGAGGGACGGAAACGAGCCGTCCCTCCGCTTCGCCTTCAAGCGTTGAGAACCGCGAAGACGACCTTGCCCGCGTCACCCGCCAGCGGCCGGGCTCCCCAGCATCCTGAACCTCGACCCACACCACGCCCTCGGGCGTCCGCCCGATGCGGAAGATCGCCTCGTCCTCGGGCCCGATCGCGTACCGGATAGCGTTGGTGACCAGCTCGCCCGCGATCAGGCAGGGGACGAAGTCGTCCACACCCCACCCGCCCACCACAAGCCGCACGAACGTCCGCACCCCCGCCACAGCCCGCAGCACCCGCTTGACCACGACCCCGCAGACCTGTCCGTCCTGACGAAAACTCTGGTTGCCCTCCGCTCACAGGCACTCACGGAACAGATGTCACGCGAGTTGATCAGAAAGGTGGCCCAGGAGAAATGGACCTGAGAAACGCCAATTGGCATAAGAGCAGCCACAGCGCATCCAATGGCGGTAACTGCGTCGAGTTGGCCATGCTTCCCGGCGCGGTGGCTGTCCGGGACGGCAAGGACCCGGATGGGGCCGTCCTGCTGCTGGCACCCGCCAACCTTCGCGCGGCCATTAAGTCGGCGTCCACAATCCGCTAGACGCCCCCAATCGGCCCTCGTCCAGACTCGCCTTGCACAGACGTCACGGGCGAGGGCACCAACGTCCACGCCACATATGTCAGGGACGTGGCGGGCAGCCAAGAAGCATGGACCTGAGCAACGTCAAGTGGCGCAAGAGCAGCCACAGCGGCTCCAACAGTGGTGACTGCGTCGAGTTGGCCCGGCTGGTGGGTGCGGTGGCGGTGCGGGACAGTAAGGACCCGGACGGGGCCGTTCTGCTGGTGGCAGCCGCCAGCCTTCGCGCGGCTATCCAGGCGGCCGCTCCCGCGACGGCCTGACGCCAACCTGCCCCTTCATGTCTTGGTGGCTGTCACCATTACCGGGTGGCCGTCGGGGTCGGCGACGTAGGCGATGCGCTCGCCCCAAGGGGTGTCGGCGGGCGGCATGAGGACCGGATGTCCGAGGGCGGCCAGCTCTTCGATCGAGGAATCGACGTCGTCGCAGTACACGCACAGCTCGAAGAAGCGGCCGGAGATCGGTCGTTGTGGCAGCCCGTGAATGCCTGCTCCGCCGTCCGGGACCACGCCCAGGCCGATGGACGAGCCGTCGCCCAGTCGGAGTGCGACGAAGGTTGGCTTCCCGTCGTCCTCGAACCGGTAGGTCTCCTGGAAGCCGAGTGCATCACGGTAGAACTCAAGAGAGCGCTGCAGATCATCGCAGGCCAGCATGGGAAACGCTGAACGAAACTCCATGCCCCGCGACGCTACCGCCGCCCACTGACATCCGTGCTGGACGACCGGAGAGGGGCGCCTTCTAGTCTGGTGGGGTGCGGCTCGACTTGATCGCGATCGTTGTGGACGACTACGACCGCGCCATCGAATTCTTCACCGATGCCCTTGGCTTCGATCTGGTCGAGGACTCGCCATCGCGCACCAACGACGGCCGCCCGAAACGATGGGTCGTCGTCCGGCCGCCGGGCGCCGAGACCGGAATCCTGCTGGCCCGCGCGGACGGCGACCGCCAGTCCGCCGTCGTCGGAGAGCAGGTCGCGGGTCGCGTCGGGTTCTTCCTCCGTGTAGATGACTTCGACGAGGCCCACCAGCGTATGAAGTCCGCAGGCGTGGACTTCGTGACCGCACCACGTACTGAGCCCTATGGGCAGGTCGCCGTGTTCGTCGACATAGCGGGCAATCGGTGGGACCTCCTAGGGCCCCCTCTCGGCAGGGCCGTGCAATAGGCTTGCCTTTGCCTGGAACCGTCCAGTTGCCGCCAATCTCCGGGGGTCGGCGTGCGAGCCTGGGGAAGGACCTATGTCGGCAGCGCTGCTCAACGTCCTGATCGGCCTGGTGACCAGTGTCTTGAGCGGCGGCGTATGGGCGCTGAACCGCACGAAGCAGGCGCGGATGCTGAACCGGAGGGCCGATTTCTTCGGTCTCGAAGGTGGTGCGCCCTGTGTCGTGGTGATGAACGACAAGTACAGCAAGCCCGGGAGCATGGCCCAGGACGACGTCTACGCGCTCGTCGAGATCGCCATGCTAGGACGGGAACTGGGCAGTCCCGTCACCATCCGCCGGGCGCGGGAGTTCCGGGAGCGTAACGGCTCCAGTACCGAGTTCTGCATCGGCGGTCCGAGCGGCGGGTCCAATCCGCGGACCGGGGGGCATCTGGCCGCGCACCTGCCCGGCGTCACCGTCCTCCCCTTCAGCCGGGACGACGACTCGATGGCGTTCCTGATCGATGGTGAGCTTTTCGGTATGAGCCCGGTCAGCGAGAACGTGTTCTGGTGGCCAAATTCCGTCCCGATCCCGGTTCTCGGCCCGTCTTCCTCATTTGCGGGCAGACCGCCATCTCCAACCGCGCCGCCGTCCACTTCCTGAAGCGCCAGCACCGCGATCTGGCCGAGTCCCTGGAGAATGTCGAACAGTTCTGCCTGATCATCCGGGTGGACGCGATAGAAACGTACGGCTTCCAGGCGGCCACTCTGGAACGTGATGTCACCCGCGCCGCCTTCGCCCCGGTGAACGCCGGCAACGAAGCCGCGCGGGGCTGACCAGCGTTGACCGTCACAAAGCAAAAAGCCGCAGATCTGACGATCTGCGGCTGCGTCCTCGCGTACCCCCGAGCGGATTCGAACCGCCGTTACCGCCTTGAGAGGGCGGCGTCCTAGGCCACTAGACGACGGGGGCCTGCCAGTGCGCCCGCGCGATCTCCCGCTCGGGCCCCACCCACCTTACCGGACGCCGCTCACCGCCTCGACCGGGTTTCCGCACACCACGCCCGAGCACGAACCCAGGGTTCTTGGATGATGCAGATACAAGCCCTGCAGGAGCCGCGCCTAAGGTAGCCGTGCGTTCGACAGCGACCGCAACCACAAGGGGGCGTGGGGGCGGAGCCACCACATCGGGGGTCTGGGGGTCGCCCCCCAGATAGACACGAAGTCCGGCGAAGACGGCCAGAGGCCGTCGATTAGGGGTACCCCCGAGCGGATTCGAACCGCCGTTACCGCCTTGAGAGGGCGGCGTCCTAGGCCACTAGACGACGGGGGCGTGTGTCCGTTGAACGCGGACGCAGCTGGGGTACCAGGACTCGAACCTAGACTAAGTGAACCAGAATCACTCGTGCTGCCGATTACACCATACCCCAGTGAGGTACGGGCGCCCGTGCCGTTGGGGGCTGGGTCGCTCGCGCCTCGATGAGAATACAGGACCTTGGGACTGCGACCAAAACGATTGACGCAGCCGGCCCGCCGGGCCGGAGCCCCCGTCGACCCGGCCCGGCCGGGCGTCATCCAGGCGAGTCTGTGGAGGGGTCCGCGGGACGGCCCGCGGGTTCCATGGCGAAGAGTTCGAGCTGGATGTCGTCGGGGTCGCGGAAGCACAGGACGGGCCCGAACGGCGTCTCGGCGACCGGCGAGCAGGTGACGCCGAGTCCGACGAGGCGGGTGTACCAGTCTTCGAGGGCCGCGCGGTCTGTGACGGCGAAGGAGAGATGGTCGAGGCCGGCGTGGCGGTGGTCGAAGGGGCCGGCGGCGTCCCGGTGCTGGAGGAGGCCGAGGACGGTCAGGCCGTCGGGGAGGATGCAGATCGTCTCCAGCCGGCGGTCGTCGTCCTGCACGTAGAACGGGGTGAAGCCGAGGACGTCCCCGTACCACTGGACGCTCTTGTCACGGTCCGTGACGGTGAGGGCGAGGTGGGAAAAGCCGGTGACCGGCGGCGGCATGCGCACTCCTTTACTCCGATCCGGAGTATCGACGATACTCCGGATCGGAGTATCGTCAAGGCCCATGGCACGGGAACTGACGACGACGTCCTTCGCGATCCTGTCGTTGCTGGCCGTCCGGCCCTGGACGACGTACGAGCTCAAGGAGCAGATGAAGCGGGCCATGCAGCCGGTGTGGCCGCGCGCGGAGAGCGTCCTCTACGAGGAGCCGAAGAAGCTGGTCGAGCACGGGCTGGCCCGGTCGCGCACCGAGTACACGGGGCGGCGCAGGAGCACGGTCTACGAGATCACCGAAGAGGGACGGGCCAGTCTGCGGCAGTGGCTGGACGAGCCCGGCGCCGGTCCCGTGCTGGAGTTCGAGGCCCTGCTCAAGGTGGCCTTCGCCGACCACGGCGACCTGGAGCAGTTGCGCACGACGCTGCGGCGCATACGGGACGACGCCGAGCGGCGCGTCGCCATCACCGAGGCCAGGATGGCCGAGTACGAGGAGGGCGGCCCGTATCCCGAGCGGCTCCCCGTGATCGCGCTCCCCGCGAAGCTCCTGCGGGAGCAGAACGCGTTGCTGCTGCGCTGGGCCGAGTGGGCGCTGGACGAGGTGGAGCACTGGGACGGTGTGACCCCCCAGACCGGGGCCCGCGTCCCGCCGGACGCGTTCAGCGGGTGACGCCGCACCGCCGCCCAGCGGGCCGATCGATCAGCGAGCCGGTCAGCGGGAGCGGCCCGTCACGGGAGCGGCCCGTCAGCGGGTGAAGTCGGGTGGGCCTATGTGGCGTCGTCCCCAGTCGACGAGGGGGCGTAGGCGGCGCCACGAGTCTCGGACGCGCGTCACCACCTCTGGAGTCTCCATCCACGGGTCGGCGGGCCAGCCCTGGTGGGCGTACAGGGAGCGGTGGCGCAGCAGTTCCAGCCGTGGATGGTCGTCGGGCGTGCCGCGCGGACGGGTCTTGAGCCGGTCCCCCGCGATCTCCATCCCGGCGGAGCGCAGGTCGTCCACGATGCCCTGGAGCTCCGGGCCGTAGACGTCCGAACCGACCGCTTCACGGTATTGGCGGAGCTGGTCGGGCGAGGGCGCGTACATGCCGCCCGCGACCATCAGCCCGTCGGCGTCGACCTGGACGTAGAACCCCTCGCTCGTATGACCGCCCTGATGCGTCTTGTACGGCGTCTTGTCCTTGCTGAACCGGACGTCGCGGTACGGACGGAAGAGCTTGACCGCGCCGAACTCTTCCTCAAGCTCGGCGCACAGCTCCGTCAAGGGTTCGCGCACATGGCGTTCGTACGTTTCCTTGTGGGCCGTCCAGTACGCCTTGCTGTTGTCGACCTGCAAGCCCTCATAGAACGAGAACGCCTCATCGGTGAAGCCGCTGAAGCCGCTCACCTCGCCGGCAGCCATGACCTTCCCCTTCAGTCGCGGGCGACGACGCGGTTGGTGAGGCTGCCGATGTTCTCCACGGTGACGGTCACCTCGTCACCGATCTCCAGCGGCCCCACCCCGGCGGGCGTGCCGGTGAGGATGAGGTCTCCGGGCAGCAGCGTCATGACCTGGCTGACGTACTCGACCAGGGCCGGGATGTCGTGCAGCAGCAGGGACGTGCGGGCGTCCTGCCGGACCTCCCCGTTGACGGTCGTGGTGATGGCCAGGTCGGCGGGGTCGACCTCCGTCTCGATCCACGGGCCGATCGGGCAGAACGTGTCGAAGCCCTTGGCCCGCGTCCACTGCCCGTCCTTCTCCTGCAGGTCGCGGGCCGTGACGTCGTTCGCGCACGTGTAGCCGAGGATGACGTCGGCGGCGCGGGACGCCGGGACCTCGCGGCACATCCGGCCGATGACGACGGCCAGCTCGCCCTCGAAGTCGACCCGCTCCGACAGCTTCTGCGGGTAGGCGACCGCCTCGCCCGGGCCGATCACGGCGGTGGACGGCTTGGAGAACACCACCGGCTCGGCGGGTGGCGCGGCACCGCCCATCTCGCGGACGTGGTCGGCGTAGTTCTTGCCGATCGCGATGACCTTGCTGGGCAGGATCGGCGCGAGCAGCCGGACGTCGGCGAGCGGGAGACGCTGCCCGGTGAACGTCAGATCACCGAACGGGTGGGCCGCGATGGCGGCGACGGTGTTCTCCTCCACCACCCCGAAGGACATGCCTTCATCGGTGGAGAACCTGGCGATACGCATGGTCGAGAGCCTAGCCCCTGCCAGGGACACACCTCCGGCACCCCTGAACCCGCCTTCGGATCGGGCCGTCAGAAGCCGCAGGGCCGGGTGTTGAGCTCGCAGCCCTTCGGGGTGGACGTCGGTCCCGACGCGCCGAACTGGACGTCCCATGTCCCGCCCGGCGGAATCGCGGGCGCGCCGTCCAGGTTCCTGATCTCGACGCTCGAGCCGCCGCTGACGAGCCGCGCGCCCCAGATGTTCTTCACCACCGCGCCGGGGACCTGGAACGTGAGACGCCACGTCCGCATCGGCTTGCCGGTGCGGTTGGTGATCACCATCTTGCCCTCGAAGTACCCCTGGCTCTGCTGGACGAGCTGGTACGTGATGCCCTCGCCGTCCAGCACGGGGCCGATCGGCGCGCTCGGCGCGGCCGGGGCCTGGGTCGGCTGGCCGGGCGCCCCGCCCGAGGGCCCGGCGGTCTGCGGAGGCGTCGCGGGCGCCTCACCCGGCGGCGGCCCGCCGGGATCGCCGGGCGACGTCGGGGCGGCGGACGCCGACGACGGTGCCGGCGCGGCCTTCCCCGTCGTCTCGGAGCCCCGGTTGTACAGCAGCACCGCGACCGCGGCGATGGCGACGAGCAGCACGATGCCGATCAGCACGAGCAGCAGCAGCGGACGTCCCGAGCGGGACTGCCCAGGCTGCCCGGACGGCCCGACCGGCGGCACTCCCCCGGACGGCGATGCGACGGGCGGTACCGCCGGGGCGGTCGCTTCGTACGACGGCGGCACTGTCGCTTCGGCGGGAGGCGGCGGCGCGTACGCGTGTGCCTGCCCCTGCGCCTGCGCTGGCGCCTGCGCCTGCCCCTGCGCGGGAGTTTCACTGCCGGGGTTCGTCGACTCCGACTCCGCGCCGAACTGCTCCGTCCAGGGCGCTTCCCCGACCACGGGCCGCGCCGCCTGTGGTCCGGCGGCCGGAGGCGGCGCCTGCTCTTCCTCGGGCACCGTGACCGGCTCTGCCTGAGGCGCGTCCTGGCCGGGCATCTCGAATGCCATCACCTTCGGTGGCACGCGAATGTCGGAGACGGTCACGGAGGCGTGATCTTCTGGATCGTCCTCCGGATCGTCTACCGCGTCGTCCTCCAGGTCGTCCGCCGGGACGTCTTGGAGCGTCACGTTCGCGGGCTCTGCCGGGCCCTCGACATCGGCGTCCGCGACGAGGTCGTCTACCGGCATATCGGTGAACGTGACCGGTGGGCTGTCCTCGGATGCCGCGTCCTGGGAGGTCACGCCGGGGTCGATGAGATCGTCCACGGGTTCGTCGACGATGGTCGCCTCGGGCCCCGGCCCAGCGGCGGCCCGGGGATCCGCGGGCCTTCCGGGGACGCGGAACTCGGCGGTGGTCTTGTGGTCCGGGGGCACGTACCCGGGCTCCTCGCCGCTCAACTCGTCCACCCTCCACTGTCGTCGATCTCATGAAGTCCGACGACGGGCATGGGGGTTCGGTTCATGACGAACCGGGAGGTATCCGAAAGGCGTCAGCCGGTCGGGGAGGGTTCCAGCCCGCGCCGCGCCGCCTGCCGCAGCTGCCGGTTGAGCATGTCGGTGATCAGCTCGATGGCGTCGGGGGTGGTGGCGTCCTGCGCGCCGCTGAGCCAGCGCGTGGCCTCGGCCAGCAGGTCCTCGGCCGAGTCGGCGGCGGTGTCCGCGTCGGCCAGGCGGCCCAGCACGGCGCCGAGCCGCAGCGCCGCGTCCGCGCGGCCCGACTCGGCGGCCCGCCGGTACCAGCCCGCGGCCTGCTCCAGGTCGCCCTCGCGCTCATAGGTCTCACCGAGGCCGAACGCCACGTCCGCCCACGTCCCATCCGTCGGACGCCCAAGGTCCTCGGGGCTCCAGGGTCGGACGGGCATAAGATCACTCCGGCAGGTCGGTCAACTGAGAGACGGCACGTGGAACCGTCACACGTGCCGTACCGGTCCCATGGTGGACGCTCCACCCGAAATCCGCCACCGGTTTCGTATCTTTCGGCGAAATTTCTGCGCAGCCACCCCGATAATGGCGGAAACACGCCGTCTACGGGTACGCGTCCGTCTGGTCCCAGCCGTCGCGGACGGGCCATGAGGAGCGGAACCGTCCCAGGCGCGGCTGAGCGCCCATGGTCGGAGCCTCGGGCCACACCATCACCGCTCGCGTCTCCGGACCCGCGCCGCGCCGGGCCTGGCCTCGCCCACTGCTCTCCATGGCGATCACTCCTCGTCAGGCTTGCGGCCGCTGCGGGACGGTCCGTGCGGATTCGACACTCCCGGACAGGACGCCCAGGGCCGAGCGCCTATGGGTTGGACGATCGCAGGGCCCGCGAGACTTCTACGAGGAGGACCGCGGCGACGCCTACCGAGGCGGTCGTCGACCCCATGGTCGCGCACCTGGCCGTGGCGCTGCGCCGCCACAACCGCCGCGCCGCCGGCGCCGCCCGGATGCAGCTGCGGGCAGCACTGCACGTGGGTCCGGTGCGGCGCGGGCCGAAGGGCGTGTCCGGCATCTCGATCATCACGGCGCGGCGGACGGTGGACGCGCCCGCGGTGCAGCGGCGGGTCGCCGACACGGGCGCCGCTACGCGCGCGTCCGGGTGCGGCTGAAGGAGGCGTCGCTGTCGGCGTGGCTCACCCTCGAAGGCGGCGAGCCGCGGCTCCGCGCCGTCTGAACCCCACGGGTCAGGCGGCGACCAGGTCCTGGTAGTCGGGGTGCTTCTCGATCCACCTCTTGATGAACGGGCAGATCGGCGCCGGCGCGACCGACAGGCCCCGCGCGCGGACGTCGTCCAGAACGCCCCGGGCGAGCGCGCCGCCGACGCCCTTCCCCTCGAACGCGGACCCGACCTCGGTGTGGACGAGCGCGACGGAGCCCTCCCCCTTCTCGTACTCGACGAACCCGGCGAGCTCGCCGTCCAGCCTGATCTCGTAGCGGTCCTGCCCGGCGTTGTCGGTGATCTCGGTGCTCATGCCCCCGATAATGCCCACTGAGCCGCGAGAATTCCCTGTCAGCCCGCCTCGTGGCCCGCGCGGAGGAGGCAGTAGGTGACGGCCTCCTCCAGGGCCTGCCAGGACGCGGCGATGACGTTGTCCTCGACGCCGACCGTGCCCCATTCGCGCTCGCCGTCCCCGGACTCGATGAGCACCCGCGTGCGGGCGTCGGTGCCGTGCGCGCCCTCCAGGATGCGGACCTTGTAGTCGACGAGCTCCAGCCGCGCCAGCTCCGGGTAGAGGCGGCCGAGCGCGATGCGCAGCGCGTTGTCGAGGGCGTTGACGGGGCCGTTGCCCTCGCCGGTGGCGATGATCCGCTCGCCCTTGGCGTGCAGCTTGACGGTGGCCTCGCTGACCATGGACCCGTCCGGGCGGCGCTCGACGATCGACCGCCACGACTCCACCTCGAAATGCCGCTGCCGGACGCCGGTCAGCTCCTCGCGCAGCAGCAGCTCGAACGAGGCGTCCGCCGCCTCGAAGGTGTAGCCCTTGGACTCCAGCGCCTTGACCTTGTCCACGACGGCCTTGGCCTTCTCGCCGGACAGGTCGTAGCCCAGCTCGCGTCCCTTCAGCTCCACGGACGCGCGCCCGGCCATGCTGGACACCAGCATCCGCATGTCGTTGCCGACGGCGGCCGGGTCGATGTGCTGGTACAGGTCCGGGTCGACCTTGACGGCGGACGCGTGCAGCCCCGCCTTGTGCGCGAACGCCGACAGGCCCACGTAGGGCTGCTGGGAGCTGGGCGCGATGTTGGTGACCTCGGAGACGGCGTGCGCGATCCGCGTCATCTCGGCGAGCTGCCCGTCCGAGACCAGCGGCATCCCGCGCTTGAGCTGCAGGTTCCCGACGACGGTGAACAGGTTGGCGTTGCCGCTGCGCTCGCCGTACCCGTTCGCGCACCCCTGGACGTGGGTCGCCCCGGCCTTCACGGCGGCGAGCGAGTTCGCGACCGCGCAGCCGGAGTCGTCGTGGCAGTGGATGCCGACGCGGACGCCGAGCGACACGACGTCGTGGACGACGTCGGCCAGCTCGTCCGGCAGCATCCCGCCGTTGGTGTCGCACAGCGCGACGACGTCCGCGCCCGCCTCGGCGGCGGTGCGGACGGCCTCCAGCGCGTACGCGCGGTTCGCCTTGTAGCCGTCGAAGAAGTGCTCGGCGTCCAGGAAGACTCGTTGGCCCTCCGCACGCAGGTGGGAGACCGTGTCGCGGATCATCGCGAGGTTCTCCTCCAGGGTGGTGCGGAGGGCCAGCTCGACATGCCGGTCGTGACTCTTGGCGACAAGGGTCACGACGGACGCGCCGGAGTCGCGCAGCGCGGCAACCTGAGGGTCGTCGGCGGCCCGCACACCGGCCCGGCGGGTCGCGCCGAACGCGGTGAGCTGCGCGTGCGTCAGGTCGAGCTCTGTTCGAGCGCGCCTGAAGAACTCGGTGTCCTTGGGGTTGGCTCCGGGCCAGCCGCCCTCGATGAAGCCCACGCCAAGGTCGTCCAGGTGCCGCGCGATGGCGAGCTTGTCGGGCACGGAGAGGTTCAGCCCCTCCTGCTGCGAGCCGTCGCGCAGGGTGGTGTCGTAGACGTGGAATGCGTCGTCTTGCATAGCGTGGTACCCCCAGGGGGCTGCGCCAGGACACAAAAAAGACCCCTCACGGACGTGAGAGGTCTGCGCGCCGGCGCTGTCCCGTTAGCTGCTGCCGGCGCGCCAGCCGATAATCACGAGGCTGTCGCGCATGATGAGCGCCAGTCTGCCACATGGTTCCCGTTTGTGGGACATCCGTCTCAGATAATGAGACACAGGGGTGGCGTAAGAAGGGCGCGGCTCCGGCACGCACCGTGCCGGAGCCGTGGTCACGCCGGGAATCAGACGATCTTGTGGACCCAGCCGTAGGGGTCGGGACGGGTGCCGTACTGGATGCCGACCAGCGCCTCGCGCAGCCGCATCGACACCTCGCCCGGCTCGCCGTCGCCGATCGTCCACTCGCGGTCGGCGCCCTTGACCCGGCCGACCGGGCTGATGATCGCGGCGGTGCCGCAGCCGAACACCTCGGTGATCGCGCCGGACTCGCAGCCGGACTGCCACTCCTCGATGCTGATCTTGCCTTCCTCAGCGGGGATGCCGAGGTCGGGCGCCAGCTTGAGCATGGAGTCGCGGGTGACGCCGGAGAGGAGCGTCCCGGTGAGCGCGGGCGTGAGGAGCCGGGCCTGGGTGCCGGAGCCGTAGACGAACAGCAGGTTCATCGAGCCGACTTCCTCGACCCAGCGGTGCTCGACCGCGTCCAGCCAGACGACCTGGTCGCAGCCCTCCGCGACGGCCTGCGCCTGCCCGGCGAAAGAAGCCGCGTAGTTCCCGCCGGTCTTGGCCTCGCCGGTGCCGCCCGGCGCGGCGCGCGTGTAGTCCTGCGACAGCCACACCGAGACCGGCTTGATGCCCCGCGGGTAGTACAAGCCGGACGGGGACGCGATGACCATGAAGAGGAACTCGTTCGCCGGGCTGTTGACGCCGAGCGCGCGTGTGGTCGCGAACATGAACGGGCGCAGGTAGAGGCTGTGCCCCTCGGCGTCGGGCACCCAGTCCTTGTCGGTGCGGACGAGCAGCTCGATCGCGTCCACGAACAGCTGCTCGGGGATCTCCGGCATCGCCATCCGGCGGGCGGACCGGTTCATCCGGGCCGCGTTCATGTACGGCCTGAAGGTCACGATGGAGCCGTCCGGCTGCTTGTACGCCTTGAGGCCCTCGAACAGCTCCTGGGCGTAGTGGAACACCTGGCTGGCCGGGTCCATCGGGATCGGCCCGTACGGTTCGAGTCTCGCGTCGTGCCAGCCCCGGTCCGCGGAGTACCGGATCGTGACCATGTGGTCGGTGAAGTAGCGGCCGAAGCCGGGATCGGCCATGACGCGCTCGCGCTCCGCGGCGGTCGCGGGCCGTTCCGTGCGCGTGATCTCGAAGTCCAGGGTGTCGCTCATCGCGGTTCTCGTCCTCTCGCGGATCGCCGGCACGGCCCCATCGCCGTTGCGGCTTCCTAATCCCTATTGTCGTACTTCGTCCAGACTCACTCCTTCACCGACCACTCTTCCTCCTGCGCGGGGCCACCCGGGGCGGGAGAGTGTTCGTCACGGCGCACACTAAACCGGGCGCGCCGCGAGGGCACGCCCGGAGTTCTCTTTCCCGTGGACCGGCAGAGAGGCGCGCCCTCAGCCGGATACTCGCTTGGCGATCGCGTCGCCGATCTGGGCCGTGGGCCGCTCGCCCAAGGCGGCGCGCTCGGCGAGGTCGTCGGAGACGGCCTGCTCGACGCGGCGGGCGGCGTCGCCCGCGCCGATGTGGTCGAGCAGCATGGCGACGGAGAGGATCGTGGCGGTCGGGTCGGCCTTGCCCTGCCCGGCGATGTCGGGGGCGCTGCCGTGCACCGGCTCGAACATCGACGGCGCGGTGCGGGCGGGGTTGACGTTGCCGGACGCGGCGAGCCCGATGCCCCCGGCGATCGCGGCGCCGAGGTCGGTGATGATGTCGCCGAACAGGTTGTCGGTGACGATCACGTCGAACCGGCGCGGCTGCGACACGAAGAACATCGTGGCCGCGTCGACATGCAGGTAGTCGGTCGTGACCTGCGGGTACTCCCGCGCGACCTGCTTGAGGACGCGCTGGTACAGCTCTCCCGCGAAGGTGAGGACGTTGTCCTTGTGGACGAGCGTGAGGCGCTGGCGGGGCCGCGCGGCGGCGACCTCGAACGCGTACCGGACGACCCGCTCGACGCCGTAGGCGGTGTTGACGCTCTCCTGCGTGGCGACCTCGTGCGGGGTGCCCTTGCGCAGGACTCCGCCGACGCCGGTGTAGGGGCCCTCGGTGCCCTCCCGGACGACGACCATGTCGACGTCCTCCGCCGTCACGCCCGCCAGCGGGGTCGCGACGCCCGGGAACAGCTTCACCGGGCGCAGGTTGACGTAGTGGTCCAGCGCGAACCGGGCCCGCAGCAGCAGCCCGCGCTCCAGCGTCCCGCTCGGCACGCTCGGGTCGCCGACGGCGCCCAGCAGGATGACCTCCTGCTCGCGCAGCTCGTCCAGGACCGAGTCGGGCAGCGTCTCGCCGGTCCGGTGCCAGCGGGCGGCACCGAGGTCGTAGGACGTCCGCTCGAACGCCAGACCGCTGGACGGCGACACGGCGTCGAGGACCTTCAGCCCTTCGGCGACGACCTCTGGACCGATCCCGTCCCCGGGGATGACGGCCAGACGAACACTGCGGGAAACCATGCGCGCACTCTACTGCAAACGTCTCAGTGCGTGGGCTTTCATCTCACATCCCGGGACGATTGGTCCCGTTTCAGGAGGGAGCAGTCACCGCACATCCCGCCGCCCGGCACGCGGTAGTACAGGCAGCAGCTCCGCCGGACGTACCCGCCCGGCCCGAACTCCCCCGCCCCGGTCAGCGGCTCCCGCGCGAGCAACTCCAGGACCACGGCGCGCCGCGCGGTATCGGGCGGCCCCACATTCAGGCCCCCGACGAGAGCGGAGGCGGCGTTGCCCCAGACCAGGCCGTCCGCGAGCCCGACGAAGGTCGACATCGCGTCACGAAGCGGCTTGAGCAGGCCGTCCATGACCATGGGCCAGATGAGGGCGGCGGCTTCGGCGGCTTCGTCCACCCGCCACCCGGACGGCGCCCCGACCCGAAGAGCGATCGCCTCGCCCGGCGCCCAGCACCAGCGCAGCCCGGCCAGTTCGGGCACGATCCCGCGCGCCGCCGCCGCGACGACCGGCGACCACAACCGCGCCGCGAGGCCCTGGAAGAGTAGCGACGCCGCCACTCGCCGCTCCCCCGTCCCGAGCCGCTCGGCGTAGTCAGCGGTCAGCGCGCCGAGCCGGGCGGGCTCACCAGGGAACGGCCCGCAAGCGGGGCCGCCGTCCCCGATGCCGATCTCGAAGTACGGCCCGAGCCGGGCCACCTCCCGAAGCACCCGGCCCACCTCGGCGGAACCCGCGTCGAGCGCCATGCCCCCAGTGTCCCACCACACCGACCTCAACCGCCGCGACCATGCGACGACCTCAACGCTTGCGATCGCGTCCGAAGGCAGGTTTCGAGCCTGCGAGAAACCTGATCGCGCAGCGAGCCGCCAGGCGAGACGAAGCGATGCAGCGATCGCGCGCAGCGTTCGACGATGGAGGCCCTCTAGGGCCGAAGGAGGAGAGAAAGGCTAGTCGGCACGCCGGTCCAGGGCTGCCTGCAAGGCGCGGGCGGCTTCTTCTTCGGCGTCGTCGGTGGGGGCGTTGTTCAGGGTGTTGTTGTCCATGGTGGTTCGCTCCGTGTCGCTGTGTTGAGACCAGTGGGGCCGCCGGAGCGCCGTGGTTCGCACGGTCCGGCGTCGGCATCGGACTCACGGCCAGGCAGAGCCTCCGCAGCGGGTGCCGGCCTGCCGATGATCAGGCCCCGCTGCGGCAGCGAAGGATTACTACGAAGCGCCGCATGACTACCTGCGAGATTACCCCCGGACCAGCGGACTGTCCCGACCCGTGGCGGAAAATCTCACGATCTGAGACGTGGAGCGCGTGAGAACCGCCACGGGATGGGACAAGTCGCCGTGGGATCTAGCCTTCGAGGTCGACCCGGCGGCCCATGTCGGCGCCGACCTCGGCGGTGATGGCGTCGACGAGCTGCGGCGGGATGGCCGAGTCGACGGTCAGCGCGATCAGCGCCTTGCCGCCCTTGGCCGCCCGGCCGACCTGCATGCCGGCGATGTTGACCTGCTCGTCGCCGAGGATCTTGCCGACCGCGCCGACGATGCCGGGACGGTCGACGTAGGAGAAGAACGCCATGTGCTCGGTCGGGACGAGCTCCATGTTGTAGCCGTTGATCTCGATGATCCGCTCGGCGTGCTTCGGGCCGGTGAGCGTGCCGGAGACCGACACGACGCCGCCGTCGGCCATCGTGCCGCGCACCTGCACGACGTTGCGCCAGTCGGGGCTGTCCTCGCTGGTGGTGAGGGTGACCTCGACGCCGCGGTCGCGGGCCAGCAGCGGCGCGTTGACGAACGTCACCGTCTCCTCGATCACGTCGAGGAACACGCCCTTGAGCGCGGCCAGCTCCAGCACCTTGACGTCGTGCTCGGCGATCTCGCCGCGGACGACGACGTCCAGCCGGAGGGGGACGCCGCCGGCGAGGGAGGTGAAGATGCGGCCGAGCTTCTCGGCGAGCGGCAGGCCGGGCTTGACGTCCTCGGCGACGGCGCCGCCCTGGACGTTGACCGCGTCCGGGACGAACTCGCCGGACAGCGCGAGCTTCACCGAGCGGGCGACCTGCGTGCCCGCCTTCTCCTGCGCCTCGTGGGTGCTGGCGCCGAGGTGCGGGGTGACAACGACGCTGTCGTGGTGGAACAGCGGGCTGTCGGTCATCGGCTCGGTGCTGAACACGTCGATGCCGGCGCCGGCGACGCGGCCGTCCTTCAGCGCGAGGTCGAGCGCCTCCTCGTCCACGATCCCGCCGCGGGCGGCGTTCACGATCCGCGCGGTGGGCTTGACCAGCCGCAGCTCGCGGTCGCCGATGAGGCCGAGCGTCTCGGGCGTCTTCGGCAGGTGGACGGTGATGAAGTCGGACTCGCGGAGCAGCTCGTCCAGTGTGACGAGTTTCACGCCGAGCTGGGCGGCGCGGGCGGCCTGCACGTAGGGGTCGAACGCGATCACGTTCATGTCGAAGGCGGCGAGGCGCTGCGCGACGAGGACGCCGATGCGCCCGAGGCCGAGCACGCCGACGGTCTTGCCCTGCAGCTCGACGCCGGTGTACTTGGACCGCTTCCATTCGCCCTGCTTGAGGGCGCTGTGGCCCTGCGGCACGTTCCGGGCGGTGGCGAGCAGCAGCGCGATCGCGTGCTCGGCGGCGGTGACGATGTTGGACGTGGGCGCGTTGACGACCATGACGCCGGCCTTGGTCGCGGCCTCCACGTCGACGTTGTCGAGGCCGACGCCGGCGCGGGCGACGACCCGCAGCCTGGCGGCGTGCTGGAACACCTCGGCGGTGACCTTGGTGGCGCTGCGGACGATCAGCGCGTCGACATCGGCGACGGCGGGCAGCAGCAGCGCGCGGTCGGCGCCGTCGACGTGGCGGACCTCGTAGTCGGCTTCCAGCACGGCGATGCCGGCGGGCGAGAGTTCTTCTGCGACGAGGACGACGGGCTTACTCAAGGAAGACAGTCCTTCGGAAAGTGGATGGCCGTGTGAGTGTGTGCAGGTGACGTCTCGGGTCACCTCGTCGTGCCCTCGCCCCCAGGCGCCGAGTCTATCTCCCGGGGGCGGCCGCGGATCGCGGCGGGGAGACTCCTGCCGGTAAGTCCTGCTTTGCCGGAAGGTGCGCAGGGTGAGGCCCCGTCGGCGGCTTTCGGGGCCGGCGGTCCGGTCCGGTCTGGGCCGGTGCCGGCCGGGCCGCTCAGGCCGCGTTGGGCTCGGGCATCGCGACCAGGACGGACGCGACCTGCTCCGCGTCGGCGACGTGGACGTGCGGGACGTCCACGTACACGCGCAGCGGCCCGGCGGGGAGCCCCAGCTCGTCGGCGACCTGCACCTGCACCTCGCGGAGCGGGATGTAGGTCAGGTAGCCCCGGTAGACGTTCTGCGACCGGAACATCGCCGTCATGATCAGCCGGTAGCCGCGGATGCGGAAGGACAGCGCCGTCAGGCTGGGCAGCCCCTCCGCCGGCTCGCCGGGGATCGTCAGCGAGATCCACGCGCTGGTCGTCCAGGGCCTGGCCCGCAGCAGGTCGACGACCCAGCGGATCTGGTCGTTGCCCTCGAGATCGTGCAGCCTCGGCCAGTACCGCCCGCGGACGACGCGGCGCGTGCGCTCCTGGGCCCGCCGGACGATCCGCGCGCGGTCGCCGTGCTCGTGGAGGATCGGGTCCTCCCAGCTCAGTGAGCTGACCTCGAACAGCAGCGGCGGTCCCTCGATGATGGGGCCGCCCTCCTCCAGACCGGCCTCGCCGGCGCTCCAGACGTGCCGCAGGACGCCGATCCACGCCTGTCCGCAGGTATCCCAGCGCCGGACGTCCTTGTCCTCGTCCGCCGGCACGTCACGACTCCCCGCTGCAATTCATCCGATGGCCCGCATTGCGGATCGGGGAA
Organism: Actinomadura soli; assembly: GCF_005889715.1. Classification (GTDB taxonomy): domain Bacteria; phylum Actinomycetota; class Actinomycetes; order Streptosporangiales; family Streptosporangiaceae; genus Spirillospora; species Spirillospora soli. The sequence continues at coordinate 19,095 of NZ_VCKW01000005.1, forward strand.
TAATCCGCCCGCGGCATTGCCGCGCGGGGGGCGATTTCCGTGTCGTCTCCGGCTCGTGTCTCTTCGTCGTTCTTGAACAGCATCACACCACTCATGCTCTCCGCCCCAATGCCGCTACGGCGGCGGTCGCACGAGTGTTGCGCGGGGTCCCCGCGCCGGCCGCGGCCGTCACGGCTTTCCTCAAGTATCAGGCAAGAAGCGCTAAAACGACAGAGCAATTTAGCCACAAGGTGCCTTCACCGTCATTCTGACCCGTGCTTCGATGATCGGTCAGCTGGACAATCTGTCCAAAATGTCGTGATTATGATGCGTCGCGGGTCCCGGACGTGCGGTGCAGCACGATGTAGCCGTCCTGCCGGAACACCTCGCGGTACCCCTCGGCCGCCAGTTCCTCGACCCGGCGCCGCTGGTCGGCCACGCTCGGGAACGGGAACTCCAGGCGCCCGACGTAGGCGACGACCCAGGGCGCGCCGCGCGAGTGCTCGTCCCACAGCAGGACGCGGGCCCGGGACGTCAGCGCGGGGCCGACGCCGTTGGCCGCCTCGACCAGCGCGCCGTCCGGGATCTTCGAGGCCGCGGCCGACGCGGCGCGGGCCCGGTCGTTCCGCGCCCACAGCGCGGGATCGGCGAGATGGCGGTACGCGAAGAACGGCACGCAGACGACCATCGCGGCCAGGACGGCGGCCGTCGGCAGCGCGGACGGGGCCCGTCGCAGAGCCGGGATCCTGCCGCGCAGCCGTGCCGCCCCGTCCACCGCCGCCAGGACGAGCACGGCGATGATGAACGCGTTGTAGTGGTAGTGCGGCTCCCACCAGTTGCTGAAGCGGCTGTTGAGCATCCGTTCGGCCAGCAAGGGCAACGCGGTCAGGGTCAGCGGCGACGCCAGCGGAAGCAGAAGCAGCGGAAGGACGACCAGCGCCATCGTCAGAACCTTCTGCGGCGGGGTGCCGAGAACGGCCACGACGTCCCACGGATGGGTCAGGGCGTGGACGGCCGCATGGGGCAGGTCAGGGCCGAGTGACCCGTACGCCCAGTAGTAGTCGTTGTCCCCGCCGAACGCCGCGATGATCACGCGGGAGCACACCCACGTGGCGGCCAGCCCGACGACGGCGTAGGCGAGCCCCGCCCGCCGGTCGCCCCTCGGCAGCAGGTCGCGCAGCCGCCTCGGCCTCGCTTCGAACCGGGTGAGCAGGTACAGGCCGAAGCCCGTGAGGAGCAGCCCCATGTCCTCCTTGACCAGCAGCAGCGCGAACGCCGCCACCGCCGCCTGGCCCCGCCGTCCGGCGTCGTGCCGCTCCACCATCAGCGCCGACAGCAGCGGGACGAACGCGACCTCGTGGAAGTCGAACGCGAGCGCCTCGGCGATCGGCCACGACAGGGCGTAGGCGCCGGCGGCGCAGTACGCGGCGCGGGCGCCGAGCCTGCGCTCGGTGAACCGCCAGATCGGCACGATCGCGAGCGCGAGCAGGACGGCCTGCGCGAGCAGCAGCGTCACCGGCCCGTCGTGGATCCAGTACAGCGGCGCCAGCAGGACGAGGATCGGCGAGAAATGGTCGCCGAGGACGGAGAAGCCGGGCCCGAACCCGTTGTGGACGCCCTTCACCATGGCGACCGGCAGCTCGAAGCGGCTGTAGGAGCGGATCGCCTGGTCGAAGATGACCAGGTCGTAGCTGCCCGACCGGAACGCCCGCAGCCGCATCAGCGAGTACGCCGCGTACAGCACGGCGCTCGCGCTGATCATCGCCGTGAGCGCCGTCCGCCGGCGCCCGGCCCGTCCCCAGCGGCCCGCCGGGACCTGCCCGGCAGGCCCCTCCACCGCAACCGCCTCAGCCACGCGCCGGACGCTATCAGCAGCGCCCGGCGCGCGGCCGGACCCCCAAGAACGCAGCTCCAGGGAAGCCCTAGGAGAGGACGCGGCGCGTCATGGGGAGGCGGTCCCGGGTGAACGTCCCGGCGACGAGGGCCGCGGCGAGCGGGATGAGCACGCCGATGGCCAGCAGCAACGTCCACGGGATGTCGATGATCGTGCCGTGGCTCGCGGCGCCCGCCTGCTCGGGCTGGCCGGTGAGCGGGCGCGCCACCGCGAGGCCGGGGACGAGCCCGCCCGCGATGCCGAGCCAGCAGCCGAGCCCGGCGACGAACGCGGCCTGCCCCATCGTCAGCACCCGCCAGGTCAGCGGGCGGGCGCCGACCGCGGCGAGGGTCGCGAGGTCGGGCCTGGCGTCGGCCGCCGCCAGGCTCGTGGCGATCAGCGCGCCGCCGAGCGCCAGCACGCCCGCCACCGACGCCAGCAGCAGCGTGATCGTGCCGAAGGACTCGGTGAAGCCCCGCTCGACGTACACGGCGTCCGTGTACGGGTTGAAGGGACTCACGGCCTTCTTCAGCCGCGCCTCCTCGGCCTTCGTGACGCGGTGGTCGGCGCGGTCGACGCCGAACGCCTCCGTCTGGACGGGCATGCCGATCCGCTCGGCGATCTTCGGCGGGACGATGGCGCGCACGCCCGGATGACCGCCCCCCGCGACGGCCGGCAGGCCGTCGACCTGCCTGAGCGTGCGCTCCACGTCGTTGTCCCACACGAACACCCTGGCGGCCGTCGTCCCGCCCCCGGTGGGCTTCGCGCCGAACAGGACGACCTTGCCCGCCGCCAGGGCGGACGTGACGGCGGGGTCGTCGCGGCCCAGCAGCATGCGCGCCTCCCGGGCGCCCCCGACGACGTTGTCCAGGAGGACGGTCATGCCCGCCGGGTCCTCGCGGGCGACGAAGCTGAGGGCCGGGCATTGCGCCGCGTCGGCGTGCACGCACGTCCCGGTGACGCCCGGCAGGGTCCTCAGCGGGAGGACGGGCACACCGGGCAGGTCGCGCCGGATCTCCCGCTCCGCCTCGTCCGCGCTGTTCTGCGGGGCGCGGATCAGTGTGCTCCCCAGGGGAAGCGTCGCCTGGTACGCAGGAACACGACCCGGTCGGCCCAGGCGGCGTGCCTCGACTCGTGCGTGACCATTAAGCAGGACGCGCCGGCGTCGCACCGGCCGCGCAGGACGCGCATGACGTCCTCGCCGGTGTGGCTGTCGAGCGCGCCGGTCGGCTCGTCGGCGAGGACGAGGCGGCGGTCGCCGACCAGCGCGCGGGCGATCGCGACGCGCTGCTGCTGGCCGCGGGACATCTCGTCCGGGAAGCGTCCGGCCAGCTCCTCGACCCCGACCTCCGCGAGCGCCTCCCCGGCCTCCCGGCGGGCCCGGCGGGCGCGGACGCCGTCGAGCTCGCGGGGAAGCATGACGTTCTCGGCGGCGGTCAGGCTCGGGATGAGGTTGAGGTCCTGGAACACGTACCCGACGCCGCGACGGCGCAGGGCCGACCGCCCGGACCGTCCGAGCGCGCCGAGGTCGGCGCCGTCGAGGAGGACCTGCCCGGACGTGGGCGTGTCGAGGCCGCCGGCGAGCGTCAGCAGCGTGGACTTGCCGGACCCGGACGGCCCCATCACGGCGACGAACTCCCCCGCCGCGACGTCGAGCGTCACCTCCCGGAGGGCGTGGACGAGGCCGGGCCCGGTCCCGTGGTCGCGGGAGACGTCCCGCATGGCGAGCAGGCTCATCGGCGCGCCTCCTCATCGGTCTCCACCGGCTCGTCGGTCTTCACCGGCTCGTCGGTCTTCACCGGCTCGTCGGTCTTCACCGGGAGGTGCGCGGGTGGCGTGGCGCGGGCCACGTAGGTCTCGCAGTGGTCGAGCCAGCGCACCTCGGCCTCCGCCTGGAAGATCATGGATTCGAGGACGAGCCGCCACGCGCGGTCGCCCTGCTCGGCGGGGACGGCGGGTGCGTCGGCCTTCAGGCGGGTGAGGTCCTGCAGGGCGCGCAGCGTGGCGCCCCGCTGGGTCTGGACGACCTCCGTGACGTCCACGCCGGGCGTGGTGACGGCCATCGCCAGCTTGATCGCCAGTTCGTCGCGGGGCCGGTCGGCGCGGACGATCGGGGTGGCGAACCACCGCCGCACGTCCGCCTCGCCCGCCGGGGTGATCCGGTAGACGAAGCGGCCCTCGTCGTCGGCGCCGACACGGGTGACGAGCTCGTCGCGTTCGAGGCGGGACAGGGTGGAGTAGACCTGGCCGATGTTGAGCGGCCAGGTGGCGCCGGTGGACGACTCGAACTCGGCGCGGAGTTGGTAACCGTAGCGGGGCCCCTGGGACAGCAGTGCCAGCAGGCCATGACGGATCGACATACCTACCAAGTATGCATACCGCGTATCCCTACGGCAATACCGAGTATGCATCCAGGGCGACACACCACCGGGATTTCACTGTACGCAACGGCTCGGAGGCTTAACGTGACCATTGATCCCGGCCATCCGGTGATCCCGGCCATCAGGAGAGACCGTGACCTCGGACTGCACCATCAGCGTCCTGCGCGACGTGCTGCGCGTGTACGACCACCGCTACCTGAGCCTCGACCACGTCCAGCGCGAGCGCCTCGTCGAGGGCACCCGCCGGGTCATCGGCGAGGAGGGCCTCAGCGACGCCGCCCGCGCCGCGCTGCCCGCGTCCATCCGGCTCAGGGCGTTCTGCGTCCAGCACGGCCTGAGCGACGAGCTGGAGCGGCTGATCCGCGACGAGATCGAGGGCGGCCCGGCGGGCGCCGTCGTGGTCGGCGGGCGGATCTACGCCATGTACCCGTACCTGCGCGGCGTCTCCCGGCAGGACGCCGACATCACCACCGAGGTCGGCGTCGACCACCGCCTGGACGCCGTCACCTGGCAGAGCAGGAAGATCCGCATCCGCGGCTTCGCGGCCCTGCAGCGCGTCGAGACGAACCGGACCGCCGTGGACGTCATCCTGCGGGAACGGACGTCCGGACGGGAGCACGGCTTCCTCGCCGAGCCCCGCCAGGAGCGGCCCGGGGCGTTCGAGGCCGTCGCCGACCCGGCCGTCGTCGAGCCGGGGCGCTGGGACGTCCACGTCACCGCGACGAGCCTCGGCGTGACGCGCGAGGCCCGCTTCGGCTCGGTCCGCGGCGAGGACGTGAAGACCGTCGAGCAGCGCCGCACCGCCGACGCCAAGGACGTCACGGTCTACTTCACCAAGGGCGGCCACCTGGCGCTGGTCGTCACCGGCACCGAAGGCCGGCCGTCGTCGCTCCGCGCCAGGCTCGGCCGCCTGCGCCGCGGCGGCTGAACGCGGCGTGTTGCCCTGGCACGGCTCGCGTGAGGGCAACACGCCGGTCATCGATCAGCCGAGCGCAGCTCGTCCGTTGATTGGTGGTGGGTGGGGGCTGGAGGACGGTTAGTCGTTGAGCCAGCTCATCATCGGGCGGAGCTCGGCGCCCGTCTTCTCGATCGGGTGCCCGGCGAGCTCCTCGCGGTACCTGCCGAACTGCTTCTGGCCGCCCTCGAACTCGTCCACCAGCTCCTTGGCGTACTGGCCGGACTGGATCTCGCCGAGGATCTTCTTCATCGCGGCCTTGGTCTCCGGCGTGATCACGCGCGGGCCGCGGCTGTAGCCGCCGTACTCGGCGTTGTCGGACACCGACCAGTACATCTTCGACACGCCGCCCTCGTACATCAGGTCGACGATCAGCTTCATCTCGTGCAGGACCTCGAAGTAGGCGACCTCCGGCTGGTAGCCGGCCTCGGTCAGCACCTCGAACCCCGTCTTGATCAGCTCGGAGACGCCGCCGCACAGCACCGTCTGCTCGCCGAACAGGTCGGTCTCGGTCTCCTCGGTGAACGTCGTCTTGATGCCGCCCGCGCGCAGCCCGCCGATCGCCTTGGCGTAGGAGAGGGCCAGCGGCCAGGCGTTGCCGGACGGGTCCCGCTCCACGGCCACGATCACCGGCACGCCGCGCCCGGCGACGAACTGGCGGCGGACGAGGTGCCCCGGGCCCTTCGGCGCGACCATCGCCACGTCCACGCCCTCCGGCGGCTGGACGAGGTCGTACCGGATGCTGAACCCGTGGCCGAAGAACAGCGCGTCGCCCTCGACGAGCGCCGGGCGGATGTCCTTCTCGAAGATCTCCCGGTGGTGGTGGTCCGGGGCCAGCAGCATGATCAGGTCGGCCTCCTCGGCCGCCTCCGCCGGGGTGACGACGCGCAGCCCCTCGGTCTCCGCCAGCTCCCGGCTGGCCGACCCCTCCCGGAGCCCGACCCGCACGTCGACGCCGGAGTCGCGCAGGGAGAGCGCGTGCGCGTGCCCCTGGCTGCCGTAACCGATGACCGCCACGTGCCGCCCCTGGATCACGCTCAGGTCGGCGGCGTCGTCGTAGAACATCTCAGCCACAGTGCTATCGCCTTTCGTTGGTTTCGTGAATTCGCCCAGGTGCGGGGGTGCGCCCCCGCGCGGGTCACGCGCTGCGCTCGATGGCCCGCAGCGACCGGTCGGTGATGGACCGGGCGCCGCGGCCGATGGCCACCATGCCCGACTGCACCAGTTCCTTGATGCCGAACGGCTCCAGGACCCTGATGAACGCGTCCAGCTTGTCGCGGTTGCCGGTGGCCTCGATGGTGACGGCGTCCGGCGCGACGTCCACCACCTTGGCGCGGAACAGCTGGACGGTCTCCAGCACCTGCGAGCGTGTCTCGGCGTCGGCGCGCACCTTCACCAGCACCAGCTCGCGCTGGACGGACGCCGACGAGTCCAGCTCGACGATCTTCAGCACGTTGATCAGCTTGTTGAGCTGCTTGGTGACCTGCTCGAGCGGCAGGTCCTCGACGTTCACCACGATCGTCATCCGGGAGATCTCCGGATGCTCGGTGGTGCCGACCGCGAGCGACTCGATGTTGAAGCCGCGCCGGGAGAACAGCGCCGCGACCCGGGCCAGGATGCCGGGCTTGTTCTCCACGAGCACCGACAGTGTGTGCAGGCTCATCGGGGTCAGTCTCCGTTCTCCCACTCGGGCGCCATGTCCCGCGCGATCTTGATGTCGTCGTTGGTGGTGCCGGCCGCGACCATCGGCCAGACCATGGCGTCCTTGTGCACCACGAAGTCGATCACGACGGGCGCGTCGTTGATCTCCATCGCCTTGGCGATGACCTCGTCCACGTCCTCGGCCTTCTCGCAGCGCAGGCCGACACAACCGTACGCCTCGGCGAGCTTCACGAAGTCGGGGATGCGCTTCGCGGCGTGCCCGGTCTCGGACTGCAGGGTCGTGTTGGAGTAGCGCCCGTCGTAGAAGAGCGTCTGCCACTGCCGGACCATCCCGAGGTTCCCGTTGTTGATCACGGCGATCTTGACGGGGACGCCCTCGATCGCGCAGGTCGCCAGCTCCTGGTTGGTCATCTGGAAGCAGCCGTCGCCGTCGATCGCCCACACCGTCGCGCCGGGCGCGCCGACCTTGGCGCCCATCGCGGCCGGAACGGCGTAGCCCATCGTCCCGGCCCCGCCGGAGTTCAGGAACGCGCCGGGCCGCTCGTACTTGATGAACTGCGCGGCCCACATCTGGTGCTGGCCGACGCCCGCGACGTAGTAGGCGTCGGGCCCGGCGATCCGGCCGATGCGCTCGATGACGTACTGCGGGGACAGCGAGCCGTCGTCCGGGGTGTCGTAGCCGAGCGGGTACGTCGCGCGCCACGCGTCGAGCTGCCGCCACCAGTCGCCGTAGTCGCCCTTGCGCCCGGCCTCGTGCTCGTTCTGCACGGCGACGATCAGGTCGGCGATGACCTCGCGGGCGTCCCCGACGATCGGGACGTCGGCGTGCCGGTTCTTGGAGATCTCCGCCGGGTCGATGTCGGCGTGCACGATCTTGGCGCCGGTCGCGAACCCGTCCAGCTTGCCGGTGACGCGGTCGTCGAACCGGGCGCCGAGCGCGACCAGCAGGTCGGACCGCTGCAGCGCGCCGACCGCGCCGACCGCGCCGTGCATGCCGGGCATGCCCATGTGCAGCGGGTGGCTGTCGGGCAGCGCGCCCTTGGCCATCAGCGTGGTGACGACGGGCGCGCCGGTCAGCTCGGCGAGCACCTTCAGCTCGGCGGACGCGCCGGCCTTCAGCACGCCGCCGCCGACGTACAGCACTGGGCGCCGCGCCTGGACGATCAGCCGCGCCGCCTCGCGGACCTGCTTGGAGTGCGGACGGGTGACCGGCCGGTACCCGGGAAGCTGCAGCGCGACCGGCCACTCGAAGTCGACCGTCGCCTGGAGCGCGTCCTTCGCGATGTCGACGAGGACCGGTCCAGGGCGTCCGGTGCCCGCGATGTGGAACGCCTCCGCGATCGTCCGGGCGATGTCGCCGGCCTGCGTCACCAGGAAGTTGTGCTTGGTGATGGGCATCGTGATGCCGGCGATGTCGGCCTCCTGGAAGCCGTCCGTCCCGATCAGCGACGACGCCACCTGGCCGGTGATCGCCACGATCGGCACCGAGTCCATGTAGGCGTCGGAGATCGCGGTCACGAGGTTGGTCGCGCCGGGCCCGCTGGTGGCCATGCACACGCCCACCTTGCCGGTCACCATCGCGTAGCCCTGGGCCGCGTGGCCGGCGCCCTGCTCGTGCCGGACGAGGATGTGGCGCAGTTTCGCGGAGTCGAACAGCGGGTCGTACGCCGGGAGGATCGCGCCGCCCGGAATACCGAACACGGTGTCGACGCCGACGTTCTCCAGGGCGCGGACCAGCGCCTGGGCTCCCGTCATCTGTTCGGTCGTCATGATTCTGCGTTTCCTTGGGGAGAAAGTTCGGGCTCCGGGCAACAAAAAACCCTCGCCGCCGAGGGCGGTCGAGGGGAGGCGCGCAGGTCAGGGTGCTCGGTCAGCCTGCGCGCCGACCAAGTACTACGAGAATGGCGAGGTTGCTCTGCACGGGCCCCACTTTCGCCGATGTCGGGCCACCGGTCAAATCCTTGGACACTTTGTCTCACATATTGAGACATCCAGAGAAGGCGGTCAGCCCGGAAGGGGCAGCGGGACGTCGCCGGAAAGGGCCCGTCCCTCCAGGTTCGTCCGCACCAGCGACTCGACCCGCTCCGCCGCCATCGGACGCGCCACGAGGAAGCCCTGGCCGCGCGGGCAGCCCATCTCGCGCAGCAGTTCCAGCTGCTCCGGACGCTCGATGCCCTCCGCCACCACGGTCAGGCCCAGGTCGCTGCCGAGCCGCACGATCGTCCGGGTGAGCAGCGTCAGGGTCTCGTCCGAGCCGAGGCCCGCCACGAACGACGGGTCGATCTTGATGATGTCGACGGGCAGCTGGCCGAGGTAGGCCAGCGAGGCGTATCCGGTGCCGAAGTCGTCGATCGCGAGCCGGACGCCGAGGTCGCGCAGCTCCACCAGCCGTTCCACGTTCTGGCCCGCGTCCTCGACGAGGACCTCCTCCCGCACCTCCAGCGTCAGCGCGTGCGGCGGCAGCCCGGTCTCCTCCAGCACCGCCGCGACCGACTCCACGAACCGCGGCGCCGCGATCTGCCGGGCGGTGAAGTTCACCGACAGGCCCACGGCCCACGAGTCCCGGCGCCACCGGGCGACCTCGCGGCACGCCTCCCGCAGCACCCAGCCGCCGAGCGGGACCATCAGGCCGGACTCCTCCGCCGGGCCGATGAACTCCTCAGGCGGCACCGACTCGCTCCCCCGCCACCAGCGCAGCAGCGCCTCCACGCCCGTCACCCGGGACGTCGCGAGGTCCACCACCGGCTGGAACTCGACCGCGAACTGCTCCTCCGCCAGCGCCCGCTGCAGGTCGCTGCCGAGCTCAAGGCGCCGGACGACGTCGGCGTGCATGTGCGGCGCGTACACCTCGACGCGCCCGCCGCCGAGCTCCTTCGCGCGGGCCATCGCCAGGTCGCCGTTGCGCATCAGGTCGGCGGCGGTGCGGCGGAGCCTGCGCCCCGCGGCCTCCGAGGCGACGGCCGCCGGCTCCTCCTCGTCGCCCGCGAACGCGATGCCGACACTCGCCGTCAGCACGATCTGCTTGTCACCGACCTGATAAGGGTCGGCCGAAAGAACCCGCAGCAGGCGCCCGGCCAGCTCGACTGTGGCGCGTGTCTCACGGTCGTCCGGCGGGAGCTGGACGAGGACGGCGAACTCGTCGCCGCCCCAGCGCGCCACCGTGTCGTCCGCCTGGACGTTCGCGCGCAGCCGCCGCGCCGCCTGCGCCAGCACCTGGTCACCGGCCGCGTGCCCGTCGGAGTCGTTCACCGCCGTGAAGCCGTCCAGGTCGACGAACACGACCGCGACCCCGCCGCCGGACGGGTGCCGCGACAGCACCTCCCTGACGCGTTCCTCGAAGTAGGACCGGTTCGGCAGGCCCGTCAGGCCGTCGTGGAACGTCAGGTGCGCGACCTGCCGCTGCAGCGCCGCCTGCTCGCTGAGGTCGCGCGTCGTGACCAGCAGCCGCGCGGGCGCGCCGTCAGAGCCGCTGTAGCGGGAGATCGTGGACTCGGTCGGCAGCCAGGTGCCGTCCGCCGCGCGGACCCGGAACGACACGCGCAGCGCGTCCTGGAAGCCGCCGTGGAAGCCGTCCCCGGCCGCGGGGTCGTCGTCGAGGAACTCGGTGAACACGTCCTGGACGCGCGGCAGGTCCTCCGGGTGGATGAGCTCGCTCAGCGGACGGCCGAGCAGCTCGTCGGGCGTGTAGCGGTACGTGCGGAGCGCTCCGGCGCTGGCGTACTGGACGGTGGCGTCCATGTCGCAGATGAGCACCGCGTCGTTGATGCTCTCCGACAGGGCACGGAAGTGTTCCTCGCCGGTCACCACGGCGCGGCGCAGCGCGTCGTTCTCCCGCAGCAGGCCCGCCAGCCGCGCGAGCAGCACCAGGGCGGCCGAGCCCGCGGTGATCGAGACGCCGGGTTCGAGGCCGTTCTCCCCCGTGACCGAGTGGCCCGCGATGAACAGCCCGGCCGCCGCGGCGACCGCGGCGGGCGCGAGCCCGGGGCCGATCATGCGGCCGCTGCGCTCCGCGGGGGCGGCCTCGCCCTCGGGGACGTCGTCGACCGGCAGGTCGGGCTCGGCGGCCGGGCCCGTCCACGGGACCAGCAGCAGGAGCAGCAGCCCGGCGAGCCGCAGGATGTCGGACGGGTCGCCGGACGGGTCGCCGCCGTCCAGCCGGGCGAACGTCGTCACGATGTCGGCGACCGCGATGGCCGTCAGCGCGCCGTACCCCATCCAGGCGAGCCGGCGGTGCCCGCGCGCCGCGCCGAGGACGAACGGCAGCGCGCCGCAGATGAACACGATGTCGATCAGCGGGTAGAGCAGCTCGAGCAGGAACTCGGAGGGCGACTCCCCCGACCGGTGGTAGAGCGTTCCGAAAACGGCGACCCAGCCGAGGACGAACAGGGCGCAGGCGCAGACATAGGTGTCGGCGGCGTAGCGCAGCCACGCGCCCGCGTCGCGCGGCAGCCTGATCGGCGCGACGAGGCCGACGACCAGCGCCACCAGGGCGAACAGGTAGAAGAGATCGGGTATTGACAGCGAAAGCGCGCTACGGGTGTGGCCGTCCCACAGGGCGCTGCCCAGCGCGCCGAGGAACCAGGACGCGGCGGCGAGGCCGTACCACCGCCAGGCCGCGCGCCAGAGGCCGCCGGGCCCGCCGTCCGCGGGGGCGCCGTCCGGCCGCCGGGCCGACAGCAGCAGGGAGACGGCGGCGGCGCCCGCGGCGCCCACCTCCGCCCACGCGATGAAGGCACGGCCGCCCCAGCCCAGCAACGATCCGATGGCGTACAGCACGCCGACGACCGCGGCCATGGCGACCGGCAGCGCACGCGGCGGCAACCGCCTGGCGTAATCGCCGCTCATCGCGCCGTGTCCCTTCCTGCCCCCGGTGGAGCGTCCAGTCCCTGCGTGCGCCGAACGCGCCAGGGGAGATGCCGGGTTCACGACCCTCACCGCACGGATAACGGTCGGAAGGCCCTGAATCGTGCCCCGCGCGGGATTCGGCGCGGGCCGGTGGCGGACCACGCCGGCTCGCCCGCCGGAAGATCAGCGACATTGCTGCACTACGGGATCACCGTGTCGCTCAATGTACGTTCGGTAGGTCACGGAGCGATTGAGGCTGAGCGTCCTCCCGGCGACAAACAACCTCGTCGGATCACGGTTTTGGACACCCGAAAGGTGAACGTCCCTGATGGTCCCCTGCGGTCGGCATTACGCTGAGTGACCGCATCCGGCCGGGCGCCGGAGGCGAGCGGGAACGGCGGGTCGCTCGGATCCGTACTACCTACGGGAGGCGCTCATGCGACTGCACACGATCGTCCTGGCCACCGCCGCGGTGCTCCTGGCGGCCTGCTCGTCGGACTCGTCCGAGAAGGGCGGCGCGCGCACCCCGCCGCCCCTGTCCACCACCGCGACGCCCGGGACGGGGAGCCCCGGCGAGCCGCGGAGGATCGCCGCCGGGCTGAAGGTGCCGTGGGCGATCGCGTTCCTGCCCGGCGGCGACGCGCTCGTGACCGAACGCGACAGCGCGAACCTCGTGCGGGTCACCCCGTCTGGCGAGTGGGAGCAGGTCGGCAAGGTGCCCGGTGTGGAACCGGGCGGCGAGGGCGGTCTCATGGGCGTCGCCGTCTCCCCCGCCTACGCCACCGACCGCCTCATCTACCTGTACTACACGGCCGCGTCCGACAACCGTGTCGTCCGCGCCACCTTCGACGGGCGCCTCGGCACGCCGCAGCCCATCGTCACCGGCATCCCGAAGGGCTTCAACCACAACGGAGGACGCCTGGAGTTCGGCCCCGACAAGATGCTCTACATCACCACCGGCGAGGTCGGCGACGAGGGGCTCTCCCAGGACAAGGACTCCCTCGGCGGCAAGATCCTCCGCGTCACCCCCGACGGGAAGCCCGCGCCCGGCAACCCGTTCGGCAACCGCGTCTGGACGTACGGGCACCGCAACGTCCAGGGCCTCGCCTGGGACGACAGGGGCCGCCTGTTCGCCACCGAGTTCGGCCAGAACCGCTTCGACGAGATCAACCTGATCGAGAAGGGCAAGAACTACGGCTGGCCCGACGTCGAAGGGGTCGGCGGCCGCGACGGGTTCACCGACCCCCTCCTCACCTGGTCGACCGGCGAGGCGTCCCCGTCCGGCCTCGCCTACGCGGGCGGGTCGCTGTGGGTCGCCGCGCTGCGCGGCGAGCGCGTCTGGCAGGTCCCGCTCGACGACGGCAGGACGGGCCGTCCGGCCGCCCGGTACAACTCCGAGTACGGCCGCGTCCGCGCCGCCGTCCGGGCCCCGGACGGCTCGGTCTGGATCGCCACCAGCAACCACGACGGCCGGGGCGAGCCGGGCCGCGACGACGACAGGATCCTCAGCATCCCCGTCCGCTGACGCGTCCGCCCGGCCGCCTGCGGGTCAGGACGCGCCGAGCCTCTCCAGGATCAGCTCGCGCGCCCGTCCGGCGTCGGCCTGGCCGCGGGTCGCCTTCATGACGGCGCCGACCAGGGCGCCCGCCGCGGCGACCTTGCCCGCGCGGACCTTGTCGGCCACCCCGGCGTTGTCGGCGATCACCTGGTCGACGACGGACGCGAGCTCCCCCTCGTCGCTGACGACCTTGAGACCGCGCGCGGCGACGACCTCGTCCGGCGTGCCCTCACCGGCGAGGACGCCCTCGAAGACCTTGCGGGCCAGCTTGTCGTTCAGCTCCCCCGCGATGATCATCGCCTGGACGCGGGCGACCTGCTCGGGCGTGACGGGCAGCTCGGCCAGCTCGACGCCCTGCTCGGTGGCCTGCCGGGACAGCTGGTTCATCCACCACTTCCGCGCGGACGTCGCGTCGCTGCCGTGCGCGATCGTCGCCTCGATCAGGTCGACGGCGCCGGCGTTGACGACGTCCCGCAGCTCCAGGTCGGACAGGTCCCACTCCTGCTGGATGCGGCGGCGCCGCGCGGCCGGAAGCTCGGGCAGCGAGGCGCGCACCTCCTCCACCCACGCGCGGGACGGCGCCATCGGCACCAGGTCCGGCTCGGGGAAGTAGCGGTAGTCCTGCGCCTCTTCCTTGCTGCGCCCGCTGGTGGTGCGGCCGGTGTCCTCGTGGAAGTGCCGGGTCTCCTGGACGACGCGGCCGCCGTCCGCCAGCACGCCGCCCTGCCGCTCGATCTCCGACCGGACGGCCCGCTCCACCGAACGCAGCGAGTTCACGTTCTTCGTCTCGGTCCGCGTGCCCCATTCGGTCGCGCCGCGGGGCATGAGCGAGACGTTCACGTCGCAGCGCATCGAGCCCTGCTCCATGCGCACGTCCGACACGCCCAGCGACCGCACCAGCTCGCGCAGTTCCGTCGCGTAGGCGCGGGCCACGAGCGGCGCCTTGTCGCCGGTCGCGACGATCGGCTTGGTCACGATCTCGACCAGCGGGATGCCCGCCCGGTTGTAGTCGACCAGCGAGTACTCCGCGCCGTGGATGCGCCCGGTCGAGCCGCCGACGTGCAGCGACTTGCCGGTGTCCTCCTCCATGTGGACGCGCTCGATCTCGATGCGGTAGGTGTCGCCGTCGACGTCCACCTCGAGGTGGCCGTCCACGCACAGCGGCTCGTCGTACTGCGAGATCTGGAAGTTCTTCGGCATGTCCGGATAGAAGTAGTTCTTCCGGGCGAACCGGCACCACTCCACGATGTCGCAGTTCAGCGCGAGACCGATCTTGATGATGCCCTCGATCGCGGCGTGGTTGGTGACGGGCAGCGACCCGGGCAGCCCCAGGCACACCGGGCACACCTGCGTGTTCGGCTCGGCCCCGAACCCGGTCGGGCACCCGCAGAACATCTTCGACGCGGTACCCAGCTCGATGTGCGTCTCGATCCCGAGGACGGGCTCGAACCGCGCCAGCGCCTCGTCGTAGTCCATCAAGGTCGGGGTGCTCATTTCGCCTCCGCGAGTTCCGGGGCCTGGGCCAGGAGAGGGCCGTTCCAGCGGTCTTCGAGGGCCCGCTCGACGGCGGCGCCGACGCGGTAGACGCGGTCGTCGCCGAGGACGGGGGCCATGATCTGCAGGCCGACCGGGAGGCCGTCGGACAGCCCGCACGGGACGGAGATCGCGGCGTTGCCGGTGAGGTTGGCCGGGATCGTGCACAGGTCGGCCAGGTACATCGCGACCGGGTCGTCGGCGCGCTCGCCGATCGGGAACGCGGTGGTCGGCGTGGTCGGCGAGACGAGCACGTCCACCTGCTCGAACGCCGCCTCGAAGTCGCGCTTGATCAGTGTGCGGACCTGCTGCGCCTTGCCGTAGTAGGCGTCGTAGTAGCCGGACGACAGCGCGTACGTGCCGAGCATGATGCGGCGCTTCACCTCGGGTCCGAAGCCCTCGGCGCGGGTGAGCGCCATGACCTCCTCGGCGCTGCGGGTGCCGTCGTCGCCGACGCGCAGGCCGTACCGCATCGCGTCGAAGCGGGCCAGGTTGGACGAGCACTCCGACGGCGCGATCAGGTAGTAGGCGGGCAGCGCGTAGGTGAAGTGCGGGCAGGACACCTCGACGACCTTCGCGCCGAGGGACTCCAGCAGCTCGACCGCCTCGTTGAAGCGGGCCGTCACGCCCGGCTGGTAGCCGTCGCCGGCGAACTCCTTGACGACGCCGACGCGCAGCCCGTTGACGTCGGCGCGGCGGGCCGCCTCCACGACCGGCGGGACGGCCTCGCCGACGGAGGTGGAGTCCATCGGGTCGTGGCCGCTGAACGCCTCGTGCAGGAGGGCCGCGTCCAGGACGTTGCGGGCGAACGGGCCCGGCGTGTCGAGCGACGACGCGAACGCGATCACGCCGTAGCGCGACGAGCCGCCGTAGGTGGGCTTCATGCCGACGATCCCGGTGACGGCGGCGGGCTGCCGGATCGACCCGCCGGTGTCGGTGCCGGTGGACAGCGGCGCCTCGTACGCGGCGACGGCGGCGGACGACCCGCCGGACGACCCGCCCGGCACGCGCTCCAGGTCCCACGGGTTGCGCGAGGGGAAGTAGGCGCTGTTCTCGGTGGACGAGCCCATCGCGAACTCGTCCATGTTCGTCTTGCCGAGGATGACCAGGCCCGCCTCGCGGAGCCGGGCCGTCACGGTCGCGTCGTACGGCGGCCGCCACCCCTCAAGGATCTTGGATCCGGCGGTGGTGGGCATGTCCTTGGTGGTGAACACGTCCTTGTGCGCGACGGGGACGCCCGCCAGCGGGCCGAGGTCCTCGCCCGCGGCGCGACGCTCGTCCACCCGGCGGGCCTGCGCCAGCGTCGTGTCGCGGTCGACGTGCAGGAACGCGCTGACCTGGCCGTCGACGGCGGCGATGCGGTCCAGGTGGGCCTCGGCCACCTCGACCGCCGACACCTCACCCGCGGCGAGCAGTGCGCCGAGTTCCGCCGCGCTCTTGTTGACCAGCATCCGTCACGCCTCCTCGTCCAGGATCCGCGGGACGCGGAAGCGCTGCTCCTCGGCGGCGGGCGCGCCGGAGAGGGCCTGCTCGGGCGGCAGGCACGGGCGGATCTCGTCCGTCCGGTAGACGTTGGTCAGCGGGAGCGCGTGCGAGGTGGGCGGGATGTCCTCCGCGGCGACCTCCTGCACCCGCGCGACCGCGGAGATGATCTGGTCGAGCTGGGCGGCGAGATGGTCGAGCTCGGAGTCGCCGAGCGCCAGCCGGGACAGCCGGGCGAGATGCGACACCTCGTCACGGGTGATGGCGGACATGAGAAACAACCGTTCCTGCGATGGGTTGGGTTCACCGGCCATCCTATGGGCCGGGCCCGCCTCCGCCCGACCGGTTTAAACGGCCGCGGCTCCGGCACGCCGTTTCAGATCCCGGTGGGGGGAACCATGGTGACGACCGCCCCGGACGACGAGAGGAGGACGCCGTGACCATCGGCGGCAGCATCGCCCTGCTCATCATCGGCGCGATTCTGGCCTACGCGGTGGACTACGAGTTCAGCGGCGTCGACATCCGGCTGGTCGGGGTGATCCTGATGATCGGCGGCCTGATCGGGCTCGTCATCGGCGTCATCAGGATCGTCTCCGCCCGCCGCGCGATCGAGCGCCGCCCCCCGCCGCACGTGCGCGAGGAGTACTACGACTACGACTACGAGACCCGCCGCCGCCCCTACTGAGTGATCTACGCGGCGGGTTCGGGGGCTCGTTGCATGTGGCGGCGCAGCCAGTCGGTGGCCGTGTCGGCGTCCATCGGGCGGCCGAAGTGCCAGCCCTGGGCGGCGTCGCAGCCCATCTCGCGGAGCATCCGCGCGGTGGCCGGGTCCTCGACGCCCTCGGCGACGGAGCGCAGGCCGAGGGTGCGGGCGAGGTCGACGATGGAGCGGACGATGACGGCGTCCTCGGTGGACTCGGTGAGCCGCCCCACGAACGACGAGTCGATCTTGATCTCCTCGACGGGGAGCCGGTTGAGCCGGACGAGCGAGGAGTAGCCGGTGCCGAAGTCGTCCAGGCTGAGCGGGATGCCGAGCTCGGCGAGCGCGCCGACGGTGTCGGACGCGTAGGCGGGCTCGTTCATCAGGATCCGCTCGGTGATCTCCAGCTGGAGTGCGGCGGCGGGCAGGCCGCGGGCGAGGAGGCCCTCCTCGATCGTCTCGGTGAGGCCGGTGTCGAACAGGTCGCGTCCTGAGGCGTTCACGGCGACCTGGACGGTGAGGTCCTCGCGCCACCAGGCGGCGGCCTGCGCGAGCGCCGCCCCGACGACGTGGTGGGTGATCGAGCGCATCAGGTACGTCTGCTCGGCGACCGACAGGAACGCCACGGGTTCGAGGATGCCCTTGTCGGGGTGGCGCCAGCGCAGCAGCGCCTCCATGCCGACGAGCTGGCCGTCCCGCAGGGACACCTTGGGCTGGTAGAACAGCTCCAGCTCGGAGCGGTCGATGGCGCGGCGCAGGTCGCCGAGCATGCTGAGCCGGGCCGGGGAGTTGCGGTCCTTGCGGGGGGAGTAGATCTCGACGCCGGAGCGGGCCTCCTTGGCGTTGTACATGGCGACGTCGGCGCGCTGCAGGAGCAGCTCGAAGTCGGGCGCGTGGTCGGGGAACAGCGCGATGCCGACGCTGCCCTCCAGGTCGAACGACATGCCGTCCAGCCGGACGGGCTCGCTGAGCGCGGCGCGGAGCCGGGCGGCGACCTCGCGGGCGGCGGCCTCGTCCCGGACGGACGGCAGCAGCACCGCGAACTCGTCGCCGCCGAGCCGCGCCACGAGGTCGCCGGGGCGGACGCTGTGCGTGAGGCGGTGCGCGACGAGCTGCAGGAGGCGGTCGCCGGTGGGGTGCCCGAGGGTGTCGTTGACCTCCTTGAACCGGTCGAGGTCGAGGAGGAACAGCCCGGCGCGGTGCCGCGGCGGGTCGGCGGCCTTGCGGCGGCGCGGGCCGAGGGCGGCGGCGCGCGGGCCGAGCATCCCGGCGGCGCGGGCTTCCGCGTCGGCTCTCTCCGCGCCGTCCCGTTTCTCCTTGCTGTCCCGTTGCTCCGCGCTGTCCCGTTTCGCCGCGGCCGCTTTCTCCGCGGCCGTTCTGTCCGCGCTGCGTTTCTCCGCGCCCCGCGCTTCGGCAAGGGCCTCCTCCGTCCGGACGATCAGCAGCTTGCGGTTCGGGAGCCCGGTCAGCCCGTCGTGCAGGGCCTGGTGCTCGCGCCGCACGGACACCGACGCGTTCATGTACACGGCGATGAACGGCAGGACGATCAGCGGCACGAAGGCGGCGGACCGGTCCATGGCGATGACCATGAGCGGAGCCAGGCCGAGCAACGCCAGGTGGACGAGGACCTGGTAGCCGAGGTCCCAGCGGAGCGCCTTGACCAGGGAGACCCGCTCGTGCAGCGCGACGGCGGAACCGACGAGCGTGTCGTTGCAGATGAAGTAGACGGCGCCGGCGAGCGCGATCGCGGGCAGGTCGGCGCCGCCCGGGACCCACAGGTCCGTGGGGGTGGCGAGGTCGCCGAACAGGGCGAGGACGAGCTGGGCGGCGGCGAGGCTGAGGGTGTACTGGGAGACGTTGAAGGCGATGCGGTGCGGGGTGCGGCCGCGGAAGATCCCGCAGGTGATGACGGCGGCGGCCTGCAGCGCGGCGGCGATCGGCAGCCCGGCGTACAGCAGCGCCGCGAACGAGAAGGTGGTGGACGTCGTCGCGCCGTTGTTCTCGGTGGAGCCGGGCGTGATGATCGGCCGGAGCTCGCCGAAGATGATGAAGCAGCCGAGGATCCAGAACACGGGCGTGCCGGCGAGCGCGTCCAGGTCGTCGCCGGTCAGCCCGGAGAACGCGGCGGCGCCCGCGGCGACGCCGAGCAGGATGACGACGACGAAGTAGATCCACAACGGGGAGCCACGGCGTGGCGCCGTGTTCCGCGTGTTGTTCGGGTCCTTCATCACATCCTCGGGGGGAGGTCGGGGGGTCGGCCCCCGGCACCGGACGTCCCCGACCTCGGGGGACGCCCCCCGGGTGTTACGTCCGGAGATTCAGGTGTAGGTCGTGATGAGAGGGAGGGTACGGCCTTTGCTCAACTTCGCGAAACCGTTTGGGTACGTTCCGTTATGCCTGATCCCTGCCCGCCGCTCACCGTTGGGTAGTTGAAGTGTACCCCTGAGTAACGCAAAGCTGGTGGCGAGGTCTTGACCACGCGGCGTTATCCGTCGGCGCTGACGGTTACGGTCTTGGCCGCATCCGGCCCATCGGCGAGGAGAACACGGAACCCTTCTTCCCCCAAGACCGATACGCCCAACTTGACGGCTTTGTCGTATTTCGACCCCGGACTGTCACCTGCGACGACGAAGTCTGTTTTCTTGGACACCGACCCGGACACCTTGCCGCCGAGCCGCTGCACCGCCTCGGTGGCCGAGTCCCGGCTGAACCCCTCCAGCGACCCGGTGATCACCACGGTCACGCCGGCCAGCGGACGCGGGCCCGCCGCGCCCTCGTCCTCCATCCGGACGCCCGCGTCCCGCCACTTCTCGACGATCTCGCGGTGCCAGTCGACCTCGAACCACGCCCTGATCGCCGCGGCGATCGTCGGCCCGACGCCGTCCACCGCCGCGAGCTCCTCCTCGGACGCGTTCGCGATGGCGTCCATCGAGCGCATCTCGCGGGCGAGGTCCTGCGCCGCCGCCGGCCCCACGTGCCGGATCGACAGCGCCACCAGCACCCGCCACAGCGGCTGCCGCTTCGCCTTCGCCAGCTCGTCGAAGAGGATCTCGACCGTCTTCTTCGGCTCGCCCTCCTTGTTCGCGAAGAACGACACGACCTTCGGCTCGCCGGTCTTCGGGTCGATCTTGGACGTGCCCGTCCGCTGGTCGAGGACGAGGCTCCTGATCGGCAGCAGCTGCTCCACGGTCAGGTGGAACAGGTCGCCCTCGTTCTTGACCGGGGGCTCGGCGGGCTCCAGCGGCTGCGTCAGCGCCGTCGCCCCGACATAGCCGAGCGCCTCGATGTCGAGCGCGTTGCGGCTCGCCACGAAGAACAGCCGCTCGCGCAGCTGCGCGGGGCAGTACCGGGCGTTCGGGCAGCGGATGTCGGCGTCGCCCTCCTTCTCGTAGGCCAGCTCGGTTCCGCACTCGGGGCAGTGCGCGGGCATCTGGAACTCGCGCTCCGACCCGTCCCGCAGCGCGGTCACCGGCGCGAGGATCTCGGGGATCACCTCGCCGGCCTTGCGCAGCACGACGGTGTCGCCGATCAGCACGCCCTTGCGCCGCACCTCGCTCGCGTTGTGCAGCGTGGCGCGCTCGACGGTCGACCCGGCGACCTTCACCGGCTCCATCACGCCGTACGGGGTGACGCGGCCCGTCCGCCCGACGCCGACCTTGATGTCGAGCAGCCTGGTGTTGACCTCCTCCGGGGGGTACTTCCACGCGATCGCCCAGCGCGGCGCGCGGCTCGTCGACCCGAGCCGCCGCTGCAGGGAGAACTGGTCGACCTTGACGACGACCCCGTCGATCTCGTAGGCGGTGCCGTGCCGGTTCTCGCCGTACCCGGCGATGTACTCGCGGACGGCGTCCATCCCGCCGAGGACCCGGTACCGGTCGCTGACCGGCAGCCCCCAGCCGCGCATCAGCTCGTACGCGCCGGACTGGCTCTCCGGCTGCGCGCCGCCCCGCCAGGCGCCGAACCCGTGCACGAGCATGCCGAGCGGCCGGTGCGCCGTGACCCGCGGGTCCTTCTGCCGCAGCGACCCGGCGGCCGCGTTGCGCGGGTTGGCGAACGGGTCCTTGCCGGCCTCCACCTGGGCGGCGTTCACCTGCTCGAAGCCGTCGACCGGGAGGAAGACCTCGCCGCGGACCTCCAGGACGTCCGGCCAGCCGTCGCCCGCCAGCCGGGACGGGATGTCGGCGATGGTGCGGACGTTGTTGGTGACGTCCTCGCCGGTGCGCCCGTCGCCGCGCGTGACGCCGCGGACGAGCCGCCCCTTCTCGTAGGTCAGCGCGATGGCCAGCCCGTCGATCTTCAGCTCGCACAGGTAGCCGGCGACGTCGCCGACCTCGCGCACGACGCGCTCGTCCCACGCCTGCAGTTCCTCGTCGTTCATCGCGTTGTCGAGGCTCTGCATCCGCTCCAGATGCCGGACGGTCGCGAAGTCGGTGACGATCGGCGCGCCGACCCGCTGCGTCGGCGAGGCGGGCGTGACCAGTTCCGGATGACGCTCCTCCAGGGCGCGGATCTCGCGCATCCGGGCGTCGTACTCGGCGTCGGTGAGCGTCGGCTGGTCGAGGACGTAGTAGCGGTAGTTGGCCTCGTCGATCTCCTGGCTCAGCTCCAGATGCCGCTGCCGTGCCTCGCTCGGAACCGTATCGCTCATGGTCATGCCCCTATTGTCGCCAACGCCACCGACAATACGAGCCCCGCCGCGCCCCTGGTCAGTCAGCGGCTTCGTAGATCATCCGGGCGGTGTCGCGGCAGCGCCTGAGCGCCTCGCGGACGTAGCGCGGCGAGGCGCCCGCCATCCCGCACGCCGGGGTGATCACGACCTGCCGCGCCAGGTGCGCGGGCGGGAAGCCGAGCCGCCGCCACAGCCCCTTCACCGGCTCGGCGGTCGCCTGGAGGGACGGCAGTACGGTGTCGGTCGCGCGCACCGCGCCGAGGAGAAGGCCCGTCCCCGCGTCGATCGTCTCGCCCACGGCATCGTCGTCGCTTCCCGGGACGAGGCTCAGATCGACCGCGATCGCCTTCGCGCCCGCGCCGCGGAGCAGCGCGTACGGGACGTTCCGCGCGCAGCAGTGGACGACCGTGAACGCCGCCCCGTCTTCGGACGCCGCGTCGATCACCGTGCGGAGCGTGTCCTGCGCGACGGGCTCCTCGATCGCCCGGAGGCGCGAGAAGCCGCTGGCGGTCGGGACCGTCCCGGCGAGCGCGGCGGGCAGGCCCGGCTCGTCCAGCTGGAGGACGATCTCCGCGGCGGGCAGGCGGCGCCGGACGTCCGCGACATGCGCGGCGACACCCTCGGCGAGCGAGGCGGCCAGGTCGCGGACGGCGCCCGCGTCCTTGAGCGCCCGGTCGCCGTGCCTCAGCTCGATCGTCGCGGCCAGCGTCCACGGCCCGCACACCTGGATCTTGAACGGGCCGTCGTGCCCGCCCGCGACCTCCTCCAGGACGTCCAGGTCACGGGCCAGATGGTCGCGGGACCTGGAGGTGTCGCGGCCCGGACGGTCGGAGAACCGCCAGCCGGACGGCTCCAGGTGGATCGGCATGTCGACCAGCAGCCCCGCCGTCCGTCCCGTCAGGTCGGCGCCCGGACCGCGCGCGGGCAGCTCCGGCAGATGCGGCAGCTCGGGCAGCTCACCGAGCACGACCCGCAGCGCCTCCGCCGGATCGTCGCCCGGGTACGACCCGATCCCTGTCGCCGTCCCCGCCTGCCACGGATAGCTCGTCGTCACAGGTGAGACCCTATCGGCGCGGCGATCACGTCCGTCCGCCCGCGCCTAGGCGGGGACGCGGGCGGTGTCGGCGATCGTCGCGGACGCGAGCACGCGGTCGCCGTCGTACAGGACGGCGGCCTGCCCCGACGCGACGCCGCGGGCCGGGCTGGACAGGCGGATGCGCAGGGTGTCGCCGTCCCGCTCGGCCGTGCAGCCGTAGACCTCGCCGTGCGCGCGGAGCTGGACGTGGCAGCCGAACGGCCCGTCCGGCGCCTCGCTCAGCCACACCGGGCGCTCGCCGGTGATCTCGTGGACGTCCAGCGAGTCGCGCGGCCCCACGGTGACCGTGTTCGTCACCGGGGAGATGTCCAGGACGTAGCGCGGGCGCCCGTCGGGCGCGGGCGTGCCGATCCGCAGCCCCTTGCGCTGCCCGATCGTGTACGCGTAGGCGCCGTCGTGCCGTCCGACCTCGTTGCCGTCGGCGTCGACGATCGGGCCGGGCGCCGCGCCGAGCCGCTCGGCCAGGAAGCCGCGCGTGTCCCCGTCGGCGATGAAGCAGATGTCGTGGCTGTCGGGCTTGTCGGCCACCTGGAGGCCGCGCCGCTCCGCCTCCAGCCGGATGTCGGCCTTGGCCGTGTCACCCAGGGGGAACAGCGCGTGCGCGAGCTGCTCGGGCGTGCACACGGCCAGGACGTACGACTGGTCCTTGCCGGCGTCGACGCCGCGGCGCAGGACGCCGTCGTCAAGCCGGGCGTAGTGGCCGGTGCAGACGGCGTCGAAGCCCAGCGCCATGGCACGATCCAGCAGCGCCGCGAACTTGATCTTCTCGTTGCAGCGCAGGCAGGGGTTCGGGGTGCGCCCCGCCGCGTACTCGCTGACGAAGTCCTCCACGACGTCGCGGTGGAAGCGCTCGGCGAGGTCCCACACGTAGAAGGGGATGCCGATCACGTCGGCGGCGCGGCGGGCGTCCCTGGAGTCCTCAAGGGTGCAGCAGCCGCGGGCGCCCGACCGGTACGACTGCGGGTTGCTGGACAGGGCCATGTGCACGCCGGTGACGTCGTGCCCGGCCTCGGCGGCGCGGGCGGCGGCCACGGCGGAGTCGACGCCGCCGGACATGGCGGCCAGTACGCGAAGAGCCATAACCCTTCGAGGGTACGCGCCGCGGGCCCCTCCACCGTCATCGATTTCGGACCCGGCGGCCGCCGACGGGAAGCGCGGCGGCTCACGTAGGGTTTACGGGACGGGCATGGCCTCGGCGGAACACCGGCCGAGCCCCGCGCCATCCCGGGGACACATCCTCCAGCGACCTCATCGGGCCCAGGTCATGAGGCGGTTCGGCCACTTGACCACGACAAGGAAGAGACGACAGTTGGGAATCTTCCGTCGTCCGCGCGACGCGTCCGCCGTGACGCCGCCCGCGATCAGCGAGTTCTGGGAGTGGTGGGCGCAGGCCCGCCCGACGATCGAGGCGTCCCTGGCCGCCGGGCCCGACCAGCCCGAGGCCGAGACGCCCGGCGAGGGGCTGTCGGCGGACGCGATCGAGGAGCTGTCCCGGCGCATCCACAAGATCCACCCAGGGCTGCTGTGGGAGATCGGCGGCGCGGAGGACCGGGCCCCGTCCCTCACCGTCACCGGCGGCGGGAACCCGGAGCTGCGCGGCGTCACCGAGCGGTGGGCGCGGTCCGCGCCGGCCGGCGCGGCGGCGGGCGGCTGGACCTTCCACCCGGCGCGGCAGCCCGACCCGGAGATGCTCGGCCAGGACCTCGTCCTCGGTGACCACGAGTTCGACCTGGAGTACGTCCGGCTCGGCATGCGCGCCGACTCCGGCCGCGCCCGCGTGCACCTCACCGCCTACCACCCCGACTTCCTGTTCGTCGCGGCGGAGCAGCAGATCCAGGTGGCGACGAACGTCCTGCACTGGGCGCTCGGCGAGGACGACGTCGCCCGCTGGGTCGGCGAGATCTCCATCGCGACGGAGGCGCCGATCGACGCGCTGCCGCCGTCGATGCTGCCCTCGGTCATCGAGCAGATCTCCGAGCCGTTCGCCGAGCCCGCCTGGCTCACCGGCGAGGGCCGCACCCCGCGCGGCCATCCCGCCCGCCTCGGCGCCCGGTTCCCGCTGCACCGGCAGGACTACCCGCTCTGCGACCTGCACGTGGCGATCTCCGTCCCGTACGCCAACAGCAACCCCGACCGGCTGCCCGTCGAGCCGTCCTCAGGCGCGCTGCGCGCGTTCGAGAAGAAGCTCGCCAAGCTCGGCGACCGCGCCGTCCTCGCCGTCCGCGAGACCGGCGACGGCCTCCGTGTCTTCCACCTCTACGCCGACCCCGACTCCGGCGTCATCTCCGAGCTCGACCAGCTCGCCGCCGGATGGTCCGAGGGCAAGGCGAAGGTCGCCTCCACCAGCGACCCGGGCTGGAAGGCCCTGACGCCGTACCAGCCCCGTTAGCCCAGGGGGCGACCCCTAGAACCCCCGTCAACGACGCAGGCGATCCTCACGCCACCGTTACGGTCTGTCGTGCCCGTTACGGATGCGTGTGGCGTCGCTGCGGTCGCCTGCGTCGTCGGGTCGTGCGACCTCCGGCGCTGGGCGCCTCCGGCCACACGACCCGTGACCCCGGCTCAGGTTCAAACTGCCGGGGCTGAGGGCGGGTCTAGCTGAGGCCGGCTTGGCGGGCGCGGGCTGTGGCTGGGCCTATGGCGTCGGCGAGGGCCTTGACGTCGGCCTCAGTGGAGGTGTGGCCGAGGGTGAAGCGCAGCGAGCCGCGGGCGTGCTCGGCGGCGGAGCCCATCGCGGTGAGGACGTGGCTGGGCTGGGAGACGCCGGCGGAGCAGGCGGAGCCGGTGGAGCAGGCGATGCCGCGCGCGTCCAGCAGCATGAGCAGCGCGTCGCCCTCGCAGCCGGGGAAGGAGAAGTGCGCGTTGCCGGGGAGGCGGGCGGCGGGGTCGCCGTTCAGGACCGCGTCCGGCACGACGGCGCGGACGGCGTCGATCAGCTGGTCGCGCAGCTCGGTGAGCCGGCGGGCCTCGGCGTCCCGGCGCGCCACCGCGACCTGGACGGCGGCGGCGAACCCGGCGATGGCGGGCGTGTCGAGCGTCCCGGACCGGACGTCGCGCTCCTGGCCGCCGCCGTGCAGCAGCGGGACGGGGTCGACGAGGACGGGCGGCTTCGGCTTGGCGAGCAGCAGCGCGCCGACGCCGATGGGGCCGCCGAGCTTGTGCCCGGTGACCGTGAGCGCCTGGGCGCCGCTCGCCGCGAACGAGACGGGCAGCGTCCCGGCGGCCTGGACGGCGTCGGTGTGCAGGGGGACGCCCTGCTCGCGGGCGGCGGCGGCCAGCTCGGCGACCGGCTGGACGGTGCCGACCTCGTTGTTGGCCCACATCACGCTCGCGAGCACCACGTCGTCGCCGGCGCCCAGCGCCTCGTGGAGGGCCTCCGGACGGACGCGTCCGGCGGCGTCCACGGGGATCCAGTCGACGCGGGCGCCCTCGTGGTCGGCGAGCCACTGCACCGCGTCCAGGACGGCGTGGTGCTCGACGGCGCTCGCCAGCACGCGGGTGCGGGCCGGGTCGGCGGCGCGGCGCGCCCAGTAGAGGCCCTTGACGGCGAGGTTGTCGGCCTCGGTGCCGCCGGAGGTGAACACGACCTCGCTCGGACGGGCGTCGAACGCCTCCGCGATGATCTCGCGGGACTCCTCGACGACCCGGCGGGCGCGCCGGCCGGCCGCGTGCAGCGAGGACGGGTTTCCGATCTCGCGCAGCTCCGCCGTCATCGCCTCGATGGCCTCGGGCAGCATCGGGGTGGTCGCCGCATGGTCGAGGTAGGTCACCACGCGGACAACAGTATCCGCGCCGGGGATGTTCCCCTCCGGGAGCCCTGGTGACACGGGTGGCCGTAACCGGGAATACGGGCTGGGACGGCCGGGTTATCGGTCTGTACCGTCCAGCCGGTACAGTGAGATCGCCATGATGAAGGAAGCCCTCCTCGACGCCGCCGAAGCCGTCCTCTCCGAGCAGGGGACGCAGGCGCTGACGCTCACCGCGGTCGCGGACCGCGCCGGCGTCAGCAAGGGAGGGCTGCTCTACCACTTCCCCACCAAGGAGGCCCTCGTCCGGGCGATGGTGGCGCGGGTCATCGACGAGTTCGACGACCTGATCGCCTCCTATCTCGACTCCTACGGGGACGGCGTGCCGGGCGCCTACACCCGGGCCTACGTCGAGGCGACGTTCGAGATCCTGACCGGGGAGGCCCGCGCGTACCGGCGCTGGTCGGCCATCACGGCCGCCGCGGCCGACCCGGAGCAGGCCGAGCCGCTGAACGAGGCGATGCGGCGCTGGCACGGCCGCGCCCCCGCGGACGACCCCGATCCGGGCATCGCGATGGTCGTCCGGCTGGCGGCCGAGGGCCTCTGGGAAGTGGTGAGCCGCGATCCCGGGCTGTACGGCCCGGAGCAGCTCGAAGCGCTGCGGCGGCGGCTCCTGGGCCTGCTGGAGCGATGACGCCGGACGGCGCCGCCCGTCCACCCGACCGAACTGACTGAACGCGCCCGAATCGGGCCTGGAGCGTTCCACGATCGCCAGAAAGAGGTGAACCATGCTGTTTCGTGCCCGTTCGGGAACGTTCCTGACCTTCGCGCTGGCCGGCCTGCTGACCGGGGTGTGGGTGGCGCGCATGCCCGCGCTGGCCGCCGAGTTCGGGGCGAACGAGGCCGAGATCGGCATCGTCGTCCTCGTCTGGGGGCTCGGCGCGATCGCGGCGATGCAGGCGCTGCGCGGCGTGATGGCCCGCGCCGGGAGCCGCGCCGCCCTGCGGGTCGCGCTGCCGCTGACGGCGCTGTCGTACGCGGCCGTCGCGCTCGCGCCCACGTACGGCGTGCTGCTCGCCGCCGTGGTGCTGTTCGGCATGACGTTCGGGATCACCGACATCGCGATGAACGCGCAGGGCAGCGTGGTCGAGCGGGCGTACGGGCGGTCCGTCATGAGCGGCATGCACGCCGGGTGGTGCGTCGGCGCGATGAGCGGCGGGCTGTTCGGCGTCGTCACCGCGGCGGCCGGGTTCGGGTTCACCGCGACCGTCCTGGCCATCGCGCTGCTGGCGCTGCCCGCCGGGCTCGCGCTCGGCCGCACGTACCTGCCCGACCCGCCGGTCCAGGCCGCGTCCGGGACGGGACGCAGGGCGCGCCGCATGCCGCCCGCCGTGTACCTGATCGGCGTCCTCGCGTTCATCGCGTTCATGACGGAGGGCTCGATCGCCGACTGGAGCGGGCTGCTCCTGCACGACGAGATGGGCGCCACCGAGGCCGTGGCCGCGGCCGGGTACCCGATGTTCGAGCTGGCGATGCTGCTCGGACGGCTCGTCGGCGACCGCGTCCGGATGCGGCTCGGCACCCGCCGGCTGCTGGTCGGCGCGGGTCTCGGCACCGCTGTCGGCATGACCGTCGTGGTGCTCGCGCCCGTGCCTTCGGTGGCCATCGCCGGGTTCTTCGTGACGGGGCTGGTGGTCTGCACGGTCGTCCCGACGACGATCTCGCTGGCCGGGAGCGCGGCTCCGGACCGTCCGGCGGCGGCCGTCGCGCAGGTCGGGGCGATGGGCTACGGCGGGCTGCTGCTCGGCCCGGTCGTGGTCGGGTTCCTGTCGGACGCCACGTCCCTGCGCGTGGGCGTCGGCACGGTGGTCGTGCTGGCGCTGCTCATCGCCGCCGGTGCCAGGTTCGTCCCGCTTCGTACCGGTGGCGACGTCGCCGCGCAGGTCGATGTCCCGCCGGACGCGGGCCAGCCCGGTGCCGCGCGGCCGGAGCCCGTCGCGGCCTGAGCCTTCTGCTCCGCTACGTGATCCGATATAACCCCATCGGTGTTCTTTCCTGGTGATGGGGGCGGCGGATGAGCGGGTGGCGGGTGCCGGGATACACGGAGCTGCGGGTGCTCGGCGAGGGCGGGCAGGGTCGCGTCGTGCTCGCGCGGCACGACGCGACCGGCCTCCCGGCGGCGATCAAGTACCTCGCGGAGTCCCTCGCCGGGGACGAGGGGTTCCGCACGCGGTTCCGCGCCGAGGCCGGGCTGCTGCGGCGGCTGCGCAACCCGTTCGTCACCCAGCTGTTCGGGCTGGTCGAGGCGCCGGACGGTGCCGCCATCGTCATGGAGGCGGTGGACGGCGCGTCCCTCAAGGCGGTGCTCGCCGAGCGGGGGCCGCTGGAGCCCGAGGCCGCGCTGACCGTGCTGAAGGGCTCGCTGCTGGGGCTGGCGGCGGCGCATGACGTCGGGATCGTCCACCGCGACTACAAGCCCGCGAACGTCATCGTGCGCGGCGACGGGCTGAGCAAGCTCATCGACTTCGGCATCGCCGTGGACGCGGGCGAGTCCGGACGGTCGGGCACCCCCGTCTACATGGCGCCGGAACAGTGGCGGGACGAGCCCGCCTCCCCCGCCACCGACGTGTACGCGGCGGCGTGCGTGTTCTTCGAGTGCGTGACGGGCCGCCGGCCGTACACGGCCGAGGACCGGGCGGGGCTGATGGGCCGCCACCTGACGGCGCCGATCCCGGTCGAGGACGTCCCCGAGCCGCTCCGCCCGCTGATCGAGCGCGGCCTGGCGAAGAACCCGTGGGACCGTCCGCTCGGCGCCACCGGGTTCGTCGCGGAGCTGGAGTCGGTCGCGTCGGGCGCGTACGGGGCGCGCTGGGAGGCGCGGGGCGTCCGCACGCTCGCGGGGGCGGCGGCCGCGCTGTCCATGCTGTTCCCGCTCACCGCGCTCGGCATCGCGTCCGGCGGCGCGGCCTCGGGCGCGGCGGGCACCGCGGGCGCCGCCGGAGCCGGGGCCGGGGCCGCCGGAGCGGGCGCGGGAGGTGCGGGCGCGGGAGGCGCCGGGACGGCGGGCGCGGCGACGGGCAAGGGCGTGCTCGGCGCGCTCGGCGCCAAGGGGACGGCCGCCGTCGCGGGCGGGGCCGCCGCCGTCGCCGCGGGCGGCGGCGCGGCGGTCTACGTCGCGACCGCGGACGAGGCGCCGAAGCCGATCGTGGCGCGGCTCGCCGCGCTCAGCGAGCCCCGCCAGGACATGGGCGGCGGGATGACGTTCCAGGCGCAGGGGCAGATCGTCCGGGTCACGGGCGGCGCCGCCGCGCTCAACCAGAAGATCAACCAGGCGCTGCGGGCGCCGCTCGAACAGCGCTGGACCAAGACCAGGAACGGCCTGAAGGACGTCGGCAGCGGCGCCTACACCGACGTGGTGAGGCCGCAGATCCTGATGCGCACCGACCGGCTGCTGTCGGTCTGGTACACCGTCACGCTGCAGGGCCAGCGCGGGTCGGGCTGGGACACCCCGTCCGCGGCGGTCGTCGACCTGCGGACCGGCACGCTCTACCGGCCGCCCGGCCTGTTCCGCGCCGCGACCCCGCAGGCGCTCGCGCCGTTCGACGCGAGGATCGAGGCGCACATGCCCGGCGGCGACTACTGCGGCGGCGGCGCGGACCAGGCCGCTCCGCCGGGCGGGGCCGACACCCCGTCCAAGTTCGTGAACACCGGCGACGTCGCGATGGCGCTCACCCCGAAGGGCGTCCGGGTCGCGTTCCACGCCGGGCTGCTGGGCTACACCATGGCGTGCGGGACGCAGGACACGGTCGTCCCGTACGGCGAGGTCGACGGACTGCTGAAACCCGCGCTGCTGGCGGCCGTCCGCGTGCCGTCGCCGAAACGTTCCTAGACGCGGGACGCCCCGGCGACGGGTCTGTCGCCGGGGCGTTCGCGCGCGATCACTTCCGCTTCGTGATCTCCTCGGTGAGCTGCGGCGCGACCTGGAACAGGTCGCCCACGATCCCGAAGTCGACCAGCTCGAAGATCGGCGCCTCGGGGTCCTTGTTGATGGCGACGATGGTCTTCGAGGTCTGCATGCCGGCCCGGTGCTGGATGGCGCCGGAGATGCCGACCGCGATGTAGAGCTGCGGCGACACGGTCTTGCCGGTCTGGCCGACCTGGAACGAGTGCGGGTACCAGCCGGCGTCGGTCGCGGCGCGGGACGCGCCGACGGCGCCGCCGAGCGAGTCGGCCAGGCCCTCGATGATCGAGAAGTTCTCGGCGCCGCCGACGCCGCGCCCGCCGGACACGACGATCGCGGCCTCGGTCAGGTCCGGGCGCTCGCCCTTCTCCTGGACGACCTTCTCCACGACCTTCGCGGCCTTGTCGGCGTCCGACAGCGCGACCGTGACCTGCTCCTCGGCCGGGGTGGCCGCGCCGGCCTCGGGCGCGACCGAGTTCGGCCGGACGGCGATGATCGGCGTGCCGGTCTTCACCCGGGCGTGCGAGATGATGCCGCCGCCGAAGATGGAGTGCTCGGCGACGAAGCCGTCGGTGACGTCCACGACGTCGGTGAGCACGCCGGAGCCGGTCTTCACCGCGAGGCGGCCGGCGATCTCCTTGCCCTCGGCGGTCGCGGCGACGAACACCGCCGCCGGGGACCTCTCGCTCACGAGCTGGGCCAGCAGCGTCGCCTTCGGCGCGACGACGTAGGAGGTCAGCTCCTCGTCGGCGGCCACGTAGACCTTGCCTGCGCCGTACTCGCCGAGCTTGTCCTTCGCGCTCTCGTAGCCGGGGCCGACCCACACCGCGGCGGCCTCGCCGAGCCTGTTCGCCAGCGTCAGCAGTTCGAGCGTGACCTTCTTGACCTCACCGTCGACATGGTCGACGAGGACGAGAATCTCCGCCATTGTTCGCTAATCCCCTTCCCCGGTCAGACGAACTTCTTCGACGCGAGGAACTCGGCGATCTTCGCGCCGCCGTCGCCCTCGTCGGTGACGATCTGACCCTTCGCGCGCGGCGGCGCCTCGGCGAAGTCGACCACCTCGGTGGCCGCGTTCGCCAGGCCGACCCGGCCTGCGTCGATGCCGGCGTCGGCCAGGCCGAGCGTCTCCACCGGCTTCTTCTTGGCCGCCATGATCCCCTTGAACGACGGGTAGCGCGGCTCGTTGATCTTCTCGACGACGCTGACGACCGCGGGCAGG
Source organism: Actinomadura soli (assembly GCF_005889715.1). Taxonomy (GTDB): domain Bacteria; phylum Actinomycetota; class Actinomycetes; order Streptosporangiales; family Streptosporangiaceae; genus Spirillospora; species Spirillospora soli. The sequence goes on from NZ_VCKW01000005.1 coordinate 50,757, forward strand.
GTGGCCTCGACCCGGTCGAAGCCGTAGTCGGTCTGCCGCTGCACCTTGATGGACGTCCCGTCGATCTCGACCTTGTTCGCGAGCGACAGCTGCGGGACGCCGAGCCGCTCGGCGAGCATCGCGGCGAGCAGCCCGGTCCGCGCGTCGGTGGACTCCGACCCGAGGATCACCAGGTCGAACCCGGTGCGGCCGAGCGCCTGCTCGATCGCGTAGGACGTCTGCAGCGCGTCGGAGCCGGCGAGGCCGTCGTCGAGCAGGTGCACGGCCTTGTCGGCGCCCATCGCCAGGGACTTGCGGATGGACTCCGACGCCTTGTCGGGGCCCATGGACAGAACGGTCACCTCGCCGCCCTGGGCCTCCTTGACGCGCAGCGCCTCCTCGATCGCGTACTCGTCGAGTTCGTTGATCACGCCGTCCGCCGCGGCGCGGTCCAGCGTGCTGTCATCGGACTTCAGCTTGCGCGGGCTCTCCGTATCGGGAACCTGCTTCACCAGGACGACGATGTTCATGGCCGGTGGCCGACCTCCCTGCACTCAGTAGGCCGCTGAACTCAGCGGCGGACTCGATGTCACAGCCTGCCAAACACCCGAACGAGCTTCGGACCCGGGTCCCGGATTCGGCCATGCGCCCCTAATGTTACTCGTGGGTAGCCCGTGGGCACAATTCACTCAGAAGCGGTTGACGGCGGTCTGCAGCCGGTCCATCGTCCCCTCCAGCGAGCTCTGCAGCCCGTACATCGGCGAGAAGCTGGGCGTCAGCGTCAGCGCGCCGAACACCGCCGCCAGCGCCAGCACGCCGAGCACGATCCCGGCGGCCGCGATGCGCCTCGGCCGCCGCGCGACGGACAGGAACAGCCGCTCCAGCTGGCGCCGGGGGCCGCTGACGCCCGGCGCCGTCCACAGCACCGCCGCTCCCGTCCCGGCCCCGAACGCGCAGGCGCTGAGCGAGTCGATCTCCCCGCCGACCGCCGACACCGCGACGAGGCCGAGCGGCACGGCGACCGTGAACGCCGCCGCGTACGGGACGGTCAGCAGCGTCCGCCCGAGGGCCCGCGCCCAGCCGCGCGCCGTCGTCCCCGCGACCCGCAGCAGCGTCACCGCGCCCAGCGACAGGACGAGCCCCGCGATCGGCGCCATGATCACGATGCCGACCGCGATCACCACGACCATGGCCGCGAGCAGCCGCGCCCATCCCCGCGCCACGGCCAGCTCGTGCGCGTCCGCCGCCGTCGCGGAGGCGGCCGGGACCGCCCGCGATGCCACCGGTGATGCGGGCGCGGGTGCGGGCGGCGGCGTGGAGGCCGGTGCCGGTGGTTCGGGACGCCTCGGTGCGGGCGCCGTGGGCATGGTCAGCCGGGACGTCGCCGCCGCCAGCTCGGCCGCCGACGGACGCGCGCCCGGGTCGGGGTCGGCTGCCGCGATGACCAGCGGGCGCAGGCCGGGGGGCAGGTCGTCGGCGGGCGCCTCCGGGGTTCCGGTGGCCGCGAACGTCACGGTCGCGGCCCAAGCCCGGACGTCTCCTCCGGCGCTCGTGCTCTCCGTCAGCGCGAAGTCGACGACGACCGGTGCGCCGTCCACGACGAGGACGGTCTCGGGGCCGAGGTCGCCGTGCGCGAGACCGGTCCGGTGGATGGCGGCGAGCGCCTTGGCCAGCCCGAACGCCATGCGGTGCAGCGCGTCGCCGGACATCGGGCCCTGCTCGGCGACCGTCTCCGCCAGCGGCCGTCCGGGGACGAACCGGGACACCACGTACGGCTGGGACGCGGTGGGATCGCCGTCCAGGACGTCCACGACGTAGGGGCTGAGCACCTCGCGCATACGGGTGATGTCGGGTGCGGCGCCCGGCGGGAGCAGCCTGATCGCCACGTCCCGGCCGTCGGCCCCCGCCGCGCGGTGGGCGGCGCCGCCGGCGCCCGTTCCGGCGCCGCCGCCCAGCCGGGACAGCAGCCGGTACGGACCGATGTGCTCCTGGTGGCCGATCTCGCCGCTCATATGGGACGCCACCCTACCGACCGGAGGCGTCCCGCCAAGACGCGTTCGATCTCCCGTGGGGGGACGGGTCCCCCCACACCCACGGAACAGCCTTGTCACATCCCGGGGAGGCCATACACGAGGTCGCGGACGTCGGCGCGCAGGCCCTCCAGGTCTTGGCCCATGCCGTCCAGCGGGGTGGTGTCGGGCGGCTGCTCCTGGGACAGGACGACCAGCACCACCGCGAAGATCCCGATGATCAGCGCACCGGCCAGGGCGGCCTCGGTGCGCGGGAACACCGCGCCCCAGACCCGGGCCAGCTGGCGCCGGGGCGCGCCGCTGCCCGGCGCGAGGCAGAGCAGCCCGATCACCGCCATGGCGGAGTACGCGATGGCGTTCGAGGCGGTCATGTCGGACTTGGCGAAGATCAGCACGCCGAGGATGATCAGCCCGGCGAAAAGGCTGAGGGACGTCCACAGCACCGTGGACATCAGCGCGCCGGGCAGGTGCAGCGGCGTCCTGAACGCCGCGGCGACCGCGTCGCCGGAGCGCGGCCCGCGCCGCGTCTGCCGTCCCTCCATGCCCTTGGCGGCCTTGTCGGCCATCCGCAGGACGAGCGCGCCCGCGACGGTGGCGCCGACGGCGAGCAGCGGCGCGATGTCGGCGAAGCCGAGCAGCGCCACCAGGACGAGGAAGCTGAGGAACCGGTACCAGCCGTAGGGTTTGCGGCGGTCGCGCTCGGCGCGGGCCCGCTCGTCGACACGGCGCTGCGCGTCCTGCGTCTGCGGGTCGTGCGGGCCGGGGCGGCGCTGCAGCGCACCCGGCGGCGGCTGGTTCGGCGGCGGGTACTGCGGCGGGTATCCGCCCTGGTCGTACGGGCCGGGCGGGGCGTAGCCGCGCTGCTGGAACTGCTCGCCCGCCTTGTAGGGCGCGGGCCCCGGCGGCGGGACGGGCGGCGGCGCGGCGGGCGGCAGCTGCCCGACGAAGTCCCTCGGCTGCGCCGGGGCGGGAGCGGGCGTCGGTGGGGGCCCGGGGACCGGGATCGCGGTCGAGCCGGGCGTGGTCGGACGCGCCGGCCGCACCTCGTGCGGCGGCGGAGCCGACACCGGCATGGAGAACTGCCGGGAGTGGTCGGCCGCGGTCTCCTCCGCCGGCTGCGACGCGCTCGGCGTCGGCTGCGACGTGCCGGGCCCTTGCGACGTGCCGGGCCCCTGCGACGCGCTCGGCGACGGGTAGTGCCGGTCGACGCGGGTCTGGTCGGTGATGGTGGCTTCGAGGTGGATCCGCCGGGTGAGCTGCACCAGGTTGACCGCGGTGGGACGTTCGGCGGGGTGCCGCGCCATGGCCGAGCGGAGCACGGGCAGCATCGCGTCCGGCACGCCGTCGAGGTCGGGCGTGCCCTGCATGATCTTGTAGAAGATCGACTCGAAGGTGCCCGAGCCGAAGGGCGGGCGGCCGGTCGCGGCGTAGGCGACCGTCCCGGCCCAGGCGTGCACGTCCGACGGCGGGCCCGCGTCCTCACCCTCGATGATCTCCGGCGCCAGGTAGCCGGGCGTGCCGATGACCATCCCGGTCGCGGTCAGCCGGGTCGCGTCGGCGCCCTGCGCGATCCCGAAGTCGATCACGACGGGCTCGCTGTCCACGAGCATCACGTTGCCGGGCTTCATGTCCCGGTGGACGATCCCGGCGCCGTGGATCGCCGACAGCGCCGCCCCCAGCCCCACGGCGAGCCGCTGCAGCGCGGGCCCGTAGATCGGCCCGGACTCCTCGACGATCTCTTCGAGCGTCCGCCCAGGCACGTACTGGGTGACGATGTAGGGCTGGTCGGCGGTCACGTCGGCGTCGAGGATCTCCGCGACGTGGGGGCTGTGCACCCGGCGCATCGAGTCGACCTCGCGGGCGAGCCGGCGACGCGCCGTGGCGTCCCCCGCGACCGCGGGCCGCAGCACCTTGATGGCCACATTCCGCCCCTCGGGGTCGGCGCCGAGGTAGACGACGCCCATCCCCCCTTCCCCGAGGGTCTGGAGAACGCTGTAGTGGCCGATTCGGTCCCCGGACGTGACTGCTCCCTTCATCGTTTCCGAAACCCTACCCCCGTCGATCGTGCCCGAAGTTCTCATCCGCTGGTGGCCGCGGACACGCCGTGACGCCTGTTACCGGCGGTAGGACGCCCTCCCGCCGGGCTTTGGGCCGGCCGGGCGAGGCCGTCGCGCTCCGCGAGCGCGCCCGCGAGCCAGCGCGCCGACGGGCGCTTGGACGGGTCGCGCTGGAACGCCATCCGCAGCAGCCCGGCCAGCTCGTCCGGCACGCCGTCGAGGTCGGCCTGGCCGCGCAGGATCCGGAAGCAGACGCCGTGTAGCGAGCCGCGCCCGAACGGCGGGCGCCCCGTCGCCGCGCACGCGACCGTCGCCGCCCACGAGAACACGTCGGACGCGGTGGTGGCGCGCTCCCCCTCGATGAGCTCCGGCGCCAGGTAGGCGGGCGTCCCCACGACCATCCCGCGCCTGGTGATCTGCTCGGCGCCCGACTCGTGCGCGATGCCGAAGTCGATCAGCGTCGGCCGGTCGCCCATCACGATCACGTTGCCGGGCGCCACGTCCCGGTGCAGGACGCCCGCGTCGTGGACGTCCCCGAGCGCGAGCGCCAGCCGCCGCGCGAACCGGGCGAGCCGGTCGCGGCGCAGCGGCCCGTACGCGGAGATCAGGTCGTTCAGCGGGCAGCCGGGCACGTACTGCATGACCACGTACGGCCGCTCCGCCGTGATCTCCCCGTCCAGCAGCCGCGCGACGTACTCGCTGCGCACCCGCGCCTGCGCGGACATCTCGCGGGCCAGCCGGCTGATCGCCTCCGGCTCCCCCGCCACCTCCGGGCTCAGCTCCTTCACCGCGACCTCGCGGCCGCGGGGGTCCATGGCGAGGTGGACCACCGCCGTACTCCCCCGGCCGATCTCGTCCAGCAACCGATAGCCGCCCAGCCGTCGATGCTTCCCCATGCCCCCTTTGACGCCGCGAACCGTCACGACGTTCCGGACAAATCGGACCAACGATCCAGCCGGTGGTCCGGAAGGGGTCAGGAGCGGCGGGCGGCCTGGCGGGCGCGGCGCTCCTCGCGGCGGGTCTCGAACTTGGTCGCCGCCGCGTCGAGCTGCTCCAGGAACTCGCCCAGTTCCTCGCGGGCCTTCTCGCCCTCGCCGGTCAGGTCGGTGCGGTCGAAGATGTTCCACTTGCGCAGCACCGGGATGAGGACGTCGTCGTGGTGCAGGCGCAGGTCGTAGATGCCCGCGTTGGCGATCAGGACCGACTTGCGCAGGAATCCGTCGATGCTGTGGCCGGGCATCTGGAACCCCTTGACGACGTCGGTGATCGCCCGCATCGTCTCGTTCGGCGCCGCCTCCAGCGCGGCGTCCATCAGGTTCCGGTAGAAGATCATGTGGAGGTTCTCGTCCGCGGCGACGCGGGTCAGCATCTGCTCGCACAGCGGGTCGCCGGACGCCCGGCCCGTGTTGCGGTGCGAGACGCGGGTGGCGAGCTCCTGGAACGACACGTACGCCGCGCCGTGCAGGAACGAGTCGCCGTGGTCGGCGTCGTAGCCGGCCTCCATGTGGTGCATGCGGGCGCGTTCCAGGGCGACCGGGTCGACCGCGCGGGTGGCGGTCAGGTAGTCGCGGATGACGATGCCGTGCCGGTTCTCCTCGGCCGTCCACCGGTTGACCCACGTGCCCCAGGCGCCGTCGCGGCCGAACGCGGTGGAGATGGCGTTGTGGTAGCCGGGCAGGTTGTCCTCGGTGAGCAGGTTGACGATGAGCGACTCGCGCGCCTCGGCGCTCAGCTTCGACTGTTCGAGCGACCACGGCTCGCCGCCCAGGGGGCCGTCGAAGTCGCGGCCCTCACCCCACGGAACGTACTGGTGGGGGAACCATTCCTTGGCCATCGACAGGTGCCGGTTCAGTTCCCTCTCGGCGACCGGCTCGAGGTCGACCATGAGGCTGAGCTGGAACTTCTCTTCGGGGGTCACGGACATGCGGTTCCTTCGCTGGACGAGGGCGGTCTGCCGGACGGGCACCGCCGGGCTCGCGGCGCCGAAAGGGCTCCTAGCAGGCCGGACGTGCATAACCTACTAAAGCGTAGGTTCGATCGTCGCCACTGAGCGTGATCCCCGTCAAGTAAGGCCCGCGACAACCAACCGGCGGCGAGTTTTGTAGGTCCGAGCAATAAGGGGGCGTGCGGTCTCCGTCACCTCGTGTCGGCGGCCTGCTGCCACATGCGGTTCACGGCGGCCCTGAGCAGCGGCCTCGGGACGAGCCGGAGGGCAGGGAACGCGGCCTTGTACTGCATGCCCGGGATGCACAGCGCGCGTCCGGTGGCCACCGCTTCCAGCCCTGCCTTCGCGACGTCCTCGCGCCGCAGCCACAGCAGGTTGGACGGGACGCCGTCGTCCGTCCGCGTGAACCCGGGGCACAGCGCCGTCACGTGGACGCCCTTCCCCGCGACCTCGGAGTGCAGGCTCTCGGAGAAGGACGCCACGTACGCCTTCGTCGCGCCGTAGGTGGCGCTGCCGGGCGACGGCGCGAACCCCGACATCGACGACACGTTCAGGACGCCGCCCCGCCCCCGCTCGACCATCCCCGGCAGGACCGCGTGGGTGAGCCGGACCAGCGCGGTCACGTTCAGCTCGACCTGCGCGAGCTGGTCGTGCAGCGGCGCCTCCGCGAACGCTCCAAAAGCGCCGTGGCCCGCGTTGTTCACCAGAAGTTCCACCGGGTCGGTGATCAGCCGTCCCTCGACCTCGGCGCGCTGCGCGGGGTCGGTCAGGTCGGCCGCCAGCACCTCCACCGCGACGCGGTACCGCTCGACCAGCTCGCGGGCCAGGCCGTCCAGCCGCTCGGCCCGGCGCGCCACGATCACCAGATCGGTGCCGCGGCCGGCGAGGAGGCGGGCGAAGCTCTCACCGATCCCGCTGGACGCACCCGTCACGAGCGCGGTGCGGTACGCGTGTCGCATGGCGGCAGATGCTATCGGCGGAACTTGACAAGGCCGGGCGGCTCGCCCAAGAAACTGTGGAGATTCACCCAGATGTGGGCCGCGGGTCGCCGCCGGCGTATTCGGGCGGCGTGACCATGGCGGACGGGTCCTCGCCCGCGACCCACAATCCGACCAGGAACGCCGTGGTCGCCTCCAGCAGCCCGGCCCGCTCCAGCCCGCCGCCGGCCATCGGCACGCACCCCAGGTCGGCCACCAGACCGCGGACCACCGCCAGCGCCTCCTCGTCGTCCCCGCACAGCGGGACGCCGAGCGGCCGTCCGCCGAAGACGGGCGGTGTCATCCGCCACACGCTCTCATGGCACAGGTTGAACGCCTTGACCACCCGCGCGCCGCTCGCGTCGGCGACGCGCCGCGCGGCCGACGGGCCGCCGTCCGTCTTCAGCGTCTCGAACGGCGGCTCCATCGGGTTGGTGCAGTCGATGAGCACCCGTCCGACGAGCGGGCCCGCCTCGCGCAGGACGTCCTGGACGCCCTCGTACCAGACGGCGAGCAGGATCACGTCCCCGAACTCGGCCGCCTCGCGGAGCGTGCCGCCCGCCGCTCCCCGGCCCACCCGCTCCGCGAGCGCGGTCGCCTTCCCTGGCGTCCGCGCACCGAACCTGATCTCGTGACCCTTGCGCGCCCATTGCGTGGCCAGCGCGTCCGCCATGTTCCCCGCACCCAGCACACCGATCCGCATGATGAACCTCCCCGGTCGATTACCGTCGGACGGGACGCTAAGCGGTCCGTTCGGCACCATCCGGTACGTATCGGGCGCGGCAGAATCACGGGGTGCTCATGGACGAGATCCGGCTCGACGAGATCCGGTACGCGGCCGACTGCCAGACTCGGCTCGGCCTCGACCTGCTGTCCGGCACCTGGACCGGCGTCGTCCTGTGGACGCTGCGCAACGGCCCGCTCCGCCCGCGCGAACTCCAGGACCGGATCGGCGGCATCAGCCACAAGGTCCTGAACGGGACGCTCCGCCGCCTCGAACAGAACGGCCTCGTCACCCGCCGCCGCTACGCAGAGGCGCCGCCGCGCGTCGAGTACGGCCTGACCGAGCCGGGACGCGGCATGCTCGAACCGCTCGTCGCCCTGAGCCGCTGGACGGAGCAGTACGCCGACGAGGTCCTGACCGCCCAGGAACGCGCCCTCAGCGACCGGTGAACTTCGCCTTGCCGGGGCCTTCCTCCATGAAGCTCCGCATGCCGCTGGCCTGGTCCTCGGTGGCGAACAGGGCGGCGAACTGCGTCCGCTCGATCTCCAGCCCGGTCTCCAGGTCGACCTCCAGGCCCGCGTCGATGGCCTGCTTGGCGGCGCGCAGCGCGATCGCGGGCCCGCCGACGAAGGTCGCCGCCCACTCCTTGGCGGCCGTGTAGACGTCCGCGTCCGGGACGACGCGGTCGACCAGCCCCATCGCGAGGGCCTCGTCCGCCGCGACGTGCCGCCCGGAGAAGACCAGGTCCTTGGCCTTGGACGGCCCGATCAGCCGGGACAGCCGCTGCGTCCCGCCCGCCCCGGGGATGATGCCGAGCTGGATCTCCGGCTGCCCCACCTTCGCGCCCTCGCCCGCCACGCGGAAGTCGGCGGTCAGCGCGGTCTCCAGGCCACCGCCGAGCGCGTACCCGGTGATCGCGGCGATCACCGGCTTGGGGATCCCGGCGAGCGCCCGCGCGAAGTCCTGCAGCAGCCGCGAGTGCCCCGCGGACATCTGCGCGTACGACATCGGCGCCATCTCCTTGATGTCCGCGCCGGCCGCGAACACCTTCTCGCCGCCGTAGAGGACGACCGCGCCGACGGCGTCGTCCTGCGTGACCTGCCGGGACGCGTCGATCAGCTCCCGCTGCATCTGGGCGTTCAGGGCGTTCATCTTCGGGCGGTCCAGCCTGATCGTCGCGATTCCGTCCTCGACCTCGACCCGTACGAACTCGCCCACGGCGACCCTCCTGCGTATGAACGGCCCTGCACTGAACTAACTGGAATGTCCCGAGCCTAACGCGGCGGTTCGGGCCCGCAGTGACGGCAGTCGGGCGGGCGACAGCAGTCATGGGCAGGGACGTCGGAGGCTGCTGATAGCTTCGGTGACCATGCTCGTCGCCCACGCCACCTGGCATGGCGGTGCGCTGTGCCTTTGGGCCGAACGCACCGGCCCGTACGAGTTTTCACCTGACGTCCACCCCTTCGCGACCTGCGACTTCGCCGGGACGTCCTATGAGCCGCTCGTCCGCTCCGCGTTCCGCGTCGAGCTGACGATGTCGCTGCCCACGGCCGGCGACCATCCGCTGCCCTCCGCCGAACTGGGCCCCGAGCCGGTCTCGGGCGAGCCCGAACTGCGTCCGTGGCGGGTGCCCGCGCTCGTCCTGGAGCCGTTCCCCGCCATGGCCCTGCTCCAGGCGGCCGAGCACAGCGCCGACGTCGTCCCCGGCACCGACCTGCGCTTCCTCTGCATGGTCGCGGACGAGGCCGTCCATCTGACCGGGCGCGGCCAGGTCCTGCCCGCGCTCGTGCGCGAGGACGGCGACCTCGTGGCCCGCTGGCGGCCGGTGATCGACGACCCGGCGCGGTTCCGGGCGCTGGCCCGCGCGATGCCCGCCGCGTGCCGCGCCGCGGACGGCGGCCGTCCCGCGGGCGAGGTGCTGCGCGAGGCCCTGTCCGGCCTGGTCGACACGGCCGTCCGGGGCGTGGTGCCGCATCCGCTGCTGGTGTCCCGGCGCAAGGTCCCCGACCGGCTGCCGCTCGCCGAGCGCTGGGTGGCGGCGCTGACCGGCCCGTCCCCCGAGGTCGCCCGCGAGCCCCGCGACGACCCCGACGACCTGATCGCCGAGCTGGACGCGTGGGCCGCCGGGGCGCGCCGCCCGTCCGGCCCGCTCCGCGCGTGCTTCCGCCTCGCCGAACCGGACGCGGACGACGATTCCGACTCCTGGCGCATCGAGTTCGCCCTCCAGGGCACCGACGACCCGAGCCTCTACGTCCCCGCCGCCCTCGTCTGGGCGGGCGAGGCGGCCTCGATCGCGAACGCCGAGGAGACGCTCCTCACCGGCCTCGGCCGCGCCCTGCGCCTGTTCCCCGACCTGGCCCGCGCGCTGGACGGCCCCGAACCCGCCGAACTCGTCCTCGACACCGCGGGCGCGTTCCGCTTCCTCCGCCAGGCGGCCCCGATGCTCGCCGCCGCGGGCTTCGGCGTCCTGCTCCCGCAGTGGGCGGGCAAGGCGAAGCTCGGCATGAAACTGACGACGCGCGGCGACGACCCCGAGGCGTCGTCCGGTTCGGCCGTGGCGTCGGGCTTCGACATGAAGGCCGTGGTCGACTTCCGCTGGGACCTCGCCATCGGCGACGACAGCATCGACGAGGCCGAGCTGGAGGAGCTCGCCCGCCTCAAGACGCCCCTCGTCCGCCTCCGCGGGCAGTGGGTCGAGCTGGACGAGCGGCAACTGGAGGCCGCGCTCGACTTCCTCCGCCACCCCCGCCGCGGCCGCATGACCGCCGCCGAGGCGATCCGCGCGGTGGTCCACGCGGGCGACGACACCCTCCCCCTCACCGGCGTCGACACGGACGGCGCCCTCGGCGACCTCCTCTCCGGCGAAGCCGACCGCCGCCTCACCCCCATGCGCACCCCCGAAGAGCTGGACGCCGAACTGCGTCCCTACCAGGAGCGCGGGCTCGCCTGGCTGACCTTCATGGACGGTCTCGGGCTGGGCGCCCTGCTCGCGGACGACATGGGGTTGGGGAAGACCATCTCCGTCCTTTCGCTGCTCGTCCACGAGAGGGAGGACGGGGCGGGCCCCGACCCGACGCTGGCGATCCTGCCGATGTCGCTGGTGGGGAACTGGCAGCGGGAGGCGGCCCGGTTCACGCCGAAGCTGCGCGTCTACGTCCACCACGGGACGGGGCGGCATCGCGGCGAGGATCTGGTCGAGGCCGTGGCGGCGGCCGATCTGGTGCTGACCACCTATGGAACGGCGACGCGGGACGCGGAGATGCTCGCGGGGATCGCGTGGGGACGGGTCGTCTGCGACGAGGCGCAGGCGCTCAAGAACAGCGGGACGCGCCAGGCCAGGGCCGTGCGGAGCATCCCGGCGCGGAACCGGATCGCGCTCACCGGCACGCCGGTGGAGAACCATCTCACCGAGCTGTGGTCGATCATGGAGTTCGCGAACCCCGGGCTGCTCGGGCCGCGCGCCGCGTTCCGGCAGCGGTTCGCGATCCCGATCGAGCGGGACGGCGACGAGCGGGCGGCGCTGGCGCTGAAGCGGGCGACGCAGCCGTTCGTCCTGCGCCGTCTCAAGACCGACAAGTCGATCATCTCGGATCTGCCGGAGAAGCAGGAGATCAAGGTCTACTGCAACCTGACCACCGAGCAGGCGTCGCTCTACCAGGCCACCGTGGACGACATGCTCGCCCAGATCGCCGAGGCGGAGGACTCCCGGCGCCGCGGTCTCGTCCTGGCGACGATGGCGAAGCTCAAGCAGGTCTGCAACCATCCGGCGCAGCTGCTCAAGGACGGGTCGCGCCTCCCCGGCCGCTCCGGGAAGCTGGAACGCCTTGAGGAGATCTGCGCCGAGGTGCTGGAGCAGGACGAGAAGGCGCTCGTGTTCACCCAGTACGCGGAGTTCGGGTCGATGCTCCAGCCTTATCTGGCGGCCCGGCTTGAGCGGACCGTTCTGTGGCTGCACGGCGGGACGTCCAAGCAGGCGCGGGACGACCTCGTCCAGCGCTTCCAGGACGACGCCGAACCGTCGATCTTCCTGCTCTCGCTGAAGGCCGCCGGGACGGGCCTGACCCTCACGGCCGCCAACCACGTCGTGCACGTGGACCGCTGGTGGAACCCCGCCGTCGAGGACCAGGCCACCGACCGCGCGTTCCGCATCGGGCAGACCCGCAACGTCCAGGTCCGCAAGTTCATCTGCGTCGGGACGATGGAGGAGCGCGTCGACGAGATGATCGAGCGCAAGAAGGCGCTCGCCGACTCCATCGTCGGCACCGGCGAGGACTGGCTCACCGAACTGTCCGTGGCCGAGCTGCGGGACGTCCTGCGCCTGTCGCCCGAGGCGGTGAGCGACTGATGAGCGAGGGCGTCGAGGGCATCAGGGCCCGGACGAAGCGCGGGTCGATCGGGTCGCAGTGGTGGTCGCGCCGTTTCATCGACCTGGTCGAGTCGTTCGCCGACAAGGGGCGCCTCCAGCGCGGCCGCACCTACGCGCGCAAGGGCAACGTGGTCGACCTGAAGGTCGCCCCCTACGAGGTGACCGCGAGGGTGCACGGCTCGGCGCCCGAGCCCTACGAGGTGGCGCTGAGCATCGAGGCGATCGACGCGGACGGCTGGCGTGCCGTCGAGGCGGAGCTGGCGTCCCGGGCGGTCTTCCGGGCGCGGCTGCTCGCCGGGGAGATGCCGCCGGAGATCGAGTGGGTGTTCGCCGAGCTGGGCCTGGCGCTCTTCCCTGGCTCGGCCGCCGACCTGCACCTGATGTGCGACTGCCCCGACTGGGGCGACCCGTGCAAGCACGCCGCGGCGGTCTTGTACCTGCTGGCGGAGGCGTTCGACGACGACCCGTTCCTCATCCTGCAGTGGAACGGCCGGGGCAGGGAACAGCTCCTGGCGGCGCTGCGGCGCGGCACCGAGACCGCGCCCGACCCGTTCGAGATGGAGGACGTGCCGCTCACCGCCGCCGGTTTCTGGACGCCCCCGTCCGGGCTGGGCCGCCTGCGCGACCGTCCGGCGACGCCGCCCGTCCCGCCCGGTTTCGTGCTTCAGGTGGCCACTCCCCCGCCGATCAGGATCCGCCGCCGTCCGCTCACCGACGTGCTGGCCTCCGTCTACGAGGCCCTCGCCGCCGAGCCGGATGGGTGAGCGGTTCGAGGGCGACGGGCCCGCGAGCCTCTGACCAGGGGCTCAGCGGGCGCCGTGGTCAGGCGGGGAGGCGGGCGTGGATGGTGAAGCCGCCGCCGGGGCGGGCGGCCGCCTCGAAGTCGCCGCCCAGCGCCTCGGCGCGGTCGCGCATGCCGCGGATTCCGCTGCCGTCCCCGGACGGGGCGGTCGTGGGCGCGCCGTCGTCGTGCACCTGGACGGTCACGTCGCCGGTGCCGTAGCGGATGCGGACGACGGCCGCGGACGCGCTGGAGTGCCGCGTCACGTTCGTCAGGGCCTCCTGGACGATCCGGTACGCCGCGAGGTCGGCCTCGGCGGGCAGTGACCGGGGGTCGCCCTCGACCTCGGTCCGGACGCTGAGGCCGGCGGTGGCGAGGCCGCCGGTCAGCTCGTCCAGCCGGGCGAGGCCGGGCGCGGGGCTGACCGGCGCGGCCTCGTCGACGCGGCGCAGGACGCCGAGGGTGGCGCGCATCTCGCGGAGGGTGTCCTTGCTGGCCTGTTTGATCGCGACGAGGGCGTCCTCGGCGCGTTCGGGTTCGCGGCGCAGGCCGTGCAGCGCGGCCGTGGCCTGCACGTTGATGAGCGAGATGTTGTGCCCGAGGACGTCGTGGAGCTCGCGGGCGATGCGCAGCCGTTCCTCGATGGCGCGGCGGCGGGCCTCCGCCTCGCGGCCCCGCTCGGCGGCCCGCGCGCGTTCCTCGGCCTCCCGCAGGTAGGCGCGCCGGTTCCGGACGACGCCGCCGACCGCGATGACCGCGACGAACCAGCCGGCGAGCAGGAACCCGGCCGCGTCCGCGAGGTGGTTGGTGCCGCCGCGGACGTCGCCGTACATGGTCGCGGCCATCGAGAGCGTCACGAGGACGCCCGCGACGACGAGGTGCCCGGCGGCGGACACCGAGTAGAGCGCGATCACGAACGTGATCACGACGGGGCCGTCCGGCTCGGTGACCGGGTAGTAGAGGGAGCAGGCGGCGAACGTGACGATGGCGACCGCGACGGGATGGCTCCGCCGGAAGTACACGGCGCCGCACGTGACCACGAGCAGGATCCAGCCGAGCCAGGGCATGGGCCCCCGGCCGTCCTTCTCGATCACCGTCAGGACGGCCCCGACCGTGACGACGAGGCATCCCGCGGTCAGGAGCAGGTCGGCGGAGCGGCCGCGCGGCGGCCACCAGTCCGGAGCTCGCACGAATCCATCCTGCCAGGCCCCGGACGCTTGCATCACTGCGATGAAATATAGTACTTCTACTATCGATGGTCGCAGTGATGTAGCAGATGATCGAATTCTCCATACGAGGTGGTCATGGACAAGGAGACCGTCTACAACCGGATCACGGTGCTGCGGGCCGAACGCGGCGTCTCGCGCCGCGACCTCGCCGCCGCGCTGGGCGTGCACTACCAGACGGTCGGCTACCTGGAGCGGGGCGAGTACAGCCCCAGCCTGCACCTCGCCCTGCGCATCGCGGACTACTTCGAGGTGCCCGTCGAGGTCGTCTTCTCCCTGAAACCGTTCCCGAGAATCGGAGGCACGCCATGACGAGCAAGACGGCCCAGTGGCTGGAGCGCTCCCGCCGCAAGCGCTCGGACCGCCTGGCCGCCCTTGAGGACGAGATGGAGCGCCGCATGCCCGCCCGCTACGCGCGCCGCCGTCCCCGCAGGGTGCTGGCCGGGGCGGGCGCGGTGACGCTGGGCCTGCTCTGGGTGGACGCCGCGGTGTCCTGGGTCATCGCGCCCAGCGACACCGCGGTGATCGTCAACCTGGTGGTCCTGGGCGTGCTGGTCGCGGTGGGCCTCCCGCTCGCGACCCAGCTGGTCGCCCTGACTCGGGGCCTGACCGCCAAGCGGGCGCGGGAGCTGGACGAGCGCCAGCTCACCGCGCGGCTCCGCGCCTTCGCCACCGCGCACCGGGCGTCCACCGTCGTGATCGCGGCCGTCCTGCTGGTGACGATGGCCGCCGACCGCGACGGCCGCGAGTCGCAGATCCCCGGCGCCGCGCTGTTCCTGATCCTGTTCGCCCTGCTGGTGACGCACATCTTCCTGCCGCTCATCGTCGCCACCTGGCAGATGACCGACCCGCCCATCGAGGACGACGAGGACCGGCCCTAGCGCAGGTCGCCGTTCGTCATGCCTTGGGGGGCGGGTGGCAGGGCGACCAGGCCCATCTCCGCACGGCCCGACAGCATCGGGTGGCTTGGGACGATGCGGACGCTGTAGCCGAACGCTCCGCTGCGCCCCAGCGGAACCTCGCCGACATAGCGGACGCGTCCGTTCTCCGCCGGTTCGCCGCCGTCCAGTTGCAGGTAGGACGGGTCGATCAGCGCGTCGGAGTCGTCGACCCGGCCGTAGACGACCTCGACGGCGACGTCGTCGGGCGCCAGGCCGCCGAGCTCGGCGACGACCCGCACCGACAGGCGCGCCCCGACCTGCGGGCCCTCCGCCCCGTTCGACTCGACGTGCTCGACCGCGACCCCCGGCCACGCCTTCCGGACCCGGTGCTTCCACGCCGCCAGCGCGCGGGCGCCCGCGAACTCGTCGGCGGCCATGGCCCGCGCGGACACGGCGGCGGGGGCGTACAGCTCCTCGACGTAGTCGCGCAGCATCCGGGACGCGAGGACCTTCGGGCCGAGGGTGGCGATGGTGTGCTTGACCATCTCCAGCCAGCGGCGCGGCAGCCCGTCGGCGTCGCGGTCGTAGAACGTGACGGCCACGTGGTCCTCGATCAGCTCGTACAGCGCGGCGGCCTCCAGCTCGTCCCGCCGGTCGGGGCCCGCGAGGCCGTCGGCGGACGGGATCGCCCAGCCGTTCTGGCCGTCGTGCCACTCGTCCCACCAGCCGTCGAGGATCGACAGGTTCAGCGCGCCGTTCAGCGCCGCCTTCATCCCGGACGTGCCGCACGCCTCCAGCGGGCGCAGCGGGTTGTTCATCCACACGTCGCAGCCCTGCACCATCAGCTGCCCGAGCGCCATGTCGTAGTCGGGCAGGAACACGATGCGGTGCCGGACGTCCTCCGACTCGGTGAACCGCACGATGTCCTGGATGAGGCGCTTGCCGCCCTCGTCCGCCGGGTGCGCCTTCCCCGCGATGACGATCTGCACCGGGCGGTCGGGGCTCAGGAGGATGTCGCGGAGCCGGTCCGGGTCGCTGGTCATCAGCGTGAGCCGCTTGTAGGACGGGACGCGCCGCGCGAACCCGATCGTCAGAACGTCCGGGTCGAGGGCGTCGTCGATCCAGGAGATCTCCGCCTCGCTCGCGCCGCGCTGCCGCCACGACTCGCGGAGCCGGCGCCGCGCCTCCTGGACGAGCCGCCGCCGCAGCGTCGCGCGGATCCGCCACAGCTCGGTGCCGGGACGGGCCCGCACCTCCTCCCAGCCGCGCCCGGACTCGACGATGGACGGCAGCTCGCGGGCGGCGAGCTCCAGGATCTCGCGGGCCACCCACGTGCCCGCGTGCACGCCGTTGGTGATCGAGCCGACCGGGACCTCGGCGGTGTCGAACCCGCCCCACAGCCCGCCGAACATCTCCCGGCTGACGCGTCCGTGCAGCTCGCTGACGCCGTTGACGCGCTGCGCCAGCCGCATCCCCATCACGGCCATGTTGAACACGGTGCGGTCGCCGCCGGGGTAGTCCTCGGCGCCGAGCGCGAGGACCCGCTCGACGGGGACCTGCGCCTCCTCGTTCGCGCCGCCGAAGTACCGTCCGATCAGGTCGCGGGGGAACCGGTCGATGCCCGCCGGGACGGGCGTGTGCGTGGTGAACACCGTGCCCGCCCGGGTCGCCTCCAGCGCCTCGTCGAACGTCAGGCCGTCCTCGGCCGCCAGCTCCCGGATGCGCTCCAGGCCGAGGAACCCGGCGTGGCCCTCGTTGGTGTGGAACACCTCCGGCGCCGGGTGCCCGGTGATGCGGCAGTACGCGCGGATCGCCCGCACGCCGCCGATGCCGAGCAGCATCTCCTGCAGCAGCCGGTGGTCGCCGCCGCCCCCGTACAGCCGGTCGGTGACGTCCCGCGCGGGCTGGTCGTTCTCCTCGACGTCGGAGTCGAGGAGCAGCTGCGGGACGCGTCCGACCCGCGCGATCCAGATCTGCGCGTGCAGGCCGCGGCGCTGCGCCTCACCTCCAGGGCCGCGCCCCGCCGCCCCCGACGGGAGCCCGATGACGACACGGACGGGCGACCCGTCCTTCTCGCGGAGCAGGGTCAGCGGCAGGCCGTTCGGGTCGATCGGCGGGTAGCGCTCCAGCTGCCAGCCGTCCGGCGACAGCGACTGCGAGAAGTAGCCGTGCCGGTAGAGCAGGCCGACGCCGATGATCGGGACGCCGAGGTCGCTCGCGGTCTTCAGATGGTCCCCGGCGAGGATGCCGAGGCCGCCGGAGTACTGCGGCAGCGCGGCCGTGATCCCGTACTCGGGCGAGAAGTAGGCGATGGAGTCCGGGGGTCGTCCCCCCGCGGTGAAACGCGACTGGTACCAGCGCGGGGCGGTCAGGTATTCGTGCAGGTCGTCGGCGGCGTCCTGGAGGCGGCGCAGGAACCGCCGGTCCGTCGCCAGCCGTTCCAGCCGTTCCGGCGCGACCTCGCCGAGCAGCCTGACCGGGTCGTGGTGGACGGCCGTCCACAGCGCCGGGTCCACCGCGCGGAACAGGTCGAGCGTCTCGTGGTGCCAGGACCAGCGCAGGTTGAGGACCAGCTCCTCAAGCTGCCGGAGCGGCTCCGGAAGGACGGTGCGTACCGTGAAACGTCGGATTGCCTTCACGCAACGTCACGCTATGCGGTGCGGTCCGGTGGCGCGACAGGCGGGGTTGCGTGTACGGGTCATCGCGCAAAGTCACCGGAACTACTCGGTGGAAATCGCCCCGTCCCGGGCAGGGGGACGTTTTGGAGATTTCGCACGGGTAGGGGTGGCACATGCACGTCGAGTCCGGGGCGTCCAGCGAGACCGGCATTCCGCGGCTTGGCCGCATTCCGATCCTTGAGGTGGCGCCGGTGGTGGGGTGTGGCCGGTGGCCGGCGAAGGCGGTGGTGGGTGAGTCGGTGGTGGTGTCGGCGACGGTGTTCCGTGAGGGGCATGAGCGGTTGGGTGCGGCGGTGGTGTTGCGGACGCCGGAGGGTGAGGAGTTGCCGGGTGTGCGGATGAGTGAGGTGGGTGCGGGGTTGGACCGGTGGTCGGCGATGGTGACGCCGACGGTGATGGGGTCGTGGTCGTTCCGGGTGGAGGCGTGGGGTGATCCGATCGCGCATTGGTGGCATGACGCGCGGATCAAGGTGCCGCGGGGCCAGGACGTCGACCTCATGCTCGCCGAGGGTTCGCTGCTGTTCGCGCGGGCGGCCGAGGCCGTCCCCGGCAAGGACCGGCCGGCGGTGGAGCGGCTCGCCAAGTGCCTGGGAGACCAGACCGTCCCGGTCACCGACCGGATGGACGCCGTGGCCGACCCGACCGTCCAGGACGTTCTGGAGCGTCATCCGTTGCGGGAGTTGCTGACCGTCAGTGACTGGTACCCCCTGGCCGTCCACCGCCAACGCGCCCTGTACGGCGCCTGGTACGAATTCTTCCCCCGCTCCGAAGGCGCCACCATCGACCCCCTCGCCCGCCGCGGCCCCACCACCGGCACCCTGCGCACCGCCACCAAACGCCTACCCGCCATCGCCGACATGGGCTTCGACGTCATCTACCTC
>NZ_VCKW01000582.1 GCF_005889715.1 Actinomadura soli
GTCCCCCACCCCAAAACCAACCGTCTGCCGTATTCAGTACTTCGTGAACATGAAAGGCGAAGTCCTCAACGATGCGGAAAGGGACGTCGGCGACGTAGTGGCCGGAGATGAATTTCTTCGGAACTCCTCCAAGAAACCACCCACGCGCGCTCTGAGCTATCGCTATTTTGGGACCGTCAACCCCGGAACCTCTGAGAGCGTCACCGGTTGGATCAAGAAGGAAAAACTCGACGAAGCCGGCACGATCTGCAAATAATCGGTCGGCGCCCTCGGGAAGCCGACCATGCCCCGAATGAAGAATCAAGCGCGCGTGCTTGTTTCTTGCTGGATTCATTTGGTTGACTGGGGGGCCACCGAGCCGAGGACCCCATGACCACGCAGGCACTCCCCCGCGAACCACGACAGGACCGCAGCCGCGCCACCCGGCGGCGCCTTCTTGAGGCCGCCGTCGACTGCCTCGCCTCCGAGGGCTGGGCGGGGACGACCGTCGCAGTGGTCGCCGAGCGCGCCGGCGTGTCCCGGGGCGCCGCGCAGCACCATTTCCGGACGCGCGAGGAACTGGTGACGGCGGCGGTCGAGTACGGGTCCGAGGTGCGGGTGGCGCAGATGCGCGAGCGCCTGGACGTGCCGTCGGGACAGCGTCCGTCCACCCTGGACGTGGTCACGATGCTCGGCGAGATGTACACGACCCCGCTGTTCCGCGCCGCGCTGCAGCTCTGGGTCGCCGCCAGCTCCGACGAGCAGCTCCGCGCGCGGGTCCTCCCGCTGGAGGCCCGGGTCGGACGGGAGGCGCACCGCCTCACCATCGAGGCGCTCGGCGCGGACGAGAGCGTCCCCGGCGTCCGGGAGACGGTCCAGGCGACCCTCGACCTCGTCCGCGGCCTCGGCCTGGCCGACCTCCTCACCGACGACTCCGCCCGCCGCACCCGCCTCCTACGCCAGTGGGCCACCACACTCGACGCCGCCCTGTCCCGCTGATCCGAGCCTCCGCCGCCCAACGCACCGCGCACTCC
>NZ_VCKW01000583.1 GCF_005889715.1 Actinomadura soli
ACTGACGTTTTCTCAGCGAAATGATCTGCGCGAAGTAGCCACGAAGCGCGCTCAGGGGACGGGCCCGGTGTCGAGCCGTAGATGCACACAGACGTGAAGCCTCTGGTAGGACAGGTCTCACCACAAGATCATGTCCGTAGCTACCAGAGGCTTCACGTTGGTCACCTATGTTGCCACGCTCGACGTCCCGCGCCACATCGTGGAGTACCTCGCGCGCCTGCTCGCCGCCTACCGCCGCCGGATCGGCACCCCGCGCCGCAGCCGGGCGCTGGGACCGTTCCGCCAGGCCGTGCTGGTATTGCGCTGGTTGCGCGAACGCAGTTGCGTGCACCGCCTGGCCCGCGACGCAGGCATCTCCCAGGCCACCGGCTACCGCTACCTGCACGAGGCCATCAGCGTCCTGGCCGAGCAGGCCCCGACCTTGCACGCGGTCCTGGATCGCTGCCGAGACCAACAGATGACGCACGTGATCCTGGACGGCACGCTGATCCACAGCGACCGTGTCGCAGGCTTGCGCGACAACGGCAACGACCTGTGGTTCAGCCAGAAACACAAGGCGTTCGGCGGCAACGTGCAGTTCCTTGCCGCGCCCGACGGCGCCCCGCTGTGGGTCTCTGATGCCGAGCCCGCTTCCACCCCTGACATCACCGCAGCCCGCGTCCACGCACTTCCCGCCCTTTACCAGGCCGCCGCCAACGGGCTGCCAACCTTGGCCGATAAGGGATACATCGGCGCCGGCATCGGCGTCTGGGTCCCCGTTCGCCGACCCAAGGGCCAGTCTGAACAGGCACTTCACACCGACACCCGCACGCGCAACACACTCCTGCGCAGCGTCCGGGCCCTGGGCGAACGCGCCGCCGCCGAACTCAAACAACGCTGGCGTGCCCTGCAGCACATCACCCTCAGCCCCAGCCGGATCGGCGATATCGCCCGTGCCGCCCTTGTCCTCAACAAAATCTGGAAGTGATCATCACTGAGAAAACCTCACTGA
>NZ_VCKW01000584.1 GCF_005889715.1 Actinomadura soli
CTAGACGAGTAGTTCCGAAGTTTGGGCCCGGTGACGTGGCGAGGGTGTTCAAGATCAGTTTGTGACGACCGACCTGAACACCCTCTTGACGGCACTGTATGTGAAGATCGACGACGAGATCGCAGGAAGACGATGGCTGGGCCGCCCGCCGCTGCTGACTGACTCCGAACTGGTGTGCCTGGCGGTGGCCCAGGCCCTGCTGGGCTGCGCGTCCGAGGCCCGATGGCTGCGGTTCGCCCATGCTCGTCTGGCCGGTATGTTCCCCTATCTGCCGCAACGGCCCGGCTACAACAAGCGGCTGCGGTCGGCGTTGCCGCTGGTCAAACGAATCATCCGGATGCTGGCGGCCGACACCGACTTTTGGCTGGACGATGTGTGGATCGCCGACTCCACCCCCGTGGAGTGCGGCCGTTCCCGCCCCACCGCTCAGCGCTCCAACCTTGCGGGCTGGGCAAGCTACGGCTACTGCCGCTCGCATTCGCGCTGGTTCTGGGGGCTGCGCCTGTACCTGATCTGCACTCCCTCAGGAATGCCGATCACCTGGGCGCTGGCCAACCCCAAACTCGACGAACGCGAGGTGGTGGCCGCGATGCTGGACGTCGATCCGGACCTGGCGGCCGAGCGGCCCGGCCTGATGTTGATCGCCGACAAAGGCTTTCGGGCCCGCTGGTTCGAACACGACCTGCGCCTTCGCGGTGTCCAGTTACTGCGGCCCTCGATGCGCAGCGAACCCGCCCGACCCGGCGAGCACCTGCTCAAGCCGGTCCGCCAGCTCATCGAGTCGGTCAACGACACCCTGAAGGGCCAGCTCGACCTGGAACGCCATGGCGGGCGCACCTTCGAGGGCGTGGCGGTACGGGTCGCCCAGCGCATCTTGGCCATGGCCGCAGCGATCTGGCACAACCACCGCACCGGCCAGCCCATCACCCGGTCACTGACCGCGTTCGACCACTGATCACTTCGGAACTACTCGTCTAG
>NZ_VCKW01000585.1 GCF_005889715.1 Actinomadura soli
AGATGGGTATGAGAGACAGCCCCGGCGCGCCACGCGGCCCCCCGCTCCAGGCGCCGGTCCCGCGTCCGGCGCGGCCTCCGCGCTCGGCTCCGCCGTGGGCACCTACCTGGGGCACCTGGCGGTCGAGCGGGGCCTGGCCGCCAACACGCTCAGCTCGTACCGCCGCGACCTGCGCCGCTACACGCAGATCCAGGACGGGCGGGGCCGCGCGGCCATCGGCGACATCACCGAGGACGACGTCCGCGCCTACCTGGTGACGCTGCGCGAGGGCGACGACGACCATCCGCCGCTGTCGGCGGGCTCGGCGGCGCGGGCGCTCGTCGCCGTCCGCGGGCTGCACCGCTTCGCGCTGCGCGAGGGCCTCGCCGCCCGCGACCCGGCCGGCGAGGTCAGGCCGCCGACGCCGCCGCGCCGCCTGCCCAAGGCCATCTCGCTGGACGAGGTCGAACGGCTCCTCGCCGCCGCGGCCGGGCCCGGCGATCCCGGCACCGCCCGCGGGCTGCGCGACCGGGCGCTGCTGGAGCTGCTGTACGGTTCGGGCGCGCGGATCTCCGAGGCGGTCGGCCTGGACGTCGACGACCTCGACCTGGCGGACGGGTTCGTCCGCGTCGCCGGCAAGGGCGGCAAGGCCCGGGTCGTGCCGACCGGCGACTACGCCCGCGAGGCCGTGGACGCCTACCTGGTGCGGGCCCGTCCCGAGCTGGCGGCGGCCGGGCGGGGCGGCCCGGCGCTGTTCCTGAACGCGCGCGGCGGGCGGCTGTCGCGGCAGGGCGCGTGGATGGTGCTGCGCGCCGCCGCCGACCGCGCGCGGCTGTCGGACGTGTCGCCGCACACGCTGCGGCACTCGTTCGCCACCCACCTGCTGGACGGGGGAGCCGACGTCCGCGTCGTCCAGGAACTGCTGGGGCACGCGTCCGTCACCACGACGCAGGTCTACACGCTGGTGACCGTCCAGTTGCTGCGCGAGGTCTACGCC
>NZ_VCKW01000586.1 GCF_005889715.1 Actinomadura soli
GCGAACCCACCCGGCCCTGAGACAGCACGCGGCCCACAGGCAACAGGCTCTGCGACCCCACGCGGGGCCGAGATGAAACGCGGGCCGGGAGCGCCAGGCGGAACAGCACCGCTGCGCGCCCCCGAGGGCGTGCGAGGAGGGGACACGGCTGTATTGCCCGCAGGTGCAGGCACGGCCGCCATGGACCCGGCGGCTCGGCGGCGGGCGCGGGCGGCGGAGCGGGCGCGGGCCGCGGCGGAGGCGAAGCGGAGCCGGGCGGCGCGGCGGGAGCCCCGTCCGTACCGGGAGCCGGTGTCACCGGCCAAGGCCGCCGACCAGCACCGGTCGGCGCTGCTGGTCATGGTGCTCACGCTGGGCCTGCTGATCGCGGCCGTCGTGGTGACCGGTGGGATGATCGCGTCCTCGATGCGGACACGTCCGGTGACGCTGGCCTCGCCGCTGCACATCTATCCGGTCACGCACGCGACCCCCGGGCAGTGCCCGCCCGGGACGCAGGGCATCACCGGGCAGTCGGCCGCCGGGCCGACGTGCTACGGGCTGGCGCAGGGCATCGCGATCCACAAGGTCGCCGACCTGCGCGTCCAGAAGTCCGGGGCACGGCCGGGCGGCTACGACGTGGCGGTCACGCTGCGCCCGATCGACCGGGACGCGTTCGCCGACCTGACCCGCGCCACAGTCGGACGCGACCTCGCCTTCGTCGTCCGGAACCAACTGGTCACACTCCCCCGCGTCGACATGGCGATAACGGACGGAAAGGTCGTAGTGACCGGCCCCCCGAACAAAACAGCCGCAAACAAACTGGTAGGCCAACTCAAGGGCAAGTGACACCCACCGCCCGGAGGTGGTGGCGGCGGCCCCGGCCTCTGCGGCGGCGGGGCACATCCTGGGGGACACGGACGTGCGGCTGTCTCTTATACACCT
>NZ_VCKW01000060.1 GCF_005889715.1 Actinomadura soli
GGGGCTGACACTCCGTACGGACGCGACCGGCGGCGCGTCCCTCGTCCGGGTCGACCCCGGCGAGCCCGACCCGGTGACGACCGGCTCGGACGTGGCCCGCAGGAGCCAGCCGCGCGAGGTCCCGCTGCACACCCCGGCGCCGGACGCGGGGAAGCTCCGCGTCGCCGTCAGCCGCACCCGCCCGCCCGAGTTCGTCCGGTTGCTGGCCGAAAGCCTCGACCTGGACGTGGAACTGGTGCCGATCGGGTCGGCGGGGGCCAAGATCTCCGCGGTGCTGCTCGGCGAGGTCGACGCCTACGTGCACGCCGGCGGCCAGTACGAATGGGACTCGGCCGCCCCGGCGGCGGTGGCGCTCGCCGCGGGCGCCCACGCGTCCCGGGTGGACGGGGCCGCGCTGGAGTACAACCGGGAGGACCCCCGGTTGCCGGATATCCTGGTGTGCCACCCTGTGTCGGCGCCGACGCTGCTGACCGGCATCCGGGACGTGCGCGGCGCCCTGCCCGACTGACCCGCACGCCGGTCCCGCCCTGCGGAAACCCTCGAAAGGGCCTCCGGCAAGGCGGGATTGATCAGCGGCGTGCCGGCGTTCGATCCGGTGTGGCCTCGTCCCGTCGGCCACCGGTGCATCTGCCACAACAGCGTGAAAAGAGCCCTAGACCATGCAGCGTTGCGACTATCTGCTGTCCCAGTTGGACGTCCTTGAGGCCGAGTCGATCCACATCTTCCGGGAGGTGGCGGCCGAGTTCGAGCGGCCGGTGCTGCTGTTCTCGGGCGGCAAGGACAGCATCGTGATGCTGCGGCTGGCGCAGAAGGCGTTCTGGCCCGCCCCGATCCCGTTCCCGGTGATGCACGTCGACACCGGGCACAACTTCCCCGAGGTGATCGAATTCCGCGACCGCAGGGTCGCCGACCTCGGCATCAGGCTGGTCGTCGCGTCCGTGCAGGACGCGATCGACAGCGGCCGGGTGGTGGAGGAGAAGGGGCGCCGCGCGTCCCGGAACCGTTTGCAGACGACGGCGCTGCTGGACGCCATCGAGGAGCACCGGTTCGACGCGGCGTTCGGCGGGGCGCGCCGCGACGAGGAGAAGGCGCGCGCGAAGGAGCGGGTGGTGTCGTTCCGGGACGAGTTCGGGCAGTGGGACCCGAAGAACCAGCGCCCGGAGCTGTGGAACCTGTTCAACACCAAGATCGTCCAGGGTGAGCATGTGCGGGTGTTCCCGCTGTCGAACTGGACGGAGCTGGACATCTGGGACTATGTCCGCCGGGAGGAGCTGGAGCTCCCGCCGATCTACTTCGCGCACACCCGCCGCGTGTTCGAGCGCGACGGCCTCCTGCTGGACGCGGAGACCGGGTTCGCGAACCGCGGCGAGGACGAGCCGGAGTTCGAGGCGACCGTCCGGTACCGGACGGTCGGCGACGCGTCCTGCACCGGCGCGGTGAAGTCGTCCGCCGCGACGCTGGACGAGGTGATCGAGGAGATCGCGGCCACGCGGATCACCGAGCGCGGCCAGACCCGCGCCGATGACCGCACCAGCGAGGCCGCGATGGAGGACCGCAAGAAGGAGGGCTACTTCTAATGGCCGGAACCGAGCCCGCGCTGGGCCCTTCCACGAAAAAGAGCATGGACCTCCTGCGGTTCGCGACCGCCGGCAGCGTCGACGACGGCAAGTCCACGCTGATCGGGCGGCTGCTGTTCGACTCCAAGTCGATCTTCGAGGACCAGCTGGAGTCGGTGGAGAAGACGAGCGCCGACCGCGGCGAGGAGTACACGAACCTCGCGCTGCTGACCGACGGGCTGCGCGCCGAGCGGGAGCAGGGCATCACGATCGACGTGGCGTACCGCTACTTCGCGACGCCGCGCCGCAAGTTCATCATCGCCGACACGCCGGGCCATGTTCAGTACACGCGCAACATGGTGACGGGCGCGTCGACCGCCGACCTGGCGATCATCCTGGTGGACGCCCGCAAGGGCATCCTGGAGCAGTCGCGGCGGCACGCGTTCCTGACCACGCTGCTGCAGGTCCCGCACCTCGTCGTGGCGATCAACAAGATGGACCTGGTCGAGTACGACCAGGGCGTCTACGAGCGGATCGTGGACGAGTTCACCGCCTTCGCCTCCAAGCTGGAGGTGACGGACATGACGTTCATCCCGATCTCGGCGCTGCACGGCGACAACGTCGTCCAGCGGAGCGTGAACATGCCGTGGTACGAGGGGTCGTCGCTGCTGCACCACCTGGAGCACGTGCACATCGCGTCCGACCGGAACCTGATCGACGTGCGGTTCCCGGTGCAGTACGTGATCCGCCCGCACGCGTCCACCGACCCCGAGCTGCACGACTACCGGGGCTACGCGGGGCAGGTCGCGGGCGGCGTGCTCAAGCCGGGCGACGAGGTGGTGCACCTGCCGTCCGGGCTGACCACGACGATCACGCACATCGACGGGCCGCGCGGGCCGGTCGACGAGGCGTACGCGCCGATGTCGGTCACGCTGCGGCTCGCCGACGACATCGACATCTCCCGCGGCGACATGATCGCGCGCCCGCACAACCGGCCCGAGGTCGCGCAGGACCTCGACGCCATGGTGTGCTGGATGACCCCCGACCGCCCCCTCGCCCCCCGGTCCAAGCTGATCATCAAGCACACGACGCGGACCGCGCGGGCGCTGGTGAAGGACCTGCACTACCGCCTGGACGTCAACACGCTCCACCGCGACGACCAGGCCGGGGCGCTGGAGCTGAACGAGATCGGCCGCGTCTCCCTCCGGGTCACGCAGCCGCTGTTCGTCGACGACTACGGCCGCAACCGGCTCACCGGCGGGTTCATCCTCATCGACGAGGCCACCAACAACACCGTCGGGGCGGGCATGATCACCGGCACCCGTTAGGCGGGGCGGCTCCCCCGGGTGCCGCTTCGCAAAGCCGACGCATCACACCGAACCGGGTCACATCGCCCGTCGAGGTGCGGAACAATGGGCTCCCACCACCCCGAACCTGTGAGGTCGAGCCGATGACGCATGTCCCCCCACCGGAGCGCGGACATGTCCGCTGAGCCCGCGGCCGAGACCGCGGACCGGCCCGCCGACCGGACGGAACCGCCCCGCGTCCTGTACCTCGGCGGCCTCGGCCGCAGCGGCACCACGCTGGTCGAGCGCCTGCTCGGTGAGCTGCCCGGCGCGATGGCGCTCGGCGAGGTCATCCACCTGTGGGAGCGCGGCGTCCACGCGGGGGAGCGGTGCGGCTGCGGCGTCCCGTTCGGCGAGTGCCCGGTGTGGCGGCGCGCCGGGGAGGCGGCGTTCGGCGGCTGGGACGTGCTCGACCTGGACCGGCTCGCGGAACTGCGCGCCGCGGTGGACCGT
The DNA here is from genome assembly GCF_005889715.1 of Actinomadura soli. Lineage (GTDB taxonomy): Bacteria > Actinomycetota > Actinomycetes > Streptosporangiales > Streptosporangiaceae > Spirillospora > Spirillospora soli. Next base: position 3,356 of record NZ_VCKW01000060.1, read on the forward strand.
ACCCGCTACATCCCCGCCCTCGCCCGCGACCGGCTCCCCGCCGACCGGGCGGCGCTCGTCGCCGAGTACGTCGACCACTACCTGCGGTTGTACCGCGCCGTCGCCGCGGAGTCCGGCGCGACCGTCCTGATCGACTCCAGCAAGCAGGCGTCGCTCGCGTTCTGCCTGCGCTGGGCGGCGCGCAGCGGTCGCCTCGACCTGCGGGTCCTGCACGTGGTGCGCGACAGCCGCGGCGTGGCCTACTCGTGGACGCGCCAGGTGCGGCGCCCGGAGGCCGACGCGGGCGGCGAGGAGTACATGACCCAGTGGTCGCCGCCGCGCACCGCCGTCCACTGGAACGCCGAGAACGGCGCCTACCAGCTCCTCGCCCGGCGGGGCGTGCGGGTGCGGCGGATGCGCTACGAGGACTTCGTGGCCGATCCGCGCGCCCGGCTGCGCGACATCGCCCGGTTCGCGGGCCTGCCCGCCGACGACGTGGCGCTGGCCTTCGTCGGCGACGGCTGCGCGGAGCTGACCGCCAACCACACCGCGTCCGGCAACCCGATGCGCTTCCGCACCGGGCCCATCGACGTCCGGTCCGACGACCGGTGGCGGACCGCGCTCCCGTCCGCGGACCAGCGCAGGGTCACCGCCATGACCCTGCCGCTGCTGCGCCACTACAGCTACCTCGGAGGCGACGCATGACGCGGGAGCGGGACGGGCATCCGTCCGTCGGCGTGGTGATCCCCACGCACAACCGTCCGGAGCTGCTGCGCGCGGCGCTGGACGCCGTCCTGGCCCAGGACTATCCGGGCGAGCTGCGGGTCGCGGTCGTGTACGACCGCGCCGAGCCCGACCCGTCGCTCGCGGACGTGCCCGGCGCGGACGGCCGCGTCACCGTCGTCACCAACGACCGCACACCGGGCCTGGCGGGGGCGCGCAACACCGGCATCCTCGCGCTGGACACCGAGCTCGTGGCGTTCTGCGACGACGACGACCAATGGCTGCCGGAGAAGCTGGCCGCGCAGACCGCCGCGCTCACCGGCCGGCCGGACGCGGTGCTGGCGAGCTGCGGCATCCTCGTGGAGTTCCGCGGCGGCGGCAACGCCCGCCTCGCGGGCGCCACGGAGGTGACGCACGCCGACCTCGTCCGGTCCCGGATGGTGATGGTGCACTCGTCCACGTACCTGGCGCGCCGCGCGGCGCTGACCGGCCCGGACGGGATCGGGCTGGTGGACGAGACCATCCCGGCGGGCCAGAACGAGGACTGGGACTTCGCGCTGCGCGCCGCCCGGCGGCACCCGATCGTGAACGTCGACCGTCCGCTGGTGCGGGTGCTGTGGGGCCGGACGTCGCTGTTCGCGGGCGAGTACGCCACCAAGATCGACGGGCTGCGGTGGATGCTGCGGCACCATCCGGAGCTGGCCGCGGACCCGGTCGGATCGGCCCGCGTCTACGCCCAGATAGCGTTCTGGAGCGCGGGGCTCGGCCACCGCCGGGAGGCGCTGAGCTGGTCGCGGCGGGCGCTGCGCGCCAACTGGCGGGAGCGGCGCGTGCCGTTCGCGCTGGCGGTCGCGTCCGGGCTCGTCTCCGACGAGCGGGTGCTGCGGACCCTGCACTCGCGGGGGCACGGCATATGACGACCGAGTCCGCGGCCGGTTCCGCAACCGAGGGCCCGGCGCCGGGCGGCACGTCGCGCATCGTGCTGCGCGGTGTGCCGTTCGACGCGCTGACCGAGGCGCAGGTGGTCGAGCATGTCGCCGCCGGCCTCGCGCGCGGCGCGGGCGGCCACCTGGTGACGCCGAACATCGACATCGTGCGGCAGGCCCGGCGGGACGCGGAGGCGCGGTCGCTCGTCACCGGCGCCGGCCTCGTCGTCGCCGACGGGACGCCGATCCTGTGGGGCGCGCGGCTCGCCCGCCGCCCGCTGCCCGCGCGCGTCACCGGGGCGTCCCTCATCTGGACGCTGAGCGAGGCGATGGCGCGCGACGGCCGGTCCATCTACCTGCTCGGCGGGGGCGCGCCTGGCGTCCCGGAACGTGCCGGTGAGGTCCTCGCCGAGCGGTATCCGGGGCTGCGCGTCGCGGGGGCGTCCGCGCCGCCGATGGGCTTCGACCGGGACGAACGCCAGGTCGCCGCGGTCGCCGCCGACCTCGCGGCGGCCAAGCCGGACCTGGTGTTCGTCGGCCTCGGGTTCCCCCGCCAGGACCGGCTCATCACCGTCCTGCGGCCCGCGCTGCCCGGCGCGTGGTTCGTGGGGTGCGGCGCGGCGATCCCGTTCGCGGCGGGCGAGATGGAACGTGCCCCGGAGTGGATGCAGCGGGCGGGCCTGGAGTGGCTGCACCGGCTGGTGGGCGAGCCCCGCCGCCTGTTCGGCCGCTACATCCTGCACGACCTCCCGTTCGCGGCGCGGTTCCTCACCGGCTGCGCGCTGGACCGTCTCCGCCGCTAGCCGGTGCCCGGCCCGGCCGGTCAGCGGCGGTGGCGACCGCCGCCGCGACCGCCGCGACCGTGACCGCCGCCGCCGCGGCCACCGCGGCGCAGGATCGAGCGCGCCGCCTCGTCCAGGCGCAGCGGGCGGCGCAGGAGGTAGCAGCCCGCGACGTACCCGGCGGTGCCGATCGCGGCGGCCGCGGCCAGCTCCGGCAGCCCGTCGCCCGCCGTCAGCCGCACGACCAGCGGGATCGCGCCGAAGCAGACGCCCGCCAGCGCCGCGGCCGCCAGGGAGCCCCGGCCGAACGGGTGCAGGCCCAGTTTCATCCGGAGCTGCAGCAGCGGGACGACGTTGCGGGCCAGCAGCGCGGCGCCGTTGCCGAGCGCCGCCCCCATGATCCCGATGTGCGGGATGAGCAGCACGCTGACGCAGACGTTCACGCCGAGCGCGAGCACGATGTTCGCGAGGTTCCAGGTGGTCTTGCCCGCCATCATCAGGACGACCTCGACCATGCCCGTCCCCGCGCGGAGCAGCATCGCGACCGCCAGCACCACGATCACCGGGGCGCCGTCGTGGTAGCCCTGCCCGAACAGCCGCAGCAGCTGCTCGGCGAACAGCACCGCGAGCAGGAACAGCGGCCAGTTGGCCAGCATCAGCCAGCTCGTGGCGGTCTGGTAGAGGGTGTTGGCCGAGCGGCGGTCGTCGTGCGCGAGCACCTCGGAGAGCTGCGGCTGGACCGCCTGCGAGATGGCCTGGTTGGCGAGCTGCCCGACGACCCGCAGCCGCGACGCCGCGGTGTAGATCGCCGCGTCGCGCGCGCCGAGCATCGACGCGACCAGCAGGATGTCCATGCGCTGCAGCATGATCTGGGTGATGCCGGCGAGCCCGCGCGGCAGCGCGTAGCTCCAGAACCGGCGGCCGAGGTCCGGCGGGACGTCCGGGGCGGCTCCGCCGGCCGGTGCGGTGCGCCGGACCATAGCGACCATCGCGAGGACGGCCAGCACCGCCGCGGGCAGGTACGGCCCGACCCAAGCGACCGCGATGAGCCCGGACGCCCCGGCGGCCGCCACCGCGCCGACCGCGGCGAGCTGCGCCAGCGGGCGGCCGATGTTCTCGATCAGCACCGCCGGCCGCATCCGCCGGAACCCCTGCGTCGCCGCCAGCGACCCCGCCGACAGGTTCATCACCGGCAGGAACACCGCCAGCACCCGCAGGTAGGTCACGCCGTCGCCGGAGTCGCCGTGGACCATCGCCTCGGCCACCCACGGCGCCGCCGCGAAGAGCGCGACGCCGAGCACCGCGGAGAACAGCACCATCGGCCGCAGCGCCAGCCGGACGAGCGGACCGATCCACTCGGTGCGGCCGAGCGAGCGGAACCGGGCGATGAAGTACACCAGGCTCGTCTGCGTCCCGAGCTCGCAGACCGCGCCGACCAGCAGGAACGCCGAGGTCGCGGCGAAGAGGATGCCCGCCTCGTCCTGGGAGAACGCGTTGGTGATGACGGCCACGACGACAAGCTGGGCGAGCGCCGAGATCGCCGCGCCCGCGATGTTCAGCGCGCCGCCGCGGGCGAGCGAGCCGACATCGGACCCCTTCGATCCCGCCCCCGCTCCCGAGCCCGAGCCCGGGGCCGCTTCCGGGCCGCGGGAACCGTCCGCGCCGGTCGTGGGCGCGCTCACCGGCGCCAGGACGGGGTGCGGCCGAGCCACCCCGCCAGCCGCTCGTCGTACGGGCGGAAGTGCTCGTCGAGGCGCGCGCGCAGCTCGTCCGGCAGCGGCGAGCGGCTGCGGGCGTTGTGCCGCTCGAACACCGGGGAGCCGAGCGGCGGGACGCCGAGGAAGTCCAGGACGCCCTTGTACACGGTCTCCGGCTCGGTGAAGAACTCGTGGCTGTCCACGACGAGGAGGCGGTCGCGGCCGACGAGCTTCTCCAGCCGCTCGATCTGCTCGATGTACCGGCTCCGCGCGAGGTAGGCGTTGTGCTGGAGGGCGTGGCTCGTCGCGGACGGGTCGGCCGCGAGGCGCTCCGCCTCGCCCGCCAGCCGCTCCTCCTCCAGCTCGACCGCCCGCTCGAACGGCTCGGTCTCGAAGCCGCGCCCCAGCTCGTGGGAGTGCGCCGAGTACGCGCGCTCCACCGGGTCGCGCACGAGCATCAGCAGCTTCACCTCCGGCAGGTCGGCGGCGATCCGCGCCCCCGCCAGCGGGTGGAACCCGTAGTACGGCGACGACTCGAACGCCAGCGGCTTCACCCCGTGCCGGCGCTCGACGCGCGCGGCCGTCGTCCGCAGCGGGAAATGCCCCTGGTACCAGGCGGGGCCCTTGCCGTAGCCGGTGTCGAAGTAGTGGACGCCCTTGTGCCACAGGGCCTTGAGCAGCGCCGGGTGCTGGCTGAGCGTCCGGTACATCGACGTCGTGCCGCAGCGCTGCCCGCCGACGATGAGGAATCCGGGCAGCATGCGGGCGCGGTGGGTGACCTTGCCCGCGGTGACGGCGGTGGCCTGGGCGAGCCGCTTGTGCCCGGGGGGACGCGCTGCCTGGTGCTTGTCAGCCATTCGTTTCCTTCGTTTCGTGCATGCCCTCGGTGAGGGCGGGGAGAAGCCACGCGCCGACGTCGCCGAGCCGGGCGCCCGCCTCGGCCTGCCGGTCCGCGAGATAGCGCGCCGCGAGTTCGGCGAGGTACAGCCGTGCGACGAGCGGGGCGTGCGGGGCGTGCGGGGGCTCGGCGCCGAACGGGGCCAGGGTGCCGGCCGCGTCGCGCACGCACTCCGCCGCCGCCCGCGCCGGGTCGGCCGCCGGGTCGGAGACCGCCCGCTGGAGGCGGTGGTGCAGCGCGTCGAAGCCGACGGGTACGTCGGCGGCGAACCGCTCCCAGTCCCACACCAGCAGGCCGCCGTCCGAGCCCGCGGTGTTCCAGGGCGTGAAGTCGCCGTGCCAGGAGCCGAAGACGATCTCGGCGTCGCCGTGGTGTTCGCCGATCGCCGCGAGCGCCGCGCGCAGCCGGTCCGCCGCCTCGCCCGGCAGCGCGGCGACGCGGTCGTTGAGAACGCTCCAGTATGGCGAGCCCGCCAGGCGGATGCGCTGCGTCCCGGCCGCCCCGGCGATCTCGCGCAGGGCGGCGGAGAACGTGTCCGGCGCGACCGGACGTCCCGGCTCCCACGTCGGCAGCGGGGTCAGCGCCAGGACGTCCAGCCCTCGCCACGACCCGAAGTGCAGCACCTCCGGCGCGCGCACCACGGCGCCCGCCGCGCGAGGCAGCCGCTCCAGCGCCGCGGCCTCGGCCCGGACGAGCCGCCCGGTCAGCTCGTTCACCCCCACCTTGACGAACGCGACCGGAGGCCCGCTCGCGCCGGGGGAGAGCGCCTGCAGGACCGGCTTGTCGTTGGCGCGCCCTGCGGGCCGCGCGTACAACGCGGCGCACACCGGACGCCCCAGGGCCTCGCTCAGGTACGTCTCCACGGTCTCGGCCCCGTCAGGGACGTCCACGCGCACGCCCTGCCGCAGCACCGCCCGCCCGAGCCCGCCGCGCAGCGACCAGATCAGCCCGGCCGTCACCAGCCGCGCGGCGCGCGACTCGACCCGGCCGTAGGCGCGCAGCGCCGCGACGGCGGCCGCGCGGTCGGCGGGCAGCAGGATCCTGGGCCGGCGGGCGCCGGGGGCGAGGAGGCGGCCGCCGGAGCCGAAGGCGACGCGTGCGGGTTCGGGCCACAGCAGCCGGGTCGTCTCACTCAGGGCCGCCAGCCGGTCCGCCGTGTCGCTCACGTTGTCCCTCCCGAATCCTGATGGGCCTGCCGTTCATTCGCGGGTACAGCGCGGCCCGGCGCGTCTTCGACTCCAGCAGCCGCCGTGTCCGGGCGGCGATGAGCGCCTTGTCGCGCGCCCGCTTGGCCCGCACGGCGACCGGCTCCACGCGCGGCGGGCTCAGGTCCATGCCGTTGCGCCACATCACCGCGAAGGACAGCAGGTAGAGCGGCATCGGCGTGTAGAGGCCGTCATAGATCGTCATGTAGTAGAGCACGAGCAGCATCGTCAGGACGCCGCCCGTCGCGATCGGGGAGATGTCCCGCCAGTACCGCCGGATCGCGTTCAGGAAGAACAGGACGTACAGGCCCGCTCCCACGAAGCCCTGCGAGATCAGCAGCAGCCACAGCTGGCCGTCGGAGCCGAGCGGCGGGTGCTTGCACTCCGGGCACGCCTGCGTCTTGCCGGTGACGACCGTCTTGTCGCTGCCGACGGCGTACCGCGTGTTGCCGTAGCCGATGATGGGCGAGGTGAACGTCGCCTCGATCGTCTTGGCGCGGGTGTAGGCGCGGATGCTGTTGCTCTGCGGGTTGTCGAGCCTGGTCTCGACCTGGGCGTACAGCGGCGACATCACGAACGCGGTGGCGCCGAGCACCAGCGCGACGGCCCCCACGCCGAGCGCCATGGCCCGGCCGCGCAGCGCCAGCCGGACGAGGACGTAGAGGGCGCTGACCCCGATGCCGAGCCACAGCCCGCGGTTCAGCCCGTAGACCACCGGGATCAGGGACACCGCGAAGATCCCCACGCCCACCATCCGGCGCTTGCGGGACGCGTACACCCACCACCCGAGGACGAACCAGATCAGCAGGATCGAGTAGTTGTTCCCCCAGGTGTTGGCCCATTCGAAGGGGCCCTCCGGGCGGACCGCCTTGACCGCGCCGACCCAGTGGATCTGCGCCGCGGTCGGATTGATGATGTTCTGCACGAACGCGTCGGCGCGCACCCGTCCGGGCAGCAGCATCCCGAACAGCGGGGTGACGTGGAAGTTCGGGGCCACGACGCCGAGCAGCCCGCCGAACGTGGTGGTGACGAACAGCGCCCCGAGCATCCGCAGGAGCAGCAGGCGCGGCAGCTCCCGTTCGCTGAGGTTGCCGACGTACAGCACGATGACCGCGGACGCGAGGTAGATGGCGAGGCGCACCAGGACCGAGACGATCCGCCCGAGGCCGAACTCGCCGTAGGCGCCGGGCGGGTTCTCGCCGAGCATGCTGAGGCTGACCAGGTACCAGACCAGGAACAGCACCCACAGCCCGAAGCCGGGCGGGACCCGCATCGGGCGGCGGTTGAGCAGGACGAGAGCCATCGGCACCGCGCAGATGACGAAGCTGAACACGCCGAGGCCGACGATCCACCACACGGGGTAGCCGACGAGCAGCGCGACCAGCGGCCACGCCGAGCGCGGCAGGTCGCGCAGGCGGGCCGGAAGCGGCTCGTCGCTCCGCGACGGCGGCGCCGGACCGCCGGGCGCGGTCTCCGGCGCTGGGCTCGCGGACGTACTCGGGGGGGACGGCATCGGCTCGGATCGCGTCGGACGGCTCAGGGCCGGCCGGACTCGTCGTCCGAGTCCGCGTGCCCGCTGCTGAAGCGCGGTATCACCGACGTGGTGTCCGGCTCGCTGCCGTTGGCCGGCGCGCGGTGCTCGGCGTCCCCGTCGCCGGCGGGCTTGGCGAGCGTGCCCCGCCGTGGCCCGGCGACGGCACGGTCACCGGGCGGGTCGACGAGGGTGCGGTCGGCGGGACCGTCCCCGAAGGCTTCGAGGTCCACGCCGCCGATCGCGTTCGGGCCGGATGCGGCCGCGCCGGAGGAGGGCCCACCGGGCGAGCCCGCGGCGGACGAGGCCGCGCCGGGCGCCGGGCGCGGGGCGCGGCGCGGCTGCGGGCGGGCGGTGGAGTGCGGCTGGGCCGGGACGACGAGGGTGCCGAGCACCGCGACGCTCATCCGGTCGAGCGCGCGCACCGACTCCTCGACGTCCTTGCGCCTGACGTCCGGGACCTCCACGACGACCAGCGCGGTGTCGGCGGCCTCGGCGATGGCCTGCGCGTCGGCGCTGCTGCTGGTGGACGGCGCGTCGATCACGACGTAGTCGGTGTTGGCGCGGAGCTGGTCGACGACGTGGACCATCTGCCGCGTCTGGAGCAGCTCGTAGGCGAGTTCGGTGTCGATGCCCGGGGGGACGACCCACAGCCTCTTCTGCACGGGCGAGCGGACCATCGCGTTCCGGAGCGAGCGCTTGCCGAGCAGGACCTCGGCGAGCCCGACGCTCGCCGGGGCCTCCGTCAGCCGCGCCGACTCCCGGGAGTGCAGGTCGGCGCAGACGAGCGCCACCCGGGACTGGGTGCGGGCGAGCGCCGCGGCCAGGTTCGCGGCCGACAGGCCCGCTCCCGGGCCGTCGGTGGCGCTCGTCACGAGGATCACATGGTTGCCGTGGCCGAGGACGGCGTTGAGCTGGTGGCTCAGCTCGTGCACTTCCTGCCCGTTGCGGCTGCGGGCGGGCAGCAGCCCGAGCCGGTCGCCCTTGCCCGCCGGGTGCAGTTCCAGCAGGACGGGCATGTCGAGCATCCGCTCCACGTCGGCCGCGCTGCGCAGGCGGGTGTCGAGGCGGTCGCGGACGGCGCCGGCGCCGAGGCCGACCAGCAGCCCGGCCATGAGCCCGCCGGTGAGGTACAGCGGAACGTTCGGGCCGCTGGGCCGCGTGGGCGTGGAGGCGTTGCTGATGATGCGGCCGGGGTTGATGCTGCTGGTGCTGAGGGAGCCCAGGCGCCCGGTCAGCTCGGTGATCTGGCGGCTGATGATCGCCTGCTGGCTGCGCGCGTAGGTGCGGGCGGCGCCGGAGTAGCGCGGGATCCGGTCCAGCAGGACCTTGTTCTCCTCGCTGAGCTCCTGGATCTTCTTGCTGATGACGTCCATCTGGCGCTGCAGGTTCGCCTGCGCGGACGCCGTGCGCTGGTTGAGGTACGCCTGCGCGAAGAGGTTCGCGCCGTTCGCGGCGGCGCGGGGAGTGTCATCGGTGAAGGCGATGGTCAGGACGCCCGAGTTCGGCGGGACCGAGACGGCGACGTGCGCCAGCAGGTGGTTCTCGTCGTCGCCGTACTTGAGCAGCCGCTTGGCCTCCTTGGCGACCTCGAGCGACTTGGCGACCTGGGCCTCGGTGTCGAGGTTGACGTCCGACTTGGTCTTGGAGGCCTCGGGGGCGGAGTCGTCGAACCCGGTCGGCGCCACGAGCACCTGCGCCTCGGCGGTGTAGGTCTTGGCCAGCGTGAACGTGTACGCGCCGACGCCCGCGAGGACGAGCACGGCGAAGCACAGAACGATCCCCCAGCGCCGCCGAATCAACCCTGTGTAGTCGACGAACTCTTTGGAGGGTGCTGGTCTAGACGACACTTCAGTCCCCTTCACGGTCACCGCCCCGCCGCCGCGCGAACTGCCGGGCCGATGGGGCTGGTCGCAGAATGAGGTGGGGGGCGTGGCGTCGCGGTCACTATATCGATTCGGCGGGCCTGCTTCCGACAATCGGCGTGATGGAGGACATCACCGGCGCGGAGGGACCGGCACCATGGCTCCGCGTCCGTCACCTTCCGTGATCACCCCGTCGCGGGTCGGCCGTCGCGCGGCTTCCCGTCTCGCCCGGCGCCGCCGGGCCGCCATCGCCAGGTCGGCGGTGGTCGGCGCCGTGCCGTCCGGTTGCCGGGATGCGCCTGGCGGCCGGGCCTGGCCGCCGCTATGCTACCGCAGGCTCCCCCCATAGGTATCAGTCGGGTAACTCTCGCCTCATGAGTATGTACCTGCGACACGATGGGCGCATTGGTCACTACTTCTTCTTTCCGATGATTCCCCGCCGAGGAGGCATAAGTGTCGCGTCTGCGCCGTGATACCGCGGTTGCGGTGACGGCATTGGCTGGGATCGGCCTCGTGGCCGCCCCGCAGTTCGCCGAGGACCGCCAGGTCCCGGTCGTCGCCAGTGCCGCGCTAGCCGCCGGGAAGATGCCCGTCGAGACGCCGTACGGCGGAACGCCGAACATCGAACCGAACCAGGGCGGCTGGGCCGGCGTGGTCTACGCGATGACCCAGGTCGGCGACAAGATCATCGTCGGCGGGAAGTTCAGGTCCGTCAAGCAGGGTGAAACGACGTACGCCGTGACGCACCTGCTGGCGATCAACGCGACGACCAAGCGTCTCGACACCGCCTTCAAGCCGCAGCTCGACGACGCCGTCGAGGCGCTCGCGCCCGGGGCGGACGGCAAGTCGGTGCTCGTCGGCGGCAGGTTCAACACGGTCAACGGCAGCGCCCGGCCGAAGCTCGCCCGGCTCGACGTGAGCACCGGCAAGGAGACCGCCAACGGCACCTGGAAGACGCCGGGAGTCCAGGGCGGCGCCGTCTTCGACATCCAGCAGGCGCAGGGGCGCCTGTACGTCGCCGGGCAGTTCACCTCGGTCGCGGGCGCGAGCCGCAAGGGCTTCGCGGCGCTCAGCCCGACGACGGGCGCGCTGTCGACCAAGTTCGGCACGGTCCCGTTCATCGGGGTGCACAACGGCGGCGTCTCCCGCGTCCGCCGGATCGCCGCCACCCCGGACGGGACGAAGCTGTACGCGATCGGGAACTTCCGCACGGTCGGCGGCGTGGAGCGGCGGCAGTTCGCCCGGCTGAACCTCGGCGCCTCCTCCGACGCGCTCGACACAGGATGGAAGACCGACGGGTTCGCCACCGCGTGCAACACCGTTTTCGACAGCTACGTGCGCGACATGGCGATGTCGCCGGACGGCAAGTACGTGGCGGTCGTCTCGACCGGCGGCCCGTTCGGCACCACCCAGCTCTGCGACAGCGCGACCCGCTGGGACAACGCCGCCACCGGCTCGGACGTGAAGCCGGTGTGGGTGAACTGGACGGGCGGCGACACGCTCGACTCGGTCGCCATCTCCGGATCGGCCGTGTTCGTCGGGGGGCACCCCCGCTGGTCCAACAACCCGTCCGGCCGTGACAGGGCCCGCGCGGGCGCGGTGACCCGGCCGGGAGTGGCCGCCCTCGACCCGCGCAACGGCATCCCGTTCTCCTGGAACCCCGGCCGCGACCCGCGCGGCGACGGCGCGTGGTCGCTGCTGGTGACCGGCGACGGCCTGTGGGTGGGCAGCGACACCAACTTCTTCCTGCCGCCGTCGTCGCAGAAGTTCCGCGGCAAGATCGGCTACTTCCCGTTCGCGGGCGGCGCGACGCTGCCGGAGGACGTGACCAAGCAGCTGCCCGGCAAGGTGTACATCGCCGCGCCGGGGTCGGTCCTGCAGCCCAACAAGCTGGTCTCACGCACGGTCAGCGGCACGACGGTCGGCCCCGACGTCACCGAGACGGTCGCGGGCGGCATGGACTGGTCGGACGTGCGCGGCACGATGCTGATCGACGGCGTCCTCTGGTACGCCAAGTCCAACGGCGCGCTGTACAAGCGCACGTTCAACGGCACGGCCGTCGGCGCCGAGGAGCTCGTCAACCCCTACGCGGACGCGGAGTGGGACGCCGACGAGCCGGCCTGGAAGGGCAGCCCGACCGACTTCTACAGCTCGCTGGCGGGCGGCCTGACGACCGGGATGTTCTACGACAGCGGCCGGATGTACTACACCAGGGCCGGCGCCTCGTCGCTGTTCTACCGCGCCTTCACGCCGGAGAGCGGAATCCTCGGCGAGGAGAAGGTCGCGGTGGCCTCCGGCTGGTCGAACGTCCAGGGGATGTTCGTCTCGGGCGGCAAGCTCTACTACGTCGCGGCCGACGGCAAGCTGAACGCGGTGACGTTCGCCGACGGCGTGCCGAGCGGAAGCCCGACCGTGATCGGCACGGCGGACTGGCGGGGTCGCGGCCTGTTCGTCGGCTGACCGGTTTCGCCGGCCGACCCGCGGCTCGGCGGTGTACTTGGGCCAGGCGCCCGCCCGAATACGGTGGGCGCCTGGCCTTTACGTGTGACTGGAGTCTGTTTCTTGATTGCGATGACGAGGAAGGTGCGCTGGGCGCTCGCCGCGGCGGCGAGCGCCGTCGCGCTGGCGGTGGGCGTCGTGATCGGCGTCCATATCGCGGGGGGCTCCGAGAAGGGCCCCGGCTGCGCGGTCTCCGACCGGCTGGTCCCGGAGTGCGGCCGGTGGTGGGGCGTCGCGCCCGGCGTCTTCACGAGCAAGTCGACGGAGAAGGCCCTCGCCGACTTCGAGGACAGGACCCGCCGTCCCGCCGACGCCGTCCACCTGTACCACCGGGACGGGGAGCTCTTCCCGACCGACCGCGAGATCGCGATGGCGCGCGACGGCGGCCGGCCCCGGCTGCTGTTCCTCAACTGGAAGCCTGAGATGGGGCGGACGTGGGCGCAGGTCGCCGCCGGGGACCCGGAGGTCGACCGGCACATCGACGACGTCGCCCGCCGCATCCGCGACGCCTTCCCGCACCGGTTCTTCCTCGCCGTCCACCATGAGCCCGAGGAGGAGGTCCGCCCGTCGCCCGGGTCGGGATTCACCGCCCGCGACTACGCCGCCATGGTCCGGCACGTGATCAAGCGGCTGCGGGACGGCGGCGCCGGCAACGCGGTGACCGTGATGGCGTACATGGGGGTGCCGAACTGGGGCGCGCAGCCGTGGTTCAACGACCTCTATCCGGGCGACGACGTGATCGACTGGGTCGCCGCCGACCTGTACGCGGACAAATGGGTGGACGACTTCGCGACGCTGGTCGACAAGAGGCGCCCGGACTTTCCGGCATGGCCCGGGTTCTACGCGTGGGCGTCGAAGCGGTTCCCGAAGAAGCCGCTGATGCTCGCCGAGTGGGGCACCGTGAACCGCAAGGACGACCCGGAGTTCAGCCGGCGGTTCTTCGCGTCCGTCCCGCGCCAGCTTCCGAACTACCCCCGGCTGAAGGGGCTGCTCTATTTCGAGTCGCCGAAGACGCCCGTGGGGGACACGAGGTGGAACGCCACGGGCGGCTCTGCGGAGGCGTTCCGGCAGATCGCGAAGATGCCGGACTTCAACCGCCTGACGCCGCCCTGACCGGCTCGTGCCCGCCGTCCGCGCCACTGTCCGCGGACGGCTCCCGCTCCCCGGGCTCGGCGAGCAGCGACCGGCCCGCGAACACGGCCACGGCCAGCAGCAGGTAGCCGTAGATCCAGCCGCCGTACACGTCGGTGACCCAGTGCTTGCTGAGGTACCAGCGCGTGTACCCCTCCCAGAACGCGAACGCGGCGAACGCGCCCCACACGACGGCGCGCGCCCGCGGACCCGCCCGCAGGTAGGACAGCGCGATCAGCACGATCACGCCGTAGATCGAGATCAGCCGGGCGCACCCGCCCGACGGGTAGGTCCCGAGCGTCGTCGGCGGGTGGCCCCGGTCGACCAGCGCGGCGAGCGCGCTCTGCTGGAACCGCTCCACCAGGATGATGGTGCCGATCAGCAGCGCCGGCACCCACGGGCGGCGGCGCGTCCGGACGGCGACGAGCGTGAGGACGACCGCCCCGGCCAGCCCGGCGTACCGGGTCTGCCACACGTTCCCCGACTGGGTGAGGAACTCCATCGCGTCCGTCCACGCGCCGGGCCGCATGGTGCGCTGCACGAGGTCGAACATCGGGACGTCGTGGGCCTTGAGGAGCCGCTGGCTCAGCTCGCCGAGCGGCAGGCACACCGCGGTCACCAGGAACGTTCCCGCGCCGAGGAAGACGACGAAGGAGCCGGCCGGGCCGAGCGTCCGGTCGAGCTGCTCGCGGGCGGTGCGCAGCCGCACGGCCGCCGTCGTGCCGCTGCCCGGGGGACGGCTCGTCCAGACGTACCCGACGGCGAACGACAGGACCAGGCCCAGCGCGCAGACCGCGATGAGACCGGCCATCAGCGGCCCTGCGGCCGATCGCCGCCGCTCCCGGGCCCTCCGCTCCCGGGCCCGCCGGTCGGAGGTCCACCGGGCCGCTGCGTTCCGGGCGGTGGGACGGCGCCTGGCGGCGGAACAGTGCCCGGCGGCGGAACAGTGCCGGTGCCCGGTGCGTGCGGTGCCTGAGGTGCCTGTGAGGCGGCGCCGGGGCCGCCGGGGGTGCCACGTCCCGGTGCGCTGGGGGGACCGCCCGGTGCGCCGGTCGCGCGGTGCGCGGGCCCGCCCGCCGCGGCGGCCGCCGGCCGCCGCTTGCGGCGGAGCAGGAACACCGCGCCCGCGGCCGCCACGGCCACGGCCGCGGCGCCACCGGCGATCAGCCCGAGGGGGGTGCCGTCCTCCTCCGGGGCGGCACCGGGGTCGGTCGCGGCCTTCTTGTCGGGCGGCGGCGGGGGCGTGGCGACGGCGCGCTCCGTGCCGACCTCCGGCCCCGGACCCGGCTTGCCGGGCGCCGCGGTGCCCGCGTTGTACGCGAACAGCGAGAGCTGGTTGATCAGGCTGCCGCCGCCGTTCCGCCGCGCGCCCGCCCACGCCTTCGCGGTCGTGCTCGGCGCGAAGCTCCACGAGTAGGCCCGGACCGTCCGGCCGACCACGACGGCGTAGGTGCCCTTGCGCTTCACCGCCTTGTAGATGTCCATGATCAGCCGGTTGTAGGCGGTGGCCCGGTCGGGGAGCGTCCCGGCCGGGAAGATCGCGATGTACACCGGGAGGCGGGCGCGCTCCAGCGGGCCGCGCAGCCGGTCGAGCTGGCCGTCGCTGAGGTCCTGGACGCCGGGGGCGACGTAGAGCCCGCCGTTCTCGGTGAGCCTCGTCACCACGTCCTCGAGCTCGATGCCGTCAGGCGCCGCGGCGAGGGCGCCGGGGGCGCCCAGCGGCGCGGGCAGGGCCGCGGTGGCGTCGGCCCGCGCCGCCGGAAGCCCGGGGGCGGCGAGCAGCGTCACGCAGGCGGCCGGAACGGCGAACGTCAGGCGGCGGACTCGCCCGACCTGGACGCGCCGGATGGAGTGCGGCATCACGGATGACGGTCCTTCATGCTCAGGGCGGGGGGTGTTCAGGCGAACGGTAGGCGACCACCGTACTGGTGCCTGCGGGGCTTCTGTTCTGTTTCCGCCCATTTCCGGTGCTCAGCCCCGCCGTGCACGTGGCCGGCCCCGGCTACGAGGGAGGCGCCCTAGCGGACGAGTTCGTCCGGTGACACCTTCACCGTGTCCGCCGAGGCGCGGAGGGCCCGGGCGGTGCGGTGGCGCAGGACGAGCCATACGGCGGCGGAGACGGCGATGAGGGCGGTCATCGTCCAGGCCAGCGGCACGGCGCCGAGGCCGAACATCTTCAGGGAGGACGCGACCAGGACGATCGTCAGGATGCGGCGGATGATCCCGCCGGGTGCGCGCGAGGAGATCCGCGAGCCGAGGTAGACGCCGGGGACGGAACCGACGAGCAGCGCGGTCGTGACCTCCATCCGGAAGTCGCCGAACAGCAGGTGGCCGATTGCGGCCGCGAACACCAGCGGGACGGCCTGGAGCAGGTCGGTGCCGACGAGCTGGTTGGCCTTCAGCGCCGGGTAGAGGGCCAGCAGCGCGACGATGATGAGCGAGCCGGAGCCGACCGAGGTGACGCCGACGACGAGCCCGCCGATCGCGCCCACCACCACGGTCGGCACCGGGCGCACCTTGACCCTCGGCGCCGTCCGGCCGTCCTTCCCGCGGCCGCCCTTATCGGTCGCGCGGCCGTCGTCACCGGTGGTGCCGGGGCTGCTGGGGGCGTCGGGGGTGCCGCCCGCTCGGCGGGACAGGTAGCCGCGGAAGACGAGCCCGGCGGCGGCGATCATGAGGGCGACGCCCATGGCCTTGCTGATGATCTCCTCGACCTCGCCGCCGTGGCCGAGCGCCCGCGCGAGCAGGACGCCGGAGAACGCCGCCGGTACCGAGCCCACGCACAGCCAGCCGACCAGCCGCATGTCGATGGTGCCCTGGCGGTAGTGCACCGCGCTGCCGACGGGTTTCATCACCGCGGCGGCCACCAGGTCGCTGGAGACGGCGGCGAGCGGGCTGACCCCGAAGAACGTCACGAGCATCGGCGTCATCAGGGCGCCGCCGCCCATGCCGGTCAGCCCGACGATGATGGCGACGAGGAACGAACCCAGCGCCATCGTCCAATCGAAGTCCATCGGCATGACCTACCTGGTTGGTCGGGAAACTCGCCCATCAGAGTAAAGGAGGTCATCCAGACCTGCTAACCCTGGTATGCCCTGCCGAACCCCTCGGTTCGGGGTTTGTAGCGTTTCCGTACCCGGATCTATGCGGAGCGTACCCAGCCGCCGTCCACCAGGAGGTCGAGGACCTTCGCGACCGCCTCGTCCGGCGTCATCCGGGACGTGTCGAGCGTCAGGTCGGCGTCGTCCGGGTCCTCGTACGGGTCGGAGATGCCGGTGAACTCGGGGATCACGCCCGCGCGGGCCTTGGCGTACAGGCCCTTGCGGTCGCGCCGCTCGCACTCCTCCAGCGGCGTCGCGACGTGCACGAGGATGAAGTCGCCGACGGCGGACACCATCCGGCGGACCTCCGCGCGGGTCGCCGCGTACGGCGCGATCGGCGCGCAGATCGCGGTGCCGCCGTGCCGGGTGATCTCGGCGGCGACGAACCCGATGCGCCGGATGTTCAGGTCGCGGTCGGCGCGCGAGAACGTCAGGCCGGACGACAGCATCCGCCGCACGACGTCGCCGTCCAGCAGCGTGACCGTCCGGCCGCCGCGCTCGACCAGCGCGTCGGCGAGGCCGCGCGCGACCGTCGACTTCCCCGAGCCCGACAGGCCGGTGAAGAACACCGTGATGCCGCGCGACAGCTTCGGCGGCCGGGCCAGGGCCAGCTCGGCGGCGACGGCGGGCGGGGTGAACCAGTCGGGGACCGGTTCGCCGGCGTCCAGCAGCTCGTTCAGCCGCTCCTGGGTCAGCTCAGCCTGGACGTGGTCGGGTTCGATGCGCGCGACGGGCCGCCAGACCTCGACGTCGGCGTCGTAGGCCCACGGCTCCGGCACGACCACCGGGATCGCGGTGCCCTCGACCTCGTGCTCCAAGAGCAGGTGCGTGGCGCCGTAGGCGGCGGCGACGTGCGCGCGGAGCAGGACGTCCCGCTCCTCCTGGACCGCCGCGTCTCCGCCGTCCCCGCGCACGGGGAGCGGGACGGGGATGATCTGCGCGCCGTCCGGCAGCTCCTTGCGGACGCCGAGCAGGGCCCGGACGAGCGACTCGTCGTGCTCGCCGCCCAGCAGCGGCAGGACGAGGACCTCGGCGCCGAGCCGTTCGGCGACCTGCCGCAGCTGCCCGAGCTGCTTGCGGTGCAGCGGATCGCGTACCGCTACCGCGAGCTTGTTGGCGGGGGGTGCGGGGGGTCGTCCCTCCTCGGGAGACGCGGTGAGGGCGTTCCCTTCGGCGGCTTCGAGCTCGTCGGGACGGCGGCGCAGGCCGTGGAACGGTCCGTGGGCGGGAGCGCGGAGGGCCTCCAGCGGCCCCGCGAGCCGCCAGTCGCGGCTCGTCGGGTCCTGCCACGCCTCCTCGACCCGCAGGACGGCGACCGGCACGCCCTCCGGGTCCTGCAGGACGACGCGCTCCTGGTCGGTCAGCTCCTTCGGGACGGACAGGGTGACCGGGACCGGCCACGGGGTCCCGTCGGCCAGCCGCCCGCCGGCGATCACCATGGCGGTGTCGTAGGAGCCGAGGAACCCGGTCAGCGGCCGGTACACGCCGGCGAGGACCAGCTCCAGGTCGGCGAGCTCCACCGGGCCCGGAGTCCAGGCGGGCAGGTCGCGCAGCGTGTCGGGAAGGCCGGGCTCGGCGGTCACCGCGATCTCCGATCTTGCGTCGCCGCCGTCGTGCAGAGCGCGGCGGCCGGGCTGAACCGTGTGAATGGAGTTTCCGCAGGAAAAATACTGCGCCGACCCGGACGCACGCACCATCGCCCCGCCCACGGGCGACGGTCAGATAACCCTGGCGAAACGGTTCTCGGGTTTGCGGATCACGAGCGTGACCTCGCTGTGGTCCGCGGGGAGGCGGCCCCTGGTGATCACCGAGACCAGCCGGCACAACAGCTCGGCGAGGCCGGTTCCGGCCCCGAGGGCCCTGACGGCCTGCCGGGACGTGTATTCCTCGGCGATCACCAGCCCGCGCATGACGCAGTACCACTGCATGCCCGACCGCGACGCGACCCGGTCGTAGATCGCCGGAGGCGGGCTCGTCCGGCCGTTGCCGGCCGTCCTGGTCGCCGCCGTCTCCGGGCCGGTCCCGGCCGTCTCCGGCACGGGCGCGTCCGGGACGCGGGCGTGGGCGCCGCGCGGGCCCCGCCCGGGGCGCACGCGCCTCCGCCGGCCGCCGATGTGCATCCAGTTCGGGAGCGTCCGGTCCAGGAAGCCGAACGCGGTGTTGCGGTCGCGCAGGCGGACCAGCAGCAGCCCGCCGGGCTTCAGCGCCGCGACGAACCGGTCGAGGACCAGCTCGGCGTGCGGGACGCGCTCGATCAGGTACGAGGCGTGGACGATGTCGAAGGCGCGCGGCGGCAGCGGCACGGTCCGCAGGTCGCCGAGGTGCCAGGCGTCCAGGTCGAGCCGGTCGCACGTGTAGGCGCGCAGCTCGGGGGACTCCAGGTCGACGCCCGTGACGTGGTGTTCGCGGTCGCCGAGGTCCAAGCCCGTGCCCCAGCCGCAGCCCGCTTCCAGGATGTGGATCCGCTGCAGGGGCTTCTCTTGGGCGTACTGGCGAGCGCGTTGCGAGAAGAGATCGCCGTCGTTGACCGGCGGCGTACGCAGATCGGTCACGGTATCGCAGCGTAATCGCTCGACTGCGTTCCGTCCGCTATTTGCCTATTCTTGGTAATGGCCGTGTCGCGCTGCGTTGCCGTGCTCGTCCCATGCCCGTCCCGGGCCCGTCCCGTCCGCGAGCTGCGGCGCTGTCGGAACGAGACGCCGTCGCGGCGCGTACCCTGGATCGGGTACCGGGATCCGCGTGGGATTCCGGGTTTTCGGCCTGCCCTGATCCCCGGCTGACGAGCGGACGAAGATGACGCTTTCTGGACTTGTCGATCTCGCGTGCACCGATCCCGGGTTGGAGCGCGCGCTCACCGCGGCGCGGACCGATCAGGAGATCGTGGCGCCGTCCTCGCTGTGGCCGATCCTGGCGGCGGCGCTGAGCCGCCGCGTCGGCGGCGGCGCCGGGGACGGCGTGGTCCTCGCGGTGACCGCCACGGGACGCGAGGCCGAAGACCTGACGGCGGCGCTGTCGAGCCTGCTCGACCCGGGCCGTGTCGCGCACTTCCCGGCGTGGGAGACGCTGCCGCACGAGAAGCTGTCGCCGCGCTCGGACACGGTCGGGCAGCGCATCGCCGTGCTGCGCCGTCTCGTCCACCCGGGCGCGGGCGGCCCGCCCACCGAGGAGGGGACCGCGAGCGCGGGCAAGGGCGGGGCGCTGGACGTCGTCGTGACGCCGATCCGCGCCGTGCTCCAGCCGATCGTGTCCGGGCTCGCCGACCTGGAGCCCGTCCGGCTGGTCTCCGGTGACGACGCCGACATGGACGACGCCGTCCGCGGCCTCGTGAACGCCGGGTACCACCGCGTCGACCTGGTGGAGAAGCGCGGCGAGATCGCGGTGCGCGGCGGCATCCTGGACGTGTTCCCGCCGACAGAGGAGCACCCGCTCCGGGTGGAGTTCTGGGGCGACACCGTCGAGGAGATCCGCTACTTCAAGGCCGCCGACCAGCGCTCGCTCGAAGTGGCGCAGGACGGGCTGTGGGCGCCGCCGTGCCGCGAGCTGCCGCTGACGCCGGAGGTCCGCGAGCGGGCGAAGCGGCTCGCCGAGGAGCATCCGGCGCTTGAGGAGATCCTCGGCCGGATCGCGGACGGCGACACCGTCGAGGGCATGGAGGCGTTCTCGCCCGTCCTCGCCGACACGATGGAGCTGCTGACCGACCTGCTGCCGGACGGCTCGGTGCTGCTGGTGTGCGAGCCGGAGCGGATCCGGACGCGGGCGGAGGAGCTCGTCCGGACGAGCCAGGAGTTCCTGGAGGCGAGCTGGGTCAACGCCGCGGCCGGGGGAGAGGCGCCGATCGACCTGGGCGCCGCCGCGTTCCGGTCGCTGGAGGAGGTCCGCGCGCACAGCACGGAGCTGGGCCTGCCCAGGTGGAGCGTGACAGCCCTTAACCCCCTTAGGGCGAGCGGAGCGAGTGCGGGGGGTACAGGGGGGTCGTCCCCCCTGAGCGAGGAACGTGATGCGCTCAACCTGGGCGTGCAGCCTGCGGAGGCGTACCGGGGCGACACCATGCGGGTCGTCGGTGACCTCAAGGGATGGATCGACGGCGGCTGGCGCGTCGTGATGGTCACCGCCGGGCACGGTCCGGCGGAGCGGCTCGTCCAGCTCGTCGGGGAGGAGGGGGTCGGCGCGCGGCTCGACGATCTCGCCGGTCCGCCGGGCCCGTCGGTGGTCACCGTCACGACCGGGCTTCTGGAGAACGGGTTCACCTGGGAGTCGGTCAAGCTCGCCGTGCTGACGGAGACCGACCTGTCGGGGCAGAAGTCGTCCACGCGGGACGCGCGGCGGATGCCGTCGCGGCGGCGCGGCGGCATCGACCCGCTCCAGCTCAAGGCGGGCGACTACGTGGTCCACGAGCAGCACGGCGTCGGACGGTACGTCGAGATGGTCAGCCGGACGGTGCAGGGCGCCACCCGCGAGTACCTGATCCTGGAGTACGCCAAGAGCGACCGGCTGTTCGTCCCGACCGACCAGCTCGAAGAGCTGACCCGCTACGTCGGCGGCGAGGCGCCGAGCCTGCACCGGCTCGGCGGCGCCGACTGGCAGAAGGCCAAGTCCCGCGCCCGCAAGGCCGTCAAGCAGATCGCCGGGGAGCTGATCCGGCTGTACTCGGCGCGGATGGCGAGCCCCGGCCACCCGTTCGGCCCCGACACCCCGTGGCAGCGGGAGCTGGAGGACGCGTTCCCGTACGTGGAGACGCCCGACCAGCTCGCCGCCATCGACGAGGTCAAGCTCGACATGGAGAAGTCCGTCCCGATGGACCGCCTGATCTGCGGCGACGTCGGCTACGGCAAGACGGAGATCGCGGTGCGGGCGGCGTTCAAGGCCGTCCAGGACGGCAAGCAGGTCGCGGTGCTGGTCCCGACGACGCTGCTGGTGCAGCAGCACATGTCGACGTTCACCGAGCGGTTCGCGGCGTTCCCCGTCGTGGTGAAGCCGATCAGCCGGTTCCAGTCCGACCGGGAGATCGACGAGACGCTGCGCGGCATGGCGGACGGCACCGTCGACGTCATCGTCGGCACGCACCGCATCCTGTCGTCGCAGACCCGGTTCAAGAACCTCGGCCTGGTCGTCATCGACGAGGAGCAGCGGTTCGGCGTCGAGCACAAGGAGGAGCTGAAGCGACTCCGGACGCAGGTGGACGTCCTCGCGATGTCCGCGACCCCGATCCCGCGGACGCTGGAGATGGGCCTGACCGGCATCCGCGAGATGTCGACGATCCTGACCCCGCCGGAGGAGCGCCACCCCGTCCTGACGTTCGTCGGGCCGTACGAGGAGAAGCAGATCGCCGCGGCGATCCGGCGCGAGCTGCTGCGCGAGGGCCAGGTGTTCTTCGTGCACAACCGGGTCAGGTCGATCAACAAGGTGGCGGCGAACCTGGCGAGGCTCGTCCCGGAGGCGCGGATCGGCATCGCGCACGGCCAGATGAACGAGAACGAGCTCGAAAAGGTCATGGTCGACTTCTGGGAGAAGAACTACGACGTCCTGGTCGCGACCACGATCGTCGAGTCCGGCCTGGACGTGCCGAACGCCAACACGCTGATCGTCGACCGCGCCGACATGTACGGCCTGTCGCAGCTCCACCAGCTCCGCGGCCGCGTCGGGCGCGGCCGGGAGCGCGCCTACTCGTACTTCCTCTACCAGCCGGAGCAGCCGCTCACCGAGACGGCGCACGAGCGGCTCGCGACCCTCGCGCAGCACACCGAGATCGGCGCCGGCATGTACGTCGCGATGAAGGACCTGGAGATCCGCGGCGCGGGCAACATCCTCGGCGCCGAGCAGTCCGGGCACGTCGCGGGCGTCGGGTTCGACCTTTACGTCCGGATGGTCGGGGAGGCGGTCCGGGACCTGAAGGAGGGCGGCCGCGCACCGGAGGCGGTCGAGACGAGGGTCGAGCTGCCCGTCGACGCGCACCTGCCGCACGAGTACGTCCCGGGCGAGCGGCTCCGGCTGGACGCCTACCGCCGCATCGCCGCGATCACGTCCGAGGACGAGATCGGCGCCGTCCGCGACGAGCTGAAGGACCGGTTCGGGCCGCTGCCCGTCCCGGTGCTGAACCTCCTCGAAGTGGCGCGGTTCCGGACGAAGGCCCGCCGCGCCGGGCTCGCCGACGTCACCGTCCAGGGCAACTTCATCAAGTTCACCCCGGCGCGGCTGCCGGACTCCAAGCAGGTCAGGCTGCAGCGGCTGTACCCGAAGAGCATCCTCAAGCCGGCGACCGACACCCTGCTCGTCCCCGCACCGAAGACCGCGCAGATCGGCGGCCGCCCCCTGCGCGACCAGGACCTCCTGCGCTGGACGACCGACCTGGTACAGGCCCTGTTCCTGTAGCCCAGGGGGCGACCCCCTGGCCCCCCGTCACGGTCGGGCGACCTTTTGCCGAGCCGCTGGCGCGTCTCGCGAAACGGCCCCCCGACCGGCGGGTCGCCCGACCTCCGGCGCTGGGCGCCTCCGGCCGCGCGACCCGTGGCAGCCGGTAGTCTGGCGCGACTCAGCTGATCTCTGGACAAGCGACGACGAGACGAGGTTTCCGTGCCTGGTAGGTCCGTGAAGGCCGCGGCGGCGGCCGGTGCCGCCGTGGTCGCGGCCGGCGCGCTGACCGGCTGCGGCGGCTCGCCGAAGGTCGGCACCGCCGCGCTCGTCGGCGACGACCGCATCACCGTCACCACGCTCAGCCAGACCGTCCGCGACTGGCGCAAGCAGTTCCGGGCCGACCCGCGCGCCAACGAGCTGCGCGCCAACCCGGGCAGCCCGGCGCCGCAGCTCGCCGGCGAGTCCGAGTCCGACCTGCGCGGCGCGCTGACCCTGCTGATCAACTTCCGGGTCGCGGGCGAGGTCGCCGACCGGACGGGCGTGACGGTCACCGGGGCGCAGGTGGACCGCGCCGTCGTCTCGCTGAACAAGCAGGGCGGGGCCGGGTCGATCACCCTGGCCAGCGGGCTTCCCCGCGCGCACGCCCGTGACCTCGCCCGGCTGGTCGCCACCCAGGTCGCGGTGATGCAGCGGTTCGGCGCCGACCTGAACAACGAGCTGAGCCCGGCGACGCAGCAGGCCGGGCAGAAGTGGAACGAGCTGTTCCGCAGCACCGCGGACGCCATGGACATCGAGGTCAACCCGCGCTACGGCACCTACGACCCGGGCCAGTTCGAGGTCGGGCCGGTCCGGTTCCGGCTGTCCAGCCCCGATTCGGGTACCCGGGGCGCATGAGCCTGACACTGCTCGCGACGACGCACCGCGTGGCGCCCGGCCTGCTGACCTGGCGCGCGTGGGACGCGCTCCGGTCGGCGTCCGCCGTCCGGGTCCGGGCGGGGCATCCGCTGCTGCCGTCCCTCGGCGCGGCCGGGATCGTCCCGGAGGTGGTGGACGAGCCGGACGCGGCCGTGCTCGCCGCGGACGCGCGCCGCGCCGACGTCCTCTGGATCGCCGCGCCCGAGGGCGACGAGGCGCTGATGCGCGAGATCGGCCGCCTCATCGTGGACGACACCGCGAACGACCCGCTGGACGTGGAGGTGCTGCACGGGTCGTACGACCTGCCCGGCGCGCGGCTCCTCGACCTCGTCTCGGTGATGGACACGCTGCGCCGCGAATGCCCGTGGGACCGCAAGCAGACCCACGCGACCCTCGTCCCGTACCTGCTGGAGGAGGCGTACGAGGTCCTCGACACCATCGAGTCGGGCGACTACGGCGCGCTGCGCGAGGAGCTCGGCGACGTGCTGATGCAGGTGGCGTTCCACTCGGTCGTCGCCGCCGAACGCGACGACGACACGGCGTTCACCATCGACGACGTGGCCGGTGCGATCGTCGACAAGCTCGTCCGCCGCCATCCGCACGTGTTCGCGGACGTGACCGTCTCCGGCGCCGACGAGGTCAACGCCAACTGGGAGCAGATCAAGGCGGCCGAGCGGGCGGAGAAGAGCGGCGAGGACGCGTCGGCGCTCGACGGCGTGCCGATGGGGCAGCCCGCGCTGTCGCTCGCCGCGCAGCTCCAGCGCCGCGCCGCCCGGCTCGGCACCCCGTCCGGCCTCGCCCGCGGGCTCGCGGACGATCTCCCTGACACCACGGATGACCTGGGCGAACGGCTTTTCGCGCTCGTCCGGGAGGCGGCGGAGCGGGGGCTGGACGCCGAGTCGGAGTTGCGGGCGGTTTCGCGGGTATTCCGCGACCGTGTCCGAGCATGGGAACGACGGAACCGGTCCGACTGATTCGCGAGGTATCTACCCGAATATCGCGGATGGGGTAGTCCGGTCGGGGCGGCGCGTCTACTCTGAGCGCGTGTCGGCTGGGGCTGATGGTGACTCCGGGGACCCCGAAGTACTACAGGGCGTCCCCGCGGGCCAGCGCGTGCCCATGGAAGAGCGCGTGTTCCTGGACGAGGACGCCCCGCCCCCGCGCCGCCGGGCCCGCCCGCGCCGCGTGTTCACCGCGTCCACGACCCGCGCCGAGAAGGCCCGCGCGCTCCGCGGCCTGTTCACGCTCGGCGGCCTCGCCGGCGGGCTCGTCGCGCTCATGCTGCTCCCCACCACCTGCGCCGCCGGGATCGGGGCCCGCGACGCCGCGGACTGGTTCTTACGGGAGCCGGAAGAGCTCACGACGTCCGGCGTCCCGCAGCGGTCCACGATCCTCGACGCGGGCGGCCGCACCCTCGCCACGTTCTTCTACCAGAACCGCGTGGACGTCCCGATGGAGAAGATCGCGCCCGTCCTCCGGATCGCGGTGCTCGCCATCGAGGACAGCCGCTTCTACAACCACGGCGCCATCGACGCGCAGGGCACGCTGCGGGCGCTCGCGAGCAACCTCGGCCACGGCCAGGTGACGCAGGGCGGATCCGGCATCACCCAGCAGTACGTCAAGAACCTGCTGGTCACCCAGGCCGACTCCGACGCGGAGCGGGCGGCGGCGCAGGAGGTGTCCGCGGCGCGCAAGATCCGCGAGCTCAAGTACGCGGTCGCGCTGGAGAAGCGGTTCACCAAGGACGAGATCCTCCGCCGCTACCTCAACATCGCCTACTACGGCGACGGCGCCTACGGCATCGAGGCGGCGTCCCGGCACTACTTCTCCAAGCACGCGTCCGAGCTGAACCTGGCCGAGGCGGCGCTGCTCGCCGGCGTCATCCGCTACCCGTACGCCTACGACCCGACCCAGCATCCCGGCGAGGCCAGGGAGCGCCGCAACATCGTCCTCAACCGGATGGCCGAGCTCGGCTGGATCGAGCGCGCCACGGCCGACGCCACCGCACGGCTCCCGATCAGGCTGGACGTGGACGACGTCAAGAGCGGCTGCGTGACCAGCAAGGCGCCGTTCTTCTGCGACTACGTCCAGCGGGAGATCCTCACCAACCCCGTGTTCGGCGAGACGGCCGAGGCGCGGGAGAAGCTGCTCAAACGGGGCGGCCTCACGATCCGCACCACGATGGACCGGCGGGCGCAGAAGGCCGCGCAGCGGGCCGTGGACGAGCACGTCCCGCCGCGGAACTCCGCGGGCAAGGCGGCGGCGGAGGCGATGGTGGAACCGGGCACCGGCGAGATCAAGGCGATGGTCGTCGACCGCCGGCTCGGTCCCGACAAGGAACGCGGCAAGACCTGGATCAACTTCGCCGCCGACGCCAGCCACGGCTCCAGCATCGGGATGCAGGCCGGATCCACGTTCAAGGCGTTCACGCTGGCCGCCGCGCTGGACGAGGGCATGCCGTTCGGCGCCCGGCTGATGGCGCCGCGCGAGTACACGCCCGTCGGCTACCGCGACTGCAAGGGGCGGCGCGTCGGCGACGCGTCCAAGACGCTCGGCAACGCCGCCGACGGCGAGGGCGGCAAGAAGTTCAGCCTCGTCACCGGCACCCAGCACTCCGTCAACACCTACTTCCTCGCGCTGCAGAAGGAGGTCGGCCTCTGCGACACCGTCAAGATGGCCGAGCGCCTCGGGATGCGGCAGTCGAGCGGGGAGCCGCTGGAGCAGTTCGCGTCGTTCACGCTCGGGTTCAACCCCGTCTCGCCGCTGCGGCTCGCGGCGGCGTACGCGGCGTTCGGCGCGCGCGGCGAGTATTGCAAGCCGGTCGCCATCAGGGCGATCACGGACGCGTCCGGCCGCAGGCTGAAGGTGCCGCCGCGCGACTGCGATCAGGTGATGGACAAGGGCGTCGCGGACGCCGTCAGCCACGTGCTGAGCGGCGTCCTCACCAAGGGCACGGCCCGCGGCATGGGCCTCGGCCGCGACGCCGCCGGCAAGACCGGCACCGTCGACAACTTCTCCGCCGCCTGGTTCGCCGGGTACACGCCCGACCTCGCCGCGGCCGTCTGGGTCGGCGACCCGCGCGGCGGCTACAAGTACCCGATGGAAAGCCTCTGCATGGACGGCCGCTGCTACGGCTCGGTGTTCGGGGCGACGATTCCCGCGCCGATCTGGCAGCAGAGCATGCTCGGGGCGCTGTCCGACACGTCCCCGACGTCGTTCGTCCGGCCGCCGTCCCACTTCTTCAGCAAGGGGACGGGCGAGGAGAAGGTCAAGCTGCCCGACGTCCGCGGCCTGAAGCCGGACGAGGCCATCAGGAAGCTCCGCGAGGCCGGGTTCGAGATCCGCGTCGGCAGGCCCGTCGAGTCCCGCGAGTACAAGAAGGGGACCGTGGCCGAGATGTCCCCGAAGCCCGGCTCCGCCGAGCCCGGTGAGACCGTCACGCTGCGCGTCAGCAAGGGCCCCGGACCCCGCGGCGGCGACGATCCGCCGATCCCGCCGATCACCCCGCCGCCGACCTTCCCGGCCGTCCCCGGCGAGCGCTCCCCGCTGGCGCCACCGTGATCTGACAGCGCCCTGACCTGCTGGTCTGTGTGATCGCCCGGCGTCCGGGTAGATCACCGGGGGGTGTTCACCGACGTTGAACGCCGCGAAATCTAAGCTGTGATCCAAGCCGCGCACTCCAAGCGCGCGAATGATGAGCGCGCGAATGACAAGCGTGCGTATCCGTTCGGGGGGACGATCGTCATGCGAGCCATCGCCGTGTCCGAGTACGGCGCCACACCGGCGCTGATGAACCTGCCGCGCCCGGAGCCGGGCCCCGGGGAGATCCTCGTGAAGATGATCGCGGCCGGGCTGAACCCGTTCGACTGGAAGCTCGCCGACGGCATGGTGAAGGACTCCGTGGACGCGACGTTCCCGCTGATCCTGGGCGTTGACGGCGCGGGCGTGGTGGAGCAGGTCGGCGAGGGCGTGACCCGGCTGCGGGTGGGCGAGCAGATCTACGGGACGTTCGCCGGGACCGAGCGGGGCCTCGGCGCGTTCGCCGAGTACGCCCTCGCCCGGGAGGACGGGCCGGTCGCCCTGATGCCGGAAGGGATGATCTACACGCAGGCGGCGGCGGTGCCGACCGCGAGCGCCGCCGCGCTCAAGATGGTGGACGCGGCGCGCGTCGACGCCGGGCAGACGGTCCTCGTCGTCGGCGCGACCGGCGGCGTCGGGCAGGGCCTGGTGCAGCTCGCGTCCCTCGCCGGAGCCAAGGTGATCGCCACGGCCCGCGCCGACATGGCCGGGACGATGCGCCGCCTCGGCGCGGACGAGACCGTCGACCACTCCCGGGGCGACGATGCCGATGGTCTCAACGCCCAGGTGCTGGCCGTCCACAAGGACGGGATCGACGCCGTCCTCGACGTGGTCAGCGACGCCCCCGCCACCGAGGACATCGCGCAGCTGTTGCGCCCGGGCGGGACGTACGTCAGCTCCGTCTGGGCGGTGAATCCCGACTCCATGGAGGCCAAGGGACTGCGCGGCGTCAACGTGAGCGGCGGCCTCACGTCCGGCACGCTCGACCGGCTCTCCGACCTCATCGACGCGAGCGACCTCCGCGTCCAGGTCGAGCGCGAGGTGCCCCTGGAGGACGCGCCGGACGCGATGGCCGCCAACAGGGCGGGCGGCGCGCGCGGCAAGACCGTGATCCGCATCTGACCCCGCGTGAACCGTCCCGTCACGGGCATGCAGACCCACGGGAGGACATATGAACCAGAGCAGCCCTGACCAGCCCGGCGAAGACGACCGGCACGCCCGGCTCCGTGACCTCGACGCGTCCCTCGACCGGCTCCGCGCCGACCTCACCCCGCCGCCCGCCGACGCCGGGGACAACGTCGACTCCGGGCAGTACCTCGCCGCCCGGGAGGAGCTGGAGGGGCAGATCGAACTGCTGGAATACGAACGCGAACGCCTCCGCACCGAACTCGGCCTCTCCTGACCCGTCCAGGCCGGGGACGCAAGCGGGAGGCGGGGAGGTCAGCGGGGGAGGCGTAGGACGAACCGGGCGCCGGGGACGCCGTCCAGCCGGTCGGTGAGGACGAGCGAGCCGCTGTGCGCCTCGGCGATGTCGCGGGAGATCGCGAGGCCGATGCCGGTGCCGCCGGCGTCGCGGTGCCGGCCCTCCGCCAGCCGCGCGAAGCGCTCGAACACCCGCTCCCGGTCCGTCGGCGCCACGCCGGTGCCGTCGTCGATCACCTCGACCACCGCGGTGGACGGCTGCTCCATCCGGATGATGACCGTCACCTCGGACGCCGCGTGCCGGTCGGCGTTGTCGATGAGGTTCGTCAGCACCCTGGACAGCTCGCTGCGGCCGCCGTTCACCGTCACCGCCCCCTCCGCCAGGACGGTCACCTGGGTGCGGAACGGGCGGCGCAGCACTTCCTGGTCCGCCAGCTCGGTCAGGTCCACCGGCTCGCGCGGGAAGTTCCTGTCCGCCTCCAGGCGGGACAGCGCGAGCAGGTCGTCCACCACCGCGGACACCCGGTCGGTGTTGATCAAAATGGCCTGGAGCGTCTCGCGCACGTCGGTCTCGTCCGGGGCCGACAGGGCCAGCTCCAGCTCCATCCGCAGCGCGGCGAGCGGGCTGCGCAGCTCGTGGGACACGTCGATGACGAACGCGCGCTGCCGCGCCACCGCGCGCTCCAGCCGGTCCAGCGTCGCGTTGATGCTCGCCGCGAGCAGCCCCACCTCGTCGCGGCGGGCCGGCACCGGCACGCGGCGCTCCAGGTCCGTCGCGGTGATCTCGTCCAGTTCCCGGCGGATGTCGGTCACCGGGCGCAGAGTGCCGCCCACCGATCGCCACGTCCCGTAGGCGACGATGGAGGTGCCCGCAAGGATGCCTATCAGCAGCAGCAGAGCGAGCTTCGGCTGCGGCAGCAGCCCCGGCTCGGGCGTCAGCGAATAGACGTACTTGGTGTCCGCCCCCGTCCCCACGCGGATCCCGACGATGAGGAAGCACGGCCCGCCGGGCGCGTCGACCTTGCAGATGCGGCCCTCCCGGCGGGAGTCCCCCGGCGGGGGCGGCGGGAACCGCACCGGCGCCCGGCCGCGCATCCGCGGGGACGCCGCGATCACCCGGCCCTGCGCGTCCACGACCACCAGCAGCTCGCGGCCGGTGGCGCCGATCTCGCGGGCCAGGATCCCGGCGTTGATCGCGACCGCCACGCGGCGTCCGTCCTGCGAGATCTCCTGGACGGAGTCGTCGAGCGTCTGCTTGCGGCTGCCCGACAGGACCAGCCCCGCCATCGCCGTGGTCAGGACGAAGGCGACCAGCGTCGAGGTCAGCGTCACCCGCAGCCGGATCTTGGGCGGGTGCAGCACGACCCGCCAGATCCAGCCGCTCAGGCCCGCGGTGGGCTCGCCGCGCCGAGCCGCCCTGGGCCGGGAGATCCTGGGCCGAGGCAGCCTGGGCCGGAAACGCCCTGGCCGGAAGCGCCTGTACCGAAGGCGCTTGGGCCGGAAGCGCCGGTGCCGGACGCGTATGACGACCTCCCCGGGACGCTCCTGCCAGTACCAGATCTTTCTTGCCGGATCAGGGCAAACACGACCGTGGTGGACGGGTAAAAGATCGTTCAGCCGGAACGCGGTGCGAATGCCGAGGATCGCCCGGTTTGTACGGTGTCGCGGTGAAGGCGGCGAGCCCGTTCGGCGGCGCGGGGGCGGCGCGGCTAGGCTCGGTGGCTGCACTCGGACTCACGACCGAAGTCGCTCCGCCCGAAGAACGTCGCTGCATCCTAAGAAGTCGCTGCACCCGAAGAACGTCGCTGCACACGTAGTACCAAGTCCATGACCGCTGTGCGCGGACCAGGCGCACAGACATTCGCATCATCAGGGGGTTCCCCGTGTCGTCGATCGAGGCCGTACTCGCCCGGGAGATTCTGGACTCCCGCGGCAATCCGACCGTCGAGGTCGAGGTGCTGCTCGCCGATGGGACCGAGGCGCACGCGGCCGTGCCGAGCGGGGCCTCCACCGGCCAGTTCGAGGCCGTCGAGCTGCGGGACGGAGGCGAGCGCTACGGCGGCAAGGGCGTCCGGAACGCCGTCCGGGCCGTCAACGAGACCATCGACGAGAAGCTCGTCGGCTACCCCGCGTCCGACCAGCGGCTGATCGACCAGCTGCTCGTGGACCTGGACGGCACCCCGGCCAAGTCGGCGCTCGGCGCCAACGCGATCCTCGGCGTCAGCCTCGCCGTCGCCAAGGCCGCCGCCGACTCCGCCGGGCTGCCGCTGTTCCGCTATGTCGGCGGCCCGAACGCGCACCTGCTGCCCGTCCCGATGATGAACATCCTGAACGGCGGCGCGCACGCCGACACCAACGTCGACGTCCAGGAATTCATGATCGCGCCGATCGGCGCGGCCACCTTCGCCGAGGCGCTGCGCTGGGGCGCCGAGACCTACCACGCGCTGAAGTCGGTGCTGAGGTCCAAGGGCCTCGCCACCGGCCTCGGCGACGAGGGCGGCTTCGCGCCCGACCTGCCGAGCAACCGCGACGCGCTCGACCTGATCACGGAGGCGATCCGCAAGGCGGGCTTCACCCCCGGACGCGACATCGCGCTCGCCCTGGACGTCGCCGCCACCGAGTTCCACGCCGACGGGCAGTACACCTTCGAGGGCGCCAAGCGGTCCGCCGACGACATGGCCGCCTACTACGGCGAGCTGATCAGCGAGTACCCGCTGGTCTCCATCGAGGACCCGCTCGACGAGGAGGACTGGCCCGGCTGGGAGGGCCTCACCGCCGCCGTCGGCGACCGCGTCCAGATCGTCGGCGACGACCTGTTCGTCACCAACCCGGAGCGGCTCGCCCGCGGCATCAAGGCCCGCGCCGCGAACGCGCTGCTGGTCAAGGTCAACCAGATCGGCACGCTCAGCGAGACCCTCGACGCCGTCTCGCTCGCGCAGACCAGCGGCTACCGCTGCATGATGAGCCACCGGTCCGGCGAGACGGAGGACACCACCATCGCCGACCTGGCCGTCGCCACCAACTGCGGGCAGATCAAGACCGGCGCGCCCGCCCGCAGCGACCGCGTCGCCAAGTACAACCAGCTGCTGCGCATCGAGGAGCTGCTCGACGACGCCGCCCGCTACGCCGGCGCGGCCGCGTTCCCGCGCTTTGACGCCAAAGGCTGACATGACGCGGCCTGACTGGGGCTGAGGCGCACGGCCCCCGAACCGGGTGTCCCGGGGGACCGGAACCTCGTTCCGGTCCCCGAACGCCGGGTTTTCGGACGGACGAGCCAGACCGCATACCGGAGACACGCGAGTCCAGGACGACCACGCAGGGGACACGATGGCTGACGACAAGGCCGGCCCCAAGGGCGGGCACGACGGCGACGACACCGGCCGCGAGGCCGGGCACGGGAGTGGCGCGCGCCGGGGTAACCCGGCCCTGACCAGCCGTGCCGCCATCCTGGCGGTGGTGGTGTGCGCCATCTCGCTGAGCCTCGCCTACCCCGTCCGCGAGTACATCGCGCAGCGCAAAGAGATCGCCGAACTCCAGCGCGAGGAGGCGGCGGCCCGGCGGCAGGTGGAGATCCTTGCCCAACGCAAGCAACAACTGGGCGAGAAGTCGTACATTGAGCGTGAGGCGACTCGAAGGCTCCATTACTGCCGCCCTGACGTAAAGTGCTACATCGTCCTGGACGGCACCGGAGGCGACGGGCGGCAGGCCCGCAAGGGCGGGCCGACGGCCAGGCCGCCCTGGTACGAGACGCTGTGGCGGTCGGTCGAGTCCGCGGACAGGCCGCGCTGACCCGTCGTCCATCGGGCCGGCGGAACCAGGACGGACGCGTCCCGGCGGGAGGGGCCGGGCGCGGACGGAGAGCGTCGCCGGGCGCGGCGGGCCGCGCCGCGCCACCACAAGCGACCGCCGGACGGCGTCGAGAGGCGTTGGACGGTTCCTGGTCGGCGGGCGACCGTTGGCCGAACGGACGGCGTCGGACGCCGTTCCCGGACGGCGGGCGGTGCCCCCGGAGGGGCGGCACCGGCTGGAGTGGCGGTGCCGGTCGTAGGGCGGTGCTGGTCAGGGAGTGTGGGGCCGGAGGGGGCCGTGTTGGTCGGAGGGGCGC
>NZ_VCKW01000587.1 GCF_005889715.1 Actinomadura soli
GACCTGGCCGACGCGACCGAACAGGCCCTGACAGCCGTACGCCCGCACGGCACCGAACACCTCTGGCCCCGCCGCCCGCTCCTCTCCCCCGGCTGACCGGGCACTCAGCAACTTCCCACACCGAAGCACGCCATACTTCTCTCCCCCGCGCCCGTAGGCGTAGCAGAACGCGCGGTCCGGGCAGGTCGCCGTCTCGGGCCGCAGCCACGGGGACACGTCCACCGCCAGCATCAGGCGGCCATCGGCCCCCTTGGGCAGAGGCACCTCGCCAGCAGACCTCGTATGCCGACCAGAGCGCATCGGTGGCTTGTAATCCGTCACCGCGGGCGGTCAGGCAGCGATAGGCCACAGTTCGGCCCACCTGCCAATCCCAGATCATGAACAAGCTGAGCCTACTGGTAGAACGCGATGAAGCCCTTTGGCTGAACCTCGCCAAGGGCTTCAGATGATCGAGCGGATATCGCCAGCGTCACTGATTCCGGTGGGTTGGTTCCGGTGTGGACGGCTCGGTCACTAGCCGCAGGGGATGGTGCGGTCGCTGAATGCCGTGGCGCGGACGGCGTCGGCGACCACGACCTGGGTGGTGTACGTCGGTGTGATCTTCAGCGTCGGCAGGACGGGGTCGGTCGCGACGGCCGGTATCGCCAGTGCGGGACCGGTGCCCTGTCGGTATCAACTGTGTCGTATTCGCTCGGCGTGTCGAGCGGCCTGTTGGTGGGCGCTCGTGGCTTTCGGCTGTGGACGACGGAGCGACGACCAGCGCGTGGGGCCGCCTCCAGGTCAACAGCGGTTCAGGACATCCGGTGGCCCGGCGGAAACGAATGTGGAGCAGTCCACTTCCCGTCCCTTCCTGAAAGGGCCAATGTGCTGAACACAATGACTGCCACCTGTCTCGTAGACACTTCTTACT
>NZ_VCKW01000588.1 GCF_005889715.1 Actinomadura soli
GTTCTGGGCGCGGGGACGGGGCTGGGCAACGGGACGGACGACGCGTCCGCCGTGCACGGGACGATCGGCAGCCGGACCGTCAGCCCGAGCGCGACGGCCGGGCAGCCGAGGCCGAGCACCCGCGAGGCGATCCGCTCGGACCCGGCCGGGCCGAACGCGGGCAGCAGTTCGGCCAGCCGGGCGGCGAAGGGCTCGGCGTACGGGGCGTCGTCCACCCCGGACAGCGGTGTCGCCAGGGCGGGCTCGACGCGCAGGAGCCGCGTCCCGGACGCGCGGCAGGCGCCGTCGTCGGGCGGCCGGACGGGCAGGTCGCCGATGGTGACGCCGAGGCCCTCCTGGCGGAGCCGGCGCAGGTCGGCCGCCAGCGCGAGCACCCGGACGTCGTGGTCGCCCGCGTCGACCTCGATCGGGTAGATCCACCAGCCGATCTCGGCGAGTTCACCGGTGTCGACGCGCGGCACGGAGCAGGCGCCGCACCAGACATGGCCGAAGATCCCGGGCTCGAAGACGCCGCGGTGTTCGGGCGGGAGCCGCAGCAGCGAGCCGGGCGCGCGGCCCACGGCCTGGAGCCGTCCGACGCCGAACAGGCCGGCCGCTGTGTCGTCCCAGTTGCTGATGCGGCCGCGGCCGTTGAGGGTGATGGCGGTCATCCGCGCCACACCCAGCAGGTCAGCGATGACCATGCAGTCCCCCTCCCGGAGCGAAGGATGCGCGACGCTCCCGGCAACTCCTGGTAAAGGAGACGTTACCCCCTGTAAGAAGATCGCGCTGGGAGTCTTGCGGAACTCATCCGGGTGAGCGCTCACTCATATGAGCGCATCATGCTAACGTCCAGGACGAACCTGCGCAGACAGGCCAGGGGCACAGAGGCACGCGCGGACGGCGGGAGGTCCGGTGGCAACGGGGC
>NZ_VCKW01000589.1 GCF_005889715.1 Actinomadura soli
TCGGTGGGGCGGCGATGTTCCAGGGCCTCGCGGAGCTGGGCGCGGCCCCGGTGGATGCGGGACCGGACGGTGCCGAGCTTGACGTTGAGGGTCGCGGCGATCTCCTCGTAGGAGAGCCCCTCGATGTCGCACAGGACGACCGCGGCGCGGTATTCGGGGACGAGGTCGTCGAGGGCGCGCTGGATGTCGGCGTCCAGGTGCCGCTCGTCGTAAGCCTGGGCGGGGGACGGCTCGCGGCCCTGCAGGCGTTCGGCGGCGTCGTCGCCGAGGGCGTCGAAGCGGATGCGCTGCTTGCGGCGTGCGCGGTCGAGGAAGAGGTTCGTGGTGATGCGGTGCAGCCAGCCCTCGAACGTGCCCGGGGTGTAGGAGGACAGGGATCGGAAGACCCGGATGAAGACGTCCTGGGTCAGGTCTTCGGCGTCATGCCGGTTGCCGGTCAGCCGGTACGCCAGCCGGAACACTCGCGTCGAGTGCTCGCTGACGATCTCCTCCCACGTCGGCGGGGTCCACGCCATAGCGCCTGCGCTCACCACTACCCCCGTCTGATACTGAATCGTTACGGCCAAGCATGCCGGTACCCAGATAAGAGCCGTGTAAGAAGCGCGCGGCGTGGCCGGATCAGGCAATCCGCCAGTGTGATCCATTTCATTGGACTGGATGACAATAAGGATTGAGTTCGCCGTCCCCCGGCATGCAGGATCGGGAGCTATCCGCCCCGACATGCGAGGACCGTGGCATGGTGCGCAGCTACAACCCGGCCGACCTGCTGGAGATCATGACCGCGGCCGCGCCGGCCCGTCCCGCGCTGGTCGCGGGGGCAGAGCGGCGGACGTTTGCGCAGCTCAACGAGCGTGCCAACCGGGTCGGACGGCATCTGGCGGGGGCGGGAGTGCGGGCC
>NZ_VCKW01000590.1 GCF_005889715.1 Actinomadura soli
GGCTTAGAGCGTGTCTCATGTGGGTTGGGTGTGGTCTGCGGGATAATCCGGGATCGTGTCGGATCTTGCGCTCCGGTTGGTGCCGGATGAGTTGTGGGAGCTGGTCGAGCCGTTGGTTCCGGGGTTCGCGCCGCGTCGGCAGGGTGGCGGGACGGCGGGTGTGGATGATCGGGCGGTGTTCACCGCGATCGTTTACGTGCTGACCAGCGGGTGTGCATGGCGGCATCTACCGGGTGAGTTCGGGGTGAGCGTGCCGACCGCGCATCGCCGGTTCACCGCTTGGACCAGGGCTGGGTTGTGGCCGCGCCTGCATCATGCGGTGCTGGACGAGTTGGGCGCCCGTGGGCAGGTGGACTGGGCGTCGGCGATCGTGGACGCCGCCGCCGTCCGGGCGAAAAGGGGGGCACGCTGACCGGCCCCAATCCGGTCGATCGGGGCAAGAAGGGCAGCAAACTCCACGTGCTGTCGGACGCTGCCGGGCTGCCGCTGGTGGTCGCGGTCTCAGCCGCCAACGTCCACGACAGCCAGGCGTTCAAGCCGCTGTTCATGGCGTTACCGGCGATCCGCTCGCGGCGCGGACCCCGCCGGCGTCGGCCGGTCAAGGCCCGTGCCGACAAGGCGTACCACTCCGCCGAACACCTGGCCTGGCTACGTCAGCGAGGGATCGTGCCGCGCATCGCCCGGCCCGGCATCGAGTCCGGCGAACGCCTGGGCCGCCACCGCTGGGTGATCGAGCGAACGCTGTCCTGGCTGTTCGGCTACCGGCGGCTGACCATCCGCTACGAACGCCACGGCCATCTGTTCACCGCCTTCCTCACCCTCGCAGCCGCCATCAGCTGCTATAAGAAGCTCGCCAAACCTTCCACATGAGACACCCTCTTAGC
>NZ_VCKW01000591.1 GCF_005889715.1 Actinomadura soli
GCCCCTACACCGGCCCCCAGCAGATCTCGCCCGTCCCCGTGCAGCAGAGCACCCCGACGCTGGCGGACGCCGTCAAGGCCGCCCACCAGGAAGGCCAGGACTTCGGCGAGTCCGTCGCCAGGGACGCGCCCGCGCTGTGGCTGGAGGCCGTCCTCGCCCGCAAACCGCGGATGCCGTCCGACCTGGAGGCCCGCCTCCTCCAGGGCTCCTCGCTCCCGATCGACTTCCTCCTGCACGACGAGGTGCGGCACGCCCTGCGCCGCGGATTCTGGGACGCGCTAGAACGTTCTCGCAGGTGAGCTGACACCTACGCCCCGTTATTCACACGATCATCATCGATTCACCCGCTTCGGTCGCGCGGCGGCGGGTAGCGTTGAAGCGTGACGCACGTGACGGAAGACGACCTCGACGACCTGGAGTTCGACACCCTGCGCACCGGCGATCACATCTCGGCGGCCCGTCGGCTGTCCGAGCTGGCCGAGTCGGTGTCCGGCGGGGTGTCACGCGCCAACGTACTGCTGCGCGCCGGCGAGCAGTGGCAGCACGCGGGCGACCACACCAAGGCCGCCGAGCTGTATCGCAGAGCCCTGGACGACGGCGGCGAGACCTACGGCGACCCGCGCGCCTACCTCGCCGACGCCCTCTTCGAACTCGGCCGCGCCGACGAGGCCCGCACCCTCGTCGAGCAGATCCGCGCCGATCGCCCGCGCGACCCCGAGGTCTACCGCACCGTGGCCGAGGTCCTCTACGCCCAGGGCGACGCCACCGGCGCCCACGAATGGGCCACCAGCGGCGCCGACGTCATCCTCGCGCTCCGCGACCGCGCCGTGGGCACCGGCATCGGCGGCGGCCCCGACGAACCCCCCGCCCCCGAGGCCGACAC
>NZ_VCKW01000592.1 GCF_005889715.1 Actinomadura soli
AGGTCGTCTCTGGTCGATGATCTTGTGTGGGTCAGGTGATCACGGCGGCTCGGCAGGAGTGGATCGGCCCGTTCACCGGGCTGTCGCCACGGCAGTTCCGCAAGCTCGTAGGGGTGGTGGCCGAGCGGGGCGGTGCGCAGATCGCCGATGGGCGGCCGGGACGCCAGTGGGCGTTGCCGCTGGCCGACCGGGTGCTGCTGGTGGCGGTGTACTGGCGCACCAACCTGACCCTGCGGCAGGTCGGCCCACTGTTCGGCATCTCGCACGCCGCCGCGCATCGCGTCGTGGACACCCTCTCGGCGCTGCTGGCACTGGCCCCGGTCCGCCGCCGCGGCCCTGATGAGGTGTGCATCGTGGACGGCACGCTGGTGCCGTTGCGGGACCGCAGCCTGGCCGCACGCAGCAAGAACTATCGGTACTCGGCGAACGTGCAGATCGCCATCGACGCCAACACCCGCCTGGTCACCGCCGTCGGCGACCCGCTACCCGGCAACCGCAACGACTGCCAGGCCTACCGTGACTCAGGCATCGACCGAGCCCTGGCCGGCGGACATGTGATGGCCGATGGCGCCTACCAGGGAAACCCGGGTGTGATCATCCCCTACCGCAAGCCCCGCGACGGCAGCGAGTTGGAGGCCTGGCAGGAAGACCTCAACGCCGTGCACCGCAGCGTCCGCGCCCGTGTCGAGCACGCCCTGGCCCGAATGAAGAACTGGAAGATCCTGCGCGACCACCGCCGCAAAGCCCGCACCCTCCACGACACTGCGGCCGGGATCGCCTACCTGCACAACCTCGCCGCCACCGGCTGACACACACCAACCGGCGGCCAGTCGGCATCACCCATTTCATGGACGAGTTACGTGACAGCTTTTAG
>NZ_VCKW01000593.1 GCF_005889715.1 Actinomadura soli
GCTGCTTCCACCACGCAAGAGGACAGGTCGGCCGTCGAAATGGACCAAACGCCAGCTCATCGATGGGATCGGCTGGCGGGTGCGGACCGGTGCGCCCTGGCGGGACGTGCCGGAGTACTACGGCTCCTGGCACGCGGTCTTTGCGCTGTTTCGCCGTTGGCAGCGCGCCGGCATCTGGGCAGGTGTCCTGGCCGGACTGCAGACGCGGGCGGATGCGGCCGGGTTGATCGGCTGGGAGGTGAACGTGGATTCCACGATCGTGCGGGCTCACCAGCACGCCGCCGGTGCCCGCCGCCGCGGTGATCTGCAGCGCGAGCCACCCGCAGGTGCGGGCACCGAGCCCGCTGATCACGCCCTGGGCCGCTCCCGCGGGGGGTTGTCGACCAAAGTGCATCTGGCCTGTGAGCAGGGCCAGCGGCCGTTGTCGCTGGTGGTGACGGCGGGGCAGCGCGGGGACGCCCCGCAGTTCGAGGCGGTGATGGCCCAGATCAGGGTCGCCCGGCCAGGACGGGGCCGTCCCCGCACCCGCCCGGATCGGGTCCGGGCCGATAAGGCCTACTCGTCGCGGGCGATCCGCGCTCACCTGCGCGGCCGTGGTATCGCCTGCACCATTCCAGAGCCGGCCGACCAGTCCGGTCACCGGAAGCGGCGGGGCAGCCGCGGCGGCCGCCCCCGGCCTTCGACCCGGTCGACTACCGCGGCCGCCACGCCGTCGAGTGCGGCATCAACCGTCTCAAGCGGCACCGGGCCGTGGCCACCAGATACGACAAGCTCTGTGTCCGTTACCAGGCCGTCCTTGAGATCACTGCCATCAACGAATGGCTCCACCTACTTCGGCACACGGCCTAGTGC
>NZ_VCKW01000594.1 GCF_005889715.1 Actinomadura soli
CTCCCCACCCTCTGGCAGGACGACGAGCGCTTCGTGGAGTCGTACCTGACGAGGTACCCGGGCCACTACCTCACCGGCGACGGCGGCCACATCGACGAGGACGGCTACGTCTGGGTGATGGGCCGCACCGACGACGTCATCAACGTGGCCGGGCACCGGCTGTCCACCGGGACGATGGAGGAGGTCATCGCCTCCCATCCGGCCGTCGCGGAGTGCGCGGTCATCGGCGTCCAGGACGCCCTGAAGGGCCAGGTCCCGCGCGGGCTGGTCGTGCTGAAGAGCGGCGTCCTCGCCGAGCCGGGCGAGGTGTGCGCGGAGCTGCTCGCCATGGTCCGCGACCAGGTGGGGCCCGTCGCCGCGCTCAAGGAGATCACCGTCGTCGCCGCGCTCCCCAAGACCCGCTCGGGCAAGATCCTCCGGGGCGTGATGCGCGGCATCGCCGACGGCCAGGCGGTCTCCGTCCCGTCCACGATCGAGGACCCGGACGTCCTGGACGACCTGCGCCCCGTCCTCCGCAAGGCCCCCTAAGCCGTTCAGGGCGGTTTGGACCCGGGCGGTCTCGGCCGGTGGACGATCCGCTTGGGCCAGCACACCGCCACCAGGAACACGCCGAGCGCGGCGATCGAGATCTGGAAGCCCGTCTCCCAGAGGCTCCAGCTCCCGGACGCCACGCCGAACAGGTGGGCGAGGCCCGTCCCGGCGAACGCCGCGACGATGCCGACAGCGATCGTGCACCAGACCGGCATACTCTCCCGGTCCGGCGCGATCAGCCGTCCCAGCACGCCGACGGCCGCGCCCAGCACGACGGCCGCGGCGAGCCCCCCGATGGCTGTCTCTTATACCCATCTCCGA
>NZ_VCKW01000595.1 GCF_005889715.1 Actinomadura soli
ACGGCACCGGCGGCCCCGTCCCCGCCGAACTGGAGGGCTACCTCACCGGCGGCACCTCCGGCAGCGTCGCCTCCGGCCGCGTCGCCTACACCCTCGGGTTGGAAGGCCCCGCGATCACCGTCGACACCGCCTGCTCCTCCTCCCTGGTCGCCGCACACCTGGCAGCACAAGCACTCCGCAACAACGAATGCGACCTCGCTTTGGCCGGCGGTGCGACCGTGATGGCCACGCCTGCGGTCTACGTCGACTTCTCCCGCCAACGCGGCCTAGCCCCCGACGGACGCTGCAAACCCTTCGCCGAAGCCGCCGACGGCACCGGATGGT
Organism: Actinomadura soli; assembly: GCF_005889715.1. Classification (GTDB taxonomy): domain Bacteria; phylum Actinomycetota; class Actinomycetes; order Streptosporangiales; family Streptosporangiaceae; genus Spirillospora; species Spirillospora soli. The sequence continues at coordinate 325 of NZ_VCKW01000595.1, forward strand.
CCGAAGGCGTCGGCATCCTCGTCCTCGAACGACTGTCGGACGCCCGCCGCAACGGCCACGAGGTCCTGGCCATCATCCGCGGCTCAGCCATTAATCAGGACGGCGCGTCCAACGGCCTCACCGCGCCCAACGGCCCCTCGCAGCAACGCGTCATCCACCAAGCACTCACCCAAGCCCAGCTCCAACCGTCCGACATCGACGCGGTCGAAGCACACGGCACCGGCACCCGCCTGGGCGACCCCATCGAAGCCGGTGCGCTGCTCGCCACCTACGGGCAGGGCCGTGACCCCGAACGGCCCCTCCACCTCGGCTCCCTGAAATCCAACCTCGGCCACACCCAAGCAGCGGCCGGAGTCGGCGGAATCATCAAAATGGTGCAGGCGATGCGGCACGGCGTCCTGCCCCGCACCCTGCACGTCGACGAACCCACCACCCACGTCGACTGGACCGCAGGCGCCATCTCACTACTCACCCAAGCCCGGCCCTGGCCCGACACCGACCACCCACGCCGCGCCGGAGTCTCCTCCT
>NZ_VCKW01000596.1 GCF_005889715.1 Actinomadura soli
GTCAGCCGACGTGGCGCTTGAGGACCTCGGCGGCCCCGGTGACGTCGTCGATGGAACGGGTTCCGGGGCCGGTGTACTTGGCGCTCGGCCGGACGAGACGGCCCGTGCGCTTCTGCTCCATGATGTGCGCGGCCCATCCGGCGGTGCGGCCGCAGGTGAACATGGCGGGCATCATCGCGGTCGGGACCTCGGCGAAGTCCAGGACGACCGCGGCCCAGAACTCCACGTTCGTCTCGATCGGACGGTCCGGACGGCGCTCGCGCAGCACGGCCAGGGCGGCGTCCTCCAGCGCCTTCGCGGCCTCGAACCGCGGCGCGCCGAGCTCCCTGGCGGTGCGGCGCAGCACGCGGGCGCGCGGGTCCTCGGCCCGGTAGACGCGGTGGCCGAAGCCCATCAGCCGCTCACCGGAGTCGAGGATGTCGGTGACGACCTTGCGGGCGTCGCCGACCCGCTCCACCTTCTCGATCATCGGCAGCACGCGGGCCGGGGCGCCGCCGTGCAGCGGGCCCGACATCGCGCCGATCGCGCCGGAGATGCTGGCCGCGACGTCCGCGCCGGTGGAGGCGATCACCCGCGCGGTGAAGGTGGAGGCGTTCATGCCGTGCTCGGCGGCGGAGACCCAGTACGCGTCGATGGCCCGGACGTGCTTCGGATCGGGCTCACCGCGCCAGCGGACCATGAACCGCTCGGTGATCGTCCCGGCGGCGTTGATCCGCTCCTGCGGGACCATCGGGACGCCGATGCCGCGCGCCGACTGGGCGACGAACGACAGCGCCGTCACCGAGACCCGGGCGAGGTCGGCGCGGGCCTCGTCGTCGGAGATGTCGAGGAGGGGCCGCATCCCGTAGGC